>CADCUT010000130.1 GCA_902805975.1 uncultured Rubrobacteraceae bacterium | reverse complement strand
AAAGAACAGCTTGTTCACGGGCACGGCGGGGGACCACTTCCAGTACATCGCCAACGGCAGCGGCGGCGGCGACCTCGACTACGACAGCAACACGCACACGAACAACCACTCCTCGATCGCGACCGGCGGCGGCTACGTCACGATCTCCGGCGGCGGCGGCGCCGGCAAGGCCACCGTCGACATCCACGGCGCCAACACGTTCCGTGACGGCCTTACCAACGCCATCACGCTCGTCAAGAGCTTCGGCCCCGGCGACATGGACGCCCGCATCACCGGCGCGACGATCGGCGTGTCGGGCGTGGCGAACTCGGGCTCCCTGGAGGGCAGCGGCATCAGCTTTACGCACGCCGGTGGCGGCGCCGACTCGGACATGAAGCTGGCGATCACCAACAACACGATACGCGAGTACAACAACTACGGCATCTTCCTCCAGGCCGGGGCAGGCATAGCCACCGGCGGGCACCTGGACGCGACGGTGACCGGGAACACTGTCGCCAACCCCGGCACGAACTCGAGCGTCGGCAATATCTTCCAGGGCATCTCCCTCAACAATGGCGTGACGCCGAAGGGCGTCAACGGGGACACCACCAACGGCGACTCGTTCCAGACCTGCCTGCACCTGTCGGGCAACAACGCCACGAACTCGGGCCGCAACGGCGGGCACGACATCCGGCTACGCCAGCGGATGAACACGACCGTGCGGCTGCCGGGCTACGCCGGCGGGGCGAGCGACACGGGCGCCGTCTCGACCTTCCTTCTCGGCCAGAACACCGCGGCCACCGCCAGCGCCACCAGAGAGAGCTCGAATGTGCCCTCGGGCGGCGGCTTTGTCGGCGGCGGCGATCCGTGCGCGCAATGATCCCGACCAGGACAGGAGAGACGCATGGCTGAACCGTTCTTGTCAGAGATCAGGATCATGTCCTTCCAGTTCGCCCCGAAGGGCTGGGCGCTGTGCAACGGGCAGCTGCTGCCCATCAACCAGAACCAGGCGCTGTTCGCCCTGCTCGGCACGCAGTTCGGGGGGGACGGGCAGGCCAATTTCGCGCTGCCGGACCTCCGCGGCCGGACGCCGATGCACTCCGGCAACGGACACATCCTCGGCGAGCGGGCCGGCGAGCAGGCGCACACGCTGACGATCAACGAGATGCCGACGCACGCCCACGCCGCGAACGCATCCTCGGCGTCGAGCGGCGGCAACTCGGTCCCGGCCGGCCGCGTCCTCGGCAGCGCGAACAACATGTACCATTCGCCGACGAACCTCACGCCGATGAACCCGGCCACCGTCACGAACACCGGCGGCAGCCAGGCGCACCTGAACATGCAGCCGTTCACGACCCTGAACTTCTGTATCGCGCTTCAGGGCATCTTCCCGTCACCGAACTAGAGGGGGCTTCCAGTGGCACAGCCGTACGTCGGCGAAATCCGAATGTTCGCGGGCAACTACGCGCCCAACGGCTGGCTGTTCTGCGAGGGACAGCTACTGCCGATCTCGGAGAACGAGACCCTGTTCCAGCTGATCGGCACCAACTACGGCGGCGACGGCCAGAGCACGTTCGGGCTGCCGGACCTGCGCGGACGCCTCCCTATCCATCAGGGCAGCGGGTTCGTGCTCGCCGAGACCGGCGGTGCGGAGGAGATCACGCTCACCGTCAACCAGATCGCCTCCCACGGCCATCCGCTCGTCGGCGCCGCCGTCGACGGCAACGCCATCGACGCGGGCGGCAACCTGCCGGCCAACTCGCTGAACATCACGCCCTACATCAACGCCACGCCCGACGGTAACATGGCCCCGACGGCGATCTCGCCGGTCGGCGGCAGCCAGCCGCACACGAACTTCCAGCCGTACCTGTGCGTCGAGTTCATCATCTCGCTGTTCGGGATCTTCCCGAGCCCGACCTAGGAGGCAGGCATGGCCGACCCGTTCGTCGCCGAGATCCGGATCTTCTCGTTCAACTTCGCCCCCAAGGGCTGGGCGTTCTGCAACGGCCAGCTAATGCCGATCTCCCAGAACACGGCCCTGTTCGCGCTGCTCGGCACCACCTACGGGGGCGACGGCAAGTCCACCTTTGCGCTACCGGATCTGCAAGGCCGCGCTCCCATGCACCCCGGCCAGGGTCCCGGCTTGAGCCTGCACGTCCTCGGCGAGGTCGATGGTTCCGAGACGGTAACGCTGCTCGAGACCGAGATCCCGGCTCACTCGCACGCGATGCGCTGCGCGACGCAGGACAACGCCGACGTCAAACAGATCACCAACACGGCGTCGTTCGCGCCGGCCACCGGTGGCACCCCCTACCAGCCCTCGCCTGACACCTCGCTCGCGCCCCAGGCGCTGCTGCCGGCCGGCGGCGCCGCGCCGCACAACAACCTGATGCCCTACCTGACCTTCAACTTCTGCATCGCGCTGCAAGGCGTCTTCCCCCCGCACTGGTGAAGGTCCCGGCGACGAACGGCGTCACCCTGCGCCCTATCAGGCCGGAAGATGGGGGCTTCCTCTACCGGGTGTACGCGAGCACCCGCCGGGAAGAATTGGCGCAGGTGGGCTGGGGCGAGGCGCAGAAGGCCGCCTTCCTCCGTATGCAATTCGACGCCCAGTCGAGTTACTTTCGGGAGAACTACGAGGGGGCAGAGTTCTCTGTAATCCTGGAGGATGGCCGCCCCGTGGGGCGCCTGTACGTTGCGCGCTGGCCTGAGGAGATAAGGATAGTGGACATCGCCCTCCTGCCCGAGCACAGGAACGCCGGCGTCGGGAGCATGTTGCTCGGCGGCTTGATCTCCGAGTCCGAGGAGTCAGGCAAGCCGGTCTCGATCCACGTCGAGCGGTTCAACCCGGCGCTGCGCCTCTACGAGCGGCTCGGCTTCCGCGAGGTGGAAGACAAGGGCGTCTACCTGCTCATGGAGCGTTCGCCCGGGGCCGCCACGCACTAGGTGAAGATCGCCTCGTAGCGAAGCCCTCTCTCGTCGGGGCCGATGGGGACGATGAATAGCTCGAAGCTTCCTATCTGGTCGTGTTCCATCCTGTAGGTGCGCTGGGACAGGACCGCGTCGCCACCACCGCGAAACACGACGGAGAAAGGTCGCCCTCGTCCAGCTCCCTCCCCCAACTCGCTCGCCGAAATCAGCTCCAGGTCGAGCGGGTCCGAGCCGTCGGGGTGGACGCGGAACGTGCCGCCGAGATGTCCGGAGAACGTATGGACGGTGAAGTCTTCAAGCACGACTCTCTCCCCTCTCAGTCCGGACCGGATTCTGGAAACCTCGTCCCTACGCAAGAACGATGACCTTGCAGCTTGTTTACGCGCGGGACAGGACTGGACGGGGCGATACGGAACGAAGTTTCGCGCCCCACCGTCCCCATCAAAAGCTCTCCACAGCCGGGCGCAGGTCCAGCTCCAGGGTCCAGGCGGTCCGGTCCTGGGAGTGGAGCTGCCAGTAGGCCTCGGCGATGGCGTCGGGTGAGAGCATGGTGTGGTCCTCGCGGCCGGGGGACATCTCCCTTACCCCCGGCGTGTCGATCTGGCCGTCTATGACGGCGTGGGCGACGTGTATACCCTGCGGCCCGAACTCGCGGGCCATGCTCTGGGCGAGCGCCCGCAAGCCGAACTTGCCGACCGCGAGCGCCGAGAAGCGGGCGCCACCGCGCAGGGCCGCCGTCGCCCCGGTTAGGAGCACCGTGCCGCGGCCCGCCTCGACCATGGCGGGAAGGACCTGCTGCGCCGCGTAGAAGGCGCCGGCGCAGTTCGCCTTGAAGCACTCGTCGAACTTCTCTGGGGAGATCTCCAGGATGCCGCCCATCTGGAAGGCGCCCGCGTTGTAGACGAAGACCTCGGGCTCCCCGAGCTCGGCACGGACCCTGTCGAAGGCGGCGGCGACGGACGCGGGGTCCGTGGCGTCGGCGGAGACGGTCAGCGCCGTGCCGCCCGCGGACTCTATCTCCTCCTGCACGCCGGCTACGCTCTCCTCGCGGCGGGCCATCAGGGCCACGGCGAAGCCTTCGCGGGCGAAGCGGCGGGCCACGGCCGCCCCCAGGCCAGGGCCAACCCCGAGTACCGCTGCCGTCTTACCGTTCACGCGCTGCCCCTTTCTCTGGGATCTCTGTCCTACCTCGGGCCGGGCACGAGTGGCCCACCGCCGGCGGTGCGGACGCGGGCCGGTACCGCGGTGGTGTCCGGGAGGTTCATCCTTGGAGGCCCTTGCGGGCGAGCGTCCAGAGCCAGGTCTCCCCGGCTTTTCCCGTGCCGCCGCCGGCGCGCGGCTCCGCGTAGACGACGTCGAGGCCGGCCCCGCGCAGCATCGCCACGTTGGTATCCGCGTCGTAGTGGCTCCAGCGCATCGGGGCGCCCCAGCCCTCCCAGTCGCCGTCCTCGCCCACAAAGTCCGTCAGGGTGAGCGTCGCCAGGAAGAGGCCGCCGGGCCTGAGCCAGTGCTGGACCTTCGCCAACAACGCCGGATGCTCTTCCCTGGGCACGTGGATGATGGAGTGGAAGGCGACGACCGCGTCGAAGGTTCCCGTGTCGAAGTCCAGCTCCGTCATGTCGGCCTTGAGAAAGGTCGCGCCGGGGACGAGCCTGCGCGCGAGGTCCAGTTGCCCCTCCGAGAGGTCCACGCCGGTTACGTCGAAGCCCCGCTCGGCGAGCCAGCGGGTCGCCGGGACGCCGGCCCCGCAGCCGAGGTCGAGGACCGGGGCGCCGGGAGGAAGCTCGCGCGCCACCTCCTCCAGGGCGGAGAGGACCAGCGGGTCTTCCGGGTCTTTGGTGGCGAGGTACCTCTCGGCCACCCGGTCGTAGCCGGTCTCGACCAGTTTTCGGTGGGGGTCGGTCAACGGGCGGTGACGCCGCCGTCCACGACCATGCAAGCCCCTATGACGGAGGCCGACTCGTCCGATGCCAGGTAGGCCGCCATCGCCGCTATCTCCTCCGGGGTGACGAGCCGGCCGTGGGGTTGGCGGGCCCGCATGTTGGCCCGCGCCTCCTCGGGGTCGTCGTAGCCGCTCGTTATGCGCGCCACCCACGGGGTATCCACCGTGCCCGGCGCTATGCAGTTGACCCTCACGCCCTCGCCCACGTGGTCGATGGCTGAGGCCCGGGTCATGGAGTAGATGGCGCCCTTGGCCGCCGAGTAGACGGCCCGGTCCACGAGCCCCACGAGCGCCGCCACGGAGGACATGTTTATTACCGACCCGCCGCCCGCGTCCTTTATGGCCGGGATGGCGTGCTTCATCCCGAGGAAGGTGCCCCGCACGCAGACGTCCATCACCCGCTCGTACTCCTCTTCGGTCGTCGTGACCGCGGTGCCCGCGACACCGACGCCCGCGTTGTTCACCATAACGTCGAGGCCGCCCCACTCGGAGACGGCCCTCCCGACGAGCGCCTCGACGTCTCCATCCCGGGTGACGTCGGTCTTGTGGACGAGGGTCTCGCCGTCTATCTCCCCGGCGACCTCCTGGGCGTCCTCCTCGTTCACGTCGGCGATAGCGACGCGGGCGCCCTCGGAGGCCAGCCTGAGGGCGATGGCCCGGCCTATGCCGTTGGCCGCGCCCGTTACTATCGCCCTCTTGCCCTCGAGACGTTGCATGGCACCCCCGGTTGATCGCTGAGCCGATGTGAGCGGCCAGTATAATGACGCCCGCGCCGATGGCGCAAACGACGCGATCTCCCGGGAAAGGAGCACCGATGAACCCTTACGCGGACTGGATCCAGGGCCTCCCCCAGGTCGATACCCCCTTCGAGGGCCTCGAGGGGCGCATGATCGCCGGCCCCCACGGCCAGACGGTCTTTTTCCGCGCCGAAGAGCCTTTCGAGGTACCTCCGCACGCCCACGGCGCCCAGTGGGGCATCGTCGTCTCCGGAACCCTCCACCTGACCATTGACGGGGAGAGAGACACCTACGGCCCCGGCGAGACCTACGACATCCCCGCCGGCGCCGAGCACGCCGCCCGCCTGGAGGCCGGCACATCGGTCATAGACGTCTTCCAGGACCCCGACCGCTACAGCGCGAAGTGAACCCCGGCCCGGGGGCGGCGTGACCCCGGCCTCGCCCTTCGACGGCTTCGACTGGATAGACCTCTCCCACACCCTGGAAGAGGGCATCCCCGCCTGGCCGACGCACGCCCGGTTCTCGAGTACCGTCTACGAGTCGCAGGCTCTGGGCGATGTGGCGACCCACCGCGGCCTCACCCTCGGCGAGCACACCGGCACCCACATGGACGCCCCGCTCCACTTCGTCCCCGAGGGCCCGGCCCACTACGGGACGGACAGGATCCCCTTGAAGCGGCTCGCCGGACGCGCCGCCACGATAGAGGCCACGGACCTCGGGGCTGGGGACCTGCTCGGCGCGGACCGCATCCGTGCCTGGGAGTGGGAGCACGGCCCCATAGAGCCCGGGGACCGCGTCCTCTTCCGCTACGGCTGGGACGAGCGCTGGGCCACCGGTCCGGAGGGACGGCGCTTCCTGGAGGGCTGGCCCGGCCTCTCGGGCGAGGGCGCGGAGTTTCTCGTGGAGAGGGGCGCGGCACTCGTCGGGTGCGACACGCTGGCGGTGGACGCGGCCGGCTCCGAGGAGAACCCCGCGCACCACGCGCTGCTCGGCAACGAGGTCTACATAGTCGAGAACCTGAATAATCTGGGGGTCCTGCCGCCGTTCTGCGTGTTCTTGGCGCTGCCGCTGAAGATCGGGGGTGGCTCGGGCTCCCCGGTGCGGGCGGTGGCGCTGGTTCCGCGATGAGTGTGCGCGGGGGCGCCAGACGTAGAATAATTGTGTTGGGAGCCCGCGACGGAGAGGTGGCAGCATGAGAGGGATCGTCTGGCACGGCCCGGAACAGATGTCCGTGGAGGAGGTCGAGTCCCCCGAGGTCGGACCGGGGCAGGTCGTCGTCCGCCCGGAGGCGACCGGCATCTGCGGCTCGGAGATAGAGGGCTACCTCGGCAAGATGGGCAACCGGACCCCGCCGCTGGTGATGGGCCACGAGTTCGCCGGCACCGTTACGGAGGTCGGGGAAGGGGCCGACGAGGGCCTCCTCGGCCTGACGGTGGCGGTGAACCCCCTCTCCTCGGACGGGACGTGTTACCTCTGCCGGGCCGGGCTCACGAACCTCTGCCCGAACCGCAAGCTCGTCGGCATCCATTCGCCCGGCGGCTTCGCCGAGTACGCGCTCGCCCCGGCAGCCAACGTCTACCCGCTTCCCGAGGGCGTCGACGCCCGCACGGGGGCGCTGGCCGAGCCGCTCGCGAACGGCGTGCACGCGGCCAGGCTCGGCACGGCGGGCGGCCACCCGGTCGAGCACGCCGTGGTGATCGGGGCCGGCACCATCGGCCTGATGTGCCTCCAGGCCGCCGTCCTCGACGGCATCCCGACGGTCCACGCCGTCGAGCCCCACGAGGGACGCCGCGAGCAGGCACTCGCGCTCGGGGCGACGGGCGCCCACGCCTCGGCCGAGGAGGCGGGGCTTGCCGTCGAAGGCGCCAGGGATGGTCTCGGGGCCGACCTCGTCATAGACGCCGTCGGGGCCGAGGTGACGCGGCGGGCCGCCATCGACCTCCTGCGACCCGGAGGCCGGGCGGTGTTTATCGGGCTGCACGACGACGGCTCGACGCTCGGGTTCCACGGCGTGGTGCGCGGCCAGATCGACCTTCAGGGCTCCTACGCCTACACCGCCGAGGACTTCGAGCAGGCGCTATCGTGGCTCGTGGAGGGGAAGGCCGGCATCGGGGAGCTGCCGCCGGTGCTGGCGCTCGAGGAGGGACCCGGCGCCTTCGCCGACCTCGTCCGCGGCCCGTCGGCGCAGATAAAGGTGTTTCTCGCGGGATCGGGGTCCTAGATGCAGAACGGCACGCTCTCGGGCAAGACGGCGGTCGTGATCGGGGCCAGCAGCGGCATCGGCCTCGCCACCGCCAACCTCTTCGCCGACTCCGGGGCCACGGTCCACGCCGCCGCCAGGCGCAAGGGCGCCATCGAGGAGGGCGCCGGGGGCCGAGTTATAACCGCCCACGAGCTGGACATCTCCGACGAGGCCGCCGTCAGGCGAACCCTCGAGGGGATAGGCGAGTCAGACGGCATAGACGTGCTCGTCGTGGCGGCGGGGATGAACTTCCCAGAGCGGCGGCTGGAGCAGCTCACGGGCGAGAGCTGGGACGCCATGATCTCGGTCAACCTCTCGGGCGCGTTCTACGCCGTCCGCGCCGCCCTGCCTTACCTGCGCTCCTCCCAGGGGCTCGCCGTCCTCGTCAGCAGCGTCTCCGGCTCCTGGCCCGACGCCTCGGGCCCCGCCTACCAGGCCTCCAAGGCCGGCATGACCGAGCTCGCCCACGCCGCGGGCTTCGAGGAGCACCAGAACGGCGTCCGCTTCACCGCCATCCTGCCGGGCATCGTGGACACCCCCATACTCGACAATCGCCCGGAACCGCCCCCTAAAGAGGTCCGCGAGGCGAGCCTGCAAGCAGAGGACGTCGCCCAGGCGTGCCTCTTCCTTGCGACGCTCCCGTCGCGCGCCTACATCCCCGAGCTCACGATGGTGCCGACCATGATTCAGGCCCTGGGCAAGACCTCGACCGCGACGCCGCCCATGCGCGGCGAGGAGTAGCGGATGGCACGGGCCGACGTCCGGCACGGCTTCTGTCCGTTGGGCCGGTGGGCGTCGTGGTAGACAGCGTCGTGGTGGAGGGCAACGGGGGAGGTCGCCGGTTCCGGTCGCGGGACTGGTTCGAGGGTTCGGACCGGATGGACCAGACCGCGCTGTACCTGGAGCGGTTCATGAACTACGGCATCACGCCGGACGAGCTTCGCTCCGGCCGGCCCATCATAGGAATCTCCCAGACCGGGAGCGACCTGGTGCCGTGCAACCGGCACCACCTCGACCTAGCGGTGCGCGTGAAGGAGGGCATCCGGGACGCTGGGGGGATACCGATGGAGTTTCCCGTCCACCCGGTTTTCGAGAACTGCCGCCGCCCGACCGCGGCGCTCGACCGGAACCTCTCGTACCTGGGTCTCGTGGAGACGCTCTACGGGTACCCGATAGACGCCGTAGTGCTGACGACGGGTTGCGACAAGACGACACCGGCGGCCCTGATGGCGGCCTCGACGGTGGACATACCGGCTATCGTGCTCTCCGGCGGCCCGATGCTCGACGGGTGGTTCGAGGGGGAGCTGGTCGGGTCGGGGATGGCGATCTGGAAGAGCCGGCGTCGCCTGGCCGCGGGCGAGATCGACGAGGAAGAGTTCTACGAGACGGCGCTCGCCTCGGCACCGTCTGCGGGGCACTGCAACACGATGGGCACCGCCTCGACGATGAACGCCGTGGCGGAGGTGCTCGGGATGTCCTTACCGGGGTGCGCGGCGATACCGGCGCCCTACCGCGAGCGGGGCCAGATGGCCTACGAGACGGGGCGTCGCGCCGTCGAGATGGCCCACGAGGATTTGCGGCCGAGCAAGGTACTCACGCGGCAGGCGTTCCTGAACGCCATCGTGGCCGTCACGGCCATCGGGGGATCCACCAACGCCCAGCCGCACATCGCGGCGATCGCCCGCCACGCCGGGGCGGAGCTCGCGCCGGAGGACTGGAACCGGGGGTACGAGGTGCCGCTGCTCGTCAACATGCAGCCCGCGGGGGAGTACCTCGGCGAGCGGTTCCACAGGGCCGGGGGCGTGCCAGCGGTGGTGACGGAGCTTATCCGGGCCGGAAAGGTCGACGGCGGGGTGCCGACCGTCACCGGGCGGACGCTCGCCGAGAACGTGGCGGGCCGGGAGAGCCGGGACCCGGAGATGATCCCCCCGCACGACGAGCCCTTGCAGGAGCGGGCGGGCTTCAAGGTGCTCTCGGGCAACCTCTTTGACTTCGCGATCATAAAGACAAGCGTCATCTCCGAGGAGTTCCGGCGGCGGTACTTCGCCGACCCGGCGGGCGAGGGTGTCTTTGAGGGTAAGGCAGTCGTCTTCGACGGTTCGGACGACTACCACCACCGCATCAACGACCCCGGTCTGGACATCGACGAGGGGAGTATCCTGGTCATCCGGGGCGCCGGCCCCCTCGGGTGGCCCGGCTCGGCCGAGGTCGTCAACATGCAGCCGCCGGACAGGCTGATCAAGCGCGGCATAAACACCCTCCCCACCATCGGTGATGGCCGCCAGTCAGGCACCTCGGACAGCCCATCCATCCTGAACGCCGCCCCCGAGAGCGCGGCCGGCGGCGGGCTCTCCTGGCTCAGGACCGGGGACACCGTTCGAATAGACCTGAACGCCGGGCGCTGTGACGCGCTGGTGGCGGACGAGGAGATAGAACGGCGCAGGCGCGAAGACGGGGTACCTCCCGTCCCCGAGAGCCGCACGCCCTGGCAGGAGCTGTACCGCGATCACGTAGGCCAGCTCGACGGCGGCGGGGTCTTCGAGATGGCCCTCAAGTACCGCGGCGTTGCCTCCGAAACGCCGCGTCACAACCACTAGTGACGGGACACGAGGCTTCTAGGCTCTGAGGTCTTGAGGTGCCGTGGATAACGAGACTCCCGGGGTCCCAGGATCCCTGCCCGGCGGTGGCTCGTCTCCGCCGTTGCGTGCTATAGTGGCGCCTTCGGGTCGTCGAGGGGGGAAGCGGTTTTGAGACGGGTCTCTGTTCTGTTTGGGGTAATAGGGGCGATGGTGTGCATGTCGGCTGGCATGGCGCTCACGCAGCCGCAGCCGGGCGGTGAGGCCGGGGGCCGGTTTATCGTGGTTCTCGAGGACGGGGTGGAGGAGCCCGCGAGCGTGGCGGGGGAGATCTCTGGCCGCGCCAACGCGGAGGTCGGGTTCGTCTACCGCAACGCCATAAAGGGCTTCTCCGCCACGATACCGGAGGCCCGCCTGGACCGGGTGCGCGCCGACGGCCGGGTGGCCTACGTCGAGCGCGACGGGGTGATGAAGACCGTCGCCCAGACGCTGCCCTGGGGCATCGACCGCGTCGACGCGGACGCCAGCTCCACGAGGGCCGGGGACGGGTCGGGCGCGGTCTCGGGCGTCAACGCCTACGTCATAGACACCGGCATAGACGCGGGCCACCCCGACCTGAACGTGGTGGGCCACACCAACTTCGCCGGTGGTCCGAACAGGGACTGCAACGGCCACGGCACGCACGTCGCCGGCACCGTGGCGGCCAGGGACAACACGTCCGACGTGGTCGGCGTGGCCCCCGGGGCGCCGCTGACCGGGGTGAAAGTGCTCAGTTGCAGCGGGTCGGGGAGCACGTCCGGTGTGATCCGGGGCGTCGACTGGGTCACCGCAAACGCGAAGAAGCCGGCCGTGGCGAACATGAGCCTGGGCGGCGGCGCGAGCCAGGCCCTCGACGACGCGGTCAAGCGGTCGGCGGTCGACGGCGTCTTCTACGCCCTGGCGGCCGGCAACGAGGGCGTGAACGCCTGCACCTCCTCGCCCGCCCGGGCCGGGACGAGCAACGGCGTCACGACCACGGCCGCCACCGACTCGGCCAACAAGGAGGCCTCCTTCAGCAACTTCGGCTCCTGCGTGGACGTCTGGGCGCCGGGGGTGGGGGTCCTCTCGACCAAGAACGGGGGCGGCACGACGACCTTCTCCGGCACCTCGATGGCCTCCCCGCACGTGGGCGGCGCGGGGGCTTTGTACCTCTCGAAGAACACCGGTGCTGCCCCCGCGACCGTCGAGGGTGCCATCAAGGCGGCGGCCACCGTTACGGGTACGGCCAGCAAGAACGGGCGCCAGGTCCAGCTCCTCAACGCCGGCGGCTTCTAGAAGGGCCTGGCGTTGGCCGGGCCGGTCGAAGAAGCCGTGTACCTCGCGGCGCAGCCACGGGAGTTGCGCCTCCCGGACGCGCTGGAGAGGATACGGGAGCGCGTCGTGGCAGGCGGACGCCGGATCGCGGTCCTCGACGACGACCCGACCGGCACCCAGACGGTCCACGGCGTCCCCGTCCTGACGACCTGGGCTGTCGAGGACCTCCGCTGGGCCCTCGGACAGCCCTCGCCCACGTTCTACGTCCTGACAAACTCGCGCAGCCTCCCCGAGGAGCAGGCCGCCGCGATGAACCGCGAGGTCGCCAACAACCTCGCCGCCGCGGCAGAACAGACGGGAACGGACTTTGTCGTAACGAGCCGGGGCGACTCGACCCTGCGCGGCCACTTCCCCGCCGAGACGGACGCGCTCGCGGACGCGCTCGCGGAAGGACTCGGCGGGGAGATCGACGGCGTGATCCTCTGCCCCTGCTACCTGGAGGCCGGCCGACTCACCGCCGAAGACATCCACTGGGTGCGCCAGGGAGGGCAGCTGGTCCCAGCCGGGGAGACGGAGTTCGCCCGCGACGCCAGCTTCGGGTACTCCGCGTCGAACCTGCGCGAATGGGTCGCGGAGAAGACCGCGGGCCGCTTCCCGGCCTCCGGGGTGGTCAGCGTCGGCCTCGCGGATATTCGGGAGGGCGGGCCGGGGCGCGTAGCGGAGATCCTGCACGGCGTTACCGGCGGCCGTCCCGTCGTCGTGAACGCGGCCTCCTACGCCGACCTTGAGGTCTTCGTCCTCGGCCTGCTCGACGCGGAGGAAGGCGGCAAGAGGTTCCTGTACCGCACGGGGCCTTCTTTCGTCAGGGCGCGCGGCGGCATCCCGGAGAAGGGACCCTTGAGTCCGGAGGAGCTGTACCGGCGACGCCCGCGCCAGGGCCACGGGCTCGTGCTCGTGGGCTCGCACGTGGAGTTGACCACGCGCCAGCTCGGGCACGCGCTCTCCCTGGAGGGTGTGCTTGGCGTCGAACTCTCGGTGCCGCGGTTGCTGGAAGAGGCGGAACGCGAGGAGGAGCTTCAGCGCGTGGCGGCGGAGGTGAACTCGGGGCTGGTTGGGTCCGAGGTCGTCGTGTACACGAGCCGGGAGGTCGTGGGGGGTGGGTCGGGGCGGACGGGGTTCGAGGTCGGGCGGGCGGTCTCGGACGCGCTCGTGGAGGTGATGCGGCGGGTGGATGCAGAGGCGCCCCTGGCCTTCGTGGTTGCCAAAGGCGGCATCACGTCGAGCGACGTCGGGACGCGCGGGCTCGGGGTCCGGCGGGCCGAGGTGGCGGGACAGATGTTGCCCGGGATAGTCTCCGTCTGGGTCCTGCCCGGAGAGAGCGCGTTCCCCGGCCTGCCCTACGTCATCTTCGCGGGCAACGTCGGCGGGCCCGACTCGCTCGCGAGGGTTATCGAGATCCTGAGGGGAGATTAGATGCAAAATATCGCCTTTGTCGGCCTCGGGGCCATGGGCGCCCCGATGGCGAAGAGCCTCATCTCCGCCGGCTTCGACCTCGGCGTCTTCGACGTGCGCGAGGAGAACATGGGGGCGCTGGTGGAGATGGGTGCTGCGGGCGCGGCCTCGCCCCGCGAAGCGGCCGAGAACGCCGACGCCCTCGTCCTCATGGTTGTGAACGCGGAGCAGACCGAGGCAGCCCTCTTCGGCGAGAACGGCGCCGCCGAAGCGCTCGGCCCAGGTGCTCCCGTCGTCGTCATGAGCACCGTCGGGCCGGGGCCGATACGGGCCCTGGATGGGCGGCTCTCCGAGGAACGACTACGGCTCCTCGACGCGCCGGTGAGCGGGGGCGTGGCGCGGGCGGAGCGGGGCGACCTGCTCATCATGGCCGGGGGACCGGAAGACCTCTTCGCGAGGCTCCGTCCCGCCCTAGACGCCATGGGCTCCACGGTGGTTCATTGCGGGCCTTCGGCGGGGGATGGGCAGTCCGTAAAGCTCGTCAACCAGCTCCTGTGCGGCGTCCACATCGCCGCAGCGGGGGAGGCGCTCGCCTACGCGGAGGCGCTCGGTCTCAACCCGGAGTCCGTGCACGAGACGATCCGGCACGGCGCGGCCGGATCGTTCATGCTCGAAGACAGGGGTCGCCGGATGCTCGACCGCGCGTTTCTGCCGCCGAAGAGCGCGCTGGACATCTTTGTCAAGGACATGAACCTCGTCCGCGAGGCCGCCGCCGAACGCGGCTTCGAGACTCCGCTCTCGGATGCGGCGCACAGGCTCTACGAGGCCGGCTCCTCCATGGGCTTCGGCAGGGAGGACGACTCCGGCATCCTGCGCGTCTTCGAAGAGGGCATGGGACCGTCTCAGGAGACGTAGGTGTCAGGTTCTAGAGCAGTTCTCCTGAATTGTGGGCTCTAGGTTCGAGGCTCTAGGGGTGGTAGGCGGGGCAGGCTCCCGACCACCCCTAGAGCCTCGTACCTCGAACCTGAAGCCTCACCAAAGGCGCACCCTTCTCCCATACCGCTCCAGGCTACAAGCATCAGGCTTCTTGTTGGGACGCCCTAGACCGTTCGCGGCTCGGGGGTGGAACGTCTGCCGGGCAGCGTGTAGAAGAGGGTGCCGTCCTGGCTCTGGACGATGAGGTGGCCGCGGTCGGCGAAGCGGGTCAGGATCTCCTCCGCCTCGTCCACCGTGAGCGAGGTTTCGAGCGCCGCCTCGACGGGCGTGATGGTGCCGCCGGCGTCCTGGATCGCCATGAGGAGCTGCTTCTCGCTTCCGAGCTTTGGCCCGGTCTTTACCGGATTGCTCCGTAGCAGCAGCCAACCAGCGTAGCACGCCAGGGCAATCGTCACGGTCGCCATCATCGTTGACAGAAAGCCAGGATCCTCCGGATAGAAAAAATAGTGGAGGATACTCGGAGAGAGCGCACCCAGAACGAATCCCGTACCAAGGAGAAGTAGGGGGTCACGTACGATACTCCGTCGGGTACCTTCGGGCTCTCGGCTGGCCTGTATTCTCTCTTCCCGCCGCCGTTGGAGATCCACGAGGTCCACTACGCTTCCTCCTCTGTCGCCCTTCCGGCTTGCATGCCCCATGTTGCCGGATCGTCCATACTACAGGGGAGAGATCACAGGGAGGTAACAGATTGTGAAGTTTTCTGAAGAGGTCGCCTGGGTGACGGGCAGCAGCACCGGCATCGGCCGCGCCGTCGCGGAGGCTCTCGCCGAGCAGGGACGCCGGGTGGTCGTCCACTACAACGCGAGCGAGGACGAGGCTAGGGAGGTGGCCGAAGGGATCTCATCCTCCGGCGGCGAGGCGATGCTCGTGGGGGGAGACGTGTCGGATTCCGGCGAGGTAGACCGGATGGTCGGTGAGATAGAGGACCGCTACGGCAGGCTCGACGTCCTCGTCAACAACGCGGGCTCCCTCGTCGAACGCCGCACCCTTGCCGAGATGACCGAGGACCTCTGGGAACGCGTCATGGGCGTCAACCTCAGGAGCGTCTTTCTCTGCTCCCAAGCCGTCCTCCCGATGATGAAGCGCCAGGGCGCCGGGCGCATCGTCAACATGACCTCCGTCGCCGCCCGCAACGGGGGAGGGCCCGGCTCCGTCGCCTACGCCACCGCCAAGGGCGGCGTCAGCACCCTCACCCGCGCGATGGCCAAGGAACTCGTCTCGGAGAACATCCTCGTAAACGGCGTCGCCCCCGGCATCATAACCACGCCCTTCCACGACCGCTTCACGCCCCCGGAGGTACGAGAGAACTTCAAGAACGCGATCCCGCTGGGCCGCGAGGGGACGCCCGGGGAGACAGCCTCCGTCGTGGCGTTCCTCGCCTCACCTGCCGCCAACTACCTTGTCGGGGAGATCATCGAGGTCAACGGCGGGCAGCTGATGGACTGAGGAGGAGGGAACCGATCCCCTGGCTCGTTTGTAGAAGAGATAGAAGGGCCCAAGAGGAGGGAGAGGATGAACCAGATGTCGAGGCGGATGCGGGCGGGCTCGGTCTCGCTGGCCCTGCTGATGGGCCTCTCCCTGCTCGCGGTCGGTGCGCGACCGGCTCTCGCCTGCTCCTGCGGGGACGTGCCCCTCGAGAACGACATAAAGGACGCCGACGCCGTGTTCTCGGGCGAGGTACAGAGCATCGACGAGGACGCGAGTGTGGGGAGCGGCATTATGGCGGCCACCGGCCGGATCACCTTCGCGGTGGAGGACTCCTGGAAGGGCGTAACCGCGGAGACGGTGGACGTCTACGGGCAGGGGGACGGCGTCAACTGCTTTAACACGTTCGAGGAGGGTGAGGCCTACCTCGTCTACGCCTCGCGCGCGAAGGAGGCCGACGCGCCGTTGAAGAACGTCGCCTGCGGGGAGACCAAACCGCTGGCGGGCGCCGAACCGGACCTGCGGCTGCTCGGCGCCCCTGCCGGCGAGCTACCGGAGACGGGCGGCCCGGCGCCCCTAGCCGTCGGCAGTGCCCTGCTGGCGATGATCGGGCTCTCGGCCTGTGCCGTCCGCGCGGTCGGGGTACTGAACAAGCGGACGCGTCTCTAGGTTGGTGAGGAGGAGCGTGGCTTTATCGCGGAAGCGGGCGAGGTTCTTCATTGTCGCGCTTGCCATCACCCTCTCGCTGGCGGGCGGCCCGTACGCCGGGACGGCGCACGCCTGCACGTGCGACGGCAGTTCGGACGCCTCGGCGGCTTACGACGGTGCGGACGCGGTCTTCGCGGGCGAGATGGTGCGGGGCGGGCTAGAAGATCCGGACCTCGCGGACGGAATGATGGTGGGCGGCGTGGAGTTCCGCGTGATCGATACCTGGAAGGGCGTCTCCGGGGACTCCGCAGTGCTCTACGGTCAGGGGATGGTCTATTACGGTGAGATCGAAGCGGGCGAGATGGTAACGAGCAATAGCTGCGCATATAGCTTCCAGAAGGGCGAGGGGTATCTCGTCTTCGCAGACCGCTACAAAGACGGCTTCCAGACCTTTATTTGTGATGGTACGAAGAGTCTGGACGATGCCGGAGGGGACCTCGAGGCTCTCGGTCCGCCGGCGAGTGTTTTGCCAGAGACCGGGGGCCCTCCGCTCCCGTTCGCCGACGTCCTGGCAGCGGTCGCGGTGTTCTGGATCTCCTGCGCGGTGCTCTACCGGTGGGTACGTCCCTGAGATACGGAGGAGGAACATGACGTTACCGAAGAGCCGACCGTATCTCTTGATTCTCGCGCTCTTCAGCAGCCTCGTACTGGCGGCGGGGCCGTACGCTGGCGGGGCGCATGCCTGCTCCTGCGCGGGGGGAGGGAGTACGGAGGAAGAGTTCCGGAGGTCCACCGCGGTGTTCTCGGGCGAGGTGGTGAAGGTTGGTGAGTCTCCGATGGAGCAGTCGGGGCCGATGGACCCGGGGATGCCATACCTTGCCCCCGTCACCTTCGACGTAAATGCGGCGTGGAAAGGGATGGAGGGGAACTCCGTGGTCGTTCACGGGCAGGGCCCCGGGGCGAGCTGCGGCCTGAATTTCGAGCGCGGCGAGACGTATCTGGTCTTCGCGGGGGGCTCGGAGGGTGGAGGCGGCAAGCTCCAGACGGGCCTCTGCAGCGCGACGATGCTGGCCAGTGAAGAGACCGCGCGCAACATGTTCGGCCCGCCGGTGGATTCTCTGCCAAAGACCGGAGGCGTCCCATCCGAAGGCGCCGAAGATGGGGCCAGACAGACGCGCATCGCCGTGATGGCGGCCCTCGTCTTGCTGGCGGCGGGAGCGTTCGTCGCGGGTCGGGCCATTATCGGACGGGGGCGCTAGCCCAGCCGGTCGAGCCTCTCCCACAACTCGTCCGGGATGGACCGGGCGGCCAGCTCGATCGTCTGTTCGACCCGCTCCGGACGGCTTATGCCGACGATGGTGGAGGCGATCCGGGGGTCCTTCAGCGAGAACTGCAGTGCGGCCGCCGCGAGCGGAACGCCGAACTGCCGGCAGACCTCCTGCATAGCCCTAGCCTTCTCGACCATCTCGGGCGGGGCCTCTTGGTAGGCGTAGCGGGCGTAGGAGTCGGGGCCCTTGGCGAGGATGCCGCTGCCGTAGGGGGCCGCGTTGAGGAGTCCTACTCCCATCTCGGCGGCGACGTCGAGCAGCGGCTCGGCGCTCCGGTCCAGGAGGGTGTAGCGGTTGTGGGTGATCACCGCCTCGAAGAGGCCGGTTTGGACGTACCGGATCTCCATGTCTATCGGACCACCGGCCACGCCGAGGTGCTCGATGACGCCCTCGTCTTTGAGGTCCCGCAGGGCTTCGACCGCCCCTCCCGGTGCCATCAGGTGCTCGAAGCTCTCGTGCTCAGGGTCGTGCAGGTAGCAGAGTTGGAGGCGGTCGAGGCCCAGCAGCTTCAGGCTGCGCTCGACGGAGCGGCGCATCTGCTCCCCGGAGAAGTCGCCGGTCTGGAGGTCGCGGTCGGCCTTGGTGGCGAGCACGACGCCCTCCGGCAGGCCGTCCCTCCGATTTAGCACCTCGCCGATGCGGCGCTCGCTCTCTCCGTCGCCGTAGGAGGCGGCGGTGTCGAGAAAGTTTATGGGGCTCTCGAAGGCCACCTCGAGGGTCTGAAAGGCCCTGTCCTCGTCGACCCCGTACTCGAACGTCTCGGGCATGTCCCCCAAAGGGGCGCACCCGACGCACAGCGGCGAGACGGAGAGGCCCGTGCTTCCCAAAGGCCTCCTCGACGCCGCATCCGTCGCCACTTTGTCTCTCACAGGGTCCTTCTCCTCTTCCCCGATAGTCTACGCGTTCTCCGGCAGGTCGGCGCGGTGCCGGGGTGTGACGACCCCCGACCTCCCGGCCCAACCGCTGCCCGCTGGGAACCCGAAGGTCTCCAGTGATCCCGCGTGCATCTCGATGCTGTAGCCCGGCCTCTCGGGTGGCACGTAGCGCCCGTTCTCTATCCTTACCGGGTCCAAGAAATGCTCGTGCAGGTGGTCCACGTACTCCAGGACGCGGTCTTCCAGGGAGGCGCTGACGCAGATGTAGTCGAAGATCGAGAGGTGCTGCACGTACTCGCACAGGCCGACGCCACCCGCGTGCGGGCAGACCGGCACCCCGAATTTCTTCGCCATCAGGAGCACGGCGAGGACCTCGTTGACGCCGCCGAGGCGGCAGGCGTCTACCTGGCAGAAGCTTATGGCGCCGGCCTGGAAGAGTTGCTTGAAGAGGACGCGGTTCTGGCCGTGCTCGCCGGTCGCCACGCCGACGGGGGAGACGGCGCGGGCCACGGCTGCGTGGCCGAGCACGTCGTCGGGGCTCGTTGGCTCCTCGATCCACCACGGGTCGAACTCGACGAGGCGCTCCATATTGGCGATGGCCTCGCCCACGTCCCAGACCTGGTTCGCGTCCAGCATGAGCTTGCGGTTCGGGCCGATCTCCTCGCGTACGATCCGGGCGCGGCGCGCGTCGTCCTCGGGGTCGGCTCCGACCTTGATCTTGACGTGCGCCCATCCGGCCTCTACCGCTTCGCGGCAGAGACGCCGGATCTTCTCGTCCGGGTAGCCGAGCCAGCCCGCGCTCGTCGTGTAGGCCGGGAAGCCCTCCTCCAGCATCTCCGCCTCGCGCTCGGCTTTCGTCCCCTCGTTTTCGCGCAGCATCCTCAGCGCCTCTTCGGGGGTGATGGCGTCGGTTATGTAGCGGAACGGGACGCAGCGGACCAGCTCCTCGGGGCTCATGTCCGAGAGGAGCTTCCAGAGTGGCTTCCCCTCGCTCTTGGCGTAGAGGTCCCAAACGGCGTTCACGACCGCCGCGGTCGCCAGGTGGATGACGCCCTTCTCGGGGCCGACCCAGCGGAGTTGGCTGTCGCCGGCAACGTTGTGCCAGAAGGTGCCCATGTCCTCGGCGAACGACTCGAGCGTCTTGCCGACGATGAGGGGGGCGAGGGCGTCTATGGCGGCGACGCACAACTCGTTGCCGCGCCCGATGGTGAAGGTGAGGCCGTGGCCTTCGAGGCCATCCGGGGAGTCCGTTTTGAGGACGGCGTAGGCGGCCGAGTAGTCGGGGGCGGGGTTCATGGCGTCCGAGCCGTCGAGGTTCTCCGAGGTGGGGAACCGGACGTCGCGGGCTACGACCTCTGTTATGGTGATCGGGCTCATCGTCTCTCTTCTCCTTCTCCGGCCTTGGGTCCGTTATAGTTCCCCCCGCGCTGCGCGTCCCGCCCTGGCCTCCGTCTCTCGGAGGGCTTCCTCCACGCCTCTGCTGCCCAGGAACACCTTCCGTATCCCCTCCCAGATGGCGTCCTCGACCGCCGGGTAGTTCGGGTGCTTGGGCGGCACGAGGGCGGCCTCCTGCGCTCGCTGTAACAGTCCCCACCGCCTCTCGGCCAGCGACCCCGGCTCTGCCTCTGAACGGACATCCCCCAAAGCGTCGCCGCGCGCCGGCAGGGTGCCGAGTCTGGCTTCGTGGGCCTGCGACTCCCGCGAGCTCAGAAAGCGCAGCAGCTCGATGGCCGCCGGACGGTCGCGGACGCTCGTCGGGATGGCGAAGGAATGGGAGCTGGAGTAGACGCGTCGCCCGGCGCTTCCTTCGGGGTAGAGCGCCACGTCGAAGCGGCCCGCTACCTCGCTGCCCTCGGGGTCGACGTAGGTGTAGAAGCCGCCGGGCCAGTCAGTGGACATCGCGGCCCGGCCCTCCCTGAAGCAGGCGGCGACCTCGTCGTAGTGCCAGCCCGGCGTCTCCTTCGGGGCGGCGTTTTGGTAAAGGTCCAGGAGAAGGCCGAGCGCCCACCGCCCCGCCTCGTCGTCCATGCGCGGCGCGGGTGGCCCCCCGTCCCCGAACATCTCCCCGCCTGCCATCGCGTGTAGCTCGAAGAAGTGGCCGAAGAGGCCGGACTCCTTGCCGGGAAAGACGAAGCCGTAGAGGTCCTCTGACGGACTCGTGGACCGGAGGCGCGCAGCCGTCTCGCGCAGGTCTTCCCAGGAGGAGGGCTGGTCGTCCATAAGGTCGGTGCGGTAGAGGAGCAGCTTGACATCGAGGTTGCGCGGGACGCTGTAGAGCGCGCCGTCGATGCGCGCCAGCTCCAGGGGACGTCCGCTAAAGGGCTCCAGCTCCGGGGAGGACAGGTCGTCGTCGAGGGGGGTGAGCCATCGCTTCTGGCTCGGGGCGTACTTCGTGTGCGTGGAGATCAGATCGTATCCGGCCCCGCCTGACCCGAACTCTTCTTCTATCCTCTGGTTGAGGTCGGGATGGGTGGGGGCCACGACGGCCTCGACCTTCACCCCGTGCTCCTTCTCGAACTCCGGGAGACGCTCGTAGAGCGGGTCGTACATAGGGCCACCGACGAGCAGAACCTTGAGGCCGACGCTCATCGCAGGGTCTCCGCGACGCTGGCGGCGACGGCCTCCCCCAGCTTGCGGTGTTCTTCGGCCTCAAGGTGTATGCCGTCAAGGTCGCTGGAGGCCGCCACGGCCCCCACGTCCAGAAACCCGCACCCGTACTGCCCGGCGAAGTGCCGGTAGTGCCCGGCGAAACGTACGGACTTCTCGGCCGAGCCCTCGAACATCTCCGCCAACTCCGTCAACCTGCCGACCGGAGGGGGCGCCATCAGGATGACCAGCGGCGCCCCGCCCCCGGGTCCGCAGCCGCTGCGCAGGATCTCCTCCGCAAGCGCCGCCGCCCCCTGCGCTATATCCGAGGCGGAGGCGGCGAAGCGCTGCTTGAGGTCGTTGGTCCCGAGCATGAGCGCGACGAGATCGACGGGCTTGTGCGACTCCATGCACGCCCGCAGGTACGTCCGGCCGTTCTTGTGGGCCCCCTCGATGGGGTCGTCCCTGACCGTCGTCCGGCCGGACAGCCCCTCTTCGACCACGCGGAAGCCCTCACCCAGCCCCCGGGTCAGCACCCCGGGCCAGCGCACGTCGGGCGCGAACCTCTCGCCCGTCTCCGGGTCGAAGCCCCACGTGTTCGAGTCCCCGTAACACAAAACCACCCGCATCCCACCCTCCCTTCTCCCGTGGTAGGGCCCCATACTGAGCGCCCCGCCCCGCACAGTCAAACCGTCCTTCGAAAGTTACGCTTGACACAAAACTGCTCATCCTTTACCTTGCAAACGATTGCGCAAACGTTTGCGAATCGGGGTGAGGGTGAAGACCATGAAAGACGTGGCCGAGCGGGCGCGGGTCTCTGTGAGCACGGTCTCGCACGTCTTGAACGGGACGCGGAAGGTCTCGGAGAAGACGAGGGGGGAGGTGCTGGCGGCTGTCGAGGAGCTCTCCTACAGGCCGAACCTGTTGGCGAAGGGCTTAAAGACGCGGCGGACCTACACGATAGGGTTGCTGATCCCGGACATCCGGAACTCCTTTTTCACCTCCGTCGTGCGGGGTGTGGAAGACGTGGCGTTGAGCCGCGGCTACCACCTCTTTCTCTGCAATACCGACGAGGACCCGGAGCGGGAGGACGAGTACGTCAGGGAGCTCGCCAGGAAGCGGGTGGACGGCCTGATGGTGGCGCCCTCGGCGCGCCGCGAGGCCGACATCCGGCGCCTTAGGGGGGAGGGCGTGCCCTTTGTCCTCGTGGACCGGGACGTCGAGGGTGTGGACGCCGACGTCGTCGGCGTGGACAACCGCGCGGGGATGCGCCTCATAGCGGAGCACCTCGTCGGGCTCGGGCACCAGAGGATGGCCATGATCTCTGGTCCCCTGGACAAGGCCTCCGGCTACGAGCGGCACCTGGGTCTGCGCGACGCCCTCTCCGACCTCGGGGTGGAACTGGACGATTCTCTGGTTCGCTTTGGCGACTTCCGAACGTCCAGCGGAAGGGAGGGGGCCAGAGAACTCTTGAGTCTCTCCTCGCCTCCGACGGCGCTGATCACCGCCAATAACCAGATGACGCTGGGGGCCCTGCTCACCATCAGCGAGATGGGACTTGACGTCCCAGGCGACGTCTCCGTGGTCGGCTTCGACGATCCCGAATGGGCGCCGCTGACGGGGCCGCCGCTAACTACCGTGGCACAACCCACCTACGAGATGGGGGTGAAGGCGGCCAGGATGTTGCTTGACAGGATAGAGACCGAGCTTGGCGCAGAGAGCAGAAAGCTCCTGCTAGAGCCGTGGCTGGTGGTCAGGGAATCCACCGCCCCCGCGAAAAGACCAAGTACGTAGGGGCAAACGCGAGAAAGACGGCGCCGGCGAGAACCGCAATCCTTGGGGTTGGACACCAAAGGAAAGGGCAGAGAGATAAAGGGCATCCAGAAAGCGGACGCGGGGAACGCCGCGGGGTGGAGGTTTCGACCTCTGGCTTTGATCGTGTTGGCGTTCAGCGTGATGGTCGCGACGGCTCGCGGCACGCAATCGCGCCAGTCGTCAGGTTCCCAGAAAGAGTTCTTACTTGGGATAGCGTCGATTTCGTCAGACGAATCAGGCGATGTCCTCTCCCCAAGCGGCGCCAAGGGGGTGGCGAAGGGCAAAGGCTGGAAGGTCGAAGTCGTCGACGTGGATGGGAGCGCTGAGAAGGCCAACACCGTCACGAGGAACGCCCCCGTGCACGAGGTTGCGCCGGGCCCCATAATTGGTGATCCAGGGTGAGGGGAGAACAATGGCAAAAATTGGAATCTTAACGATGTCCGACGGCCGGGAGTCCGTCCACCGCGACATCGAGAAGTTCGCCCGCGGCGTCGAGGGGGAACTGGCCGCAGCACTCGAGGCCGCTGGCCACGAGGTCGTGCAGGCCAGGGAGGTCGTGTGGACGAACCGGCTGGCGGTGGGCGAGGCCCGACGGGTGGCCGACGCCAGGCCGGACCTTACGGTGTTCAACATCCCGGTGTGGGCCTTCCCGCACTTCTCGATGCTCGCCGCGAACGAGACGCCGGGGCCGCTTCTGCTGTTCTCCAACATAAACCCCGAGCAGCCCGGGATGGTCGGGATGCTCGCGGCGGCCGGTGGACTGGACCAGATCGGGCGCGCCTACGGGCGTGCCTTCGGGGACATCTCGGACCCCGCCGTGCTCGCGAGGGTCGAGGCCCACGCGAGGGCGGCGGGGGCGGTCCGGTCCTTGCGGGGCAGTACCTTCGGCAGGATCGGGGGCCGTCCGATGGGCATGTACACCGCCGTCTCCAACCCCGACCAGTGGATGGAGAAGTTCGGGGTGGACGTCGAGGAGATCGACCAGTGGGAGCTCGTCCGGCGTTCGGAGGGGGTGGAGGCCGGCAAGGTCCGCGCCGCGCGGGAGTGGCTCGAGGGCCAGGCCGCCGGCGTCCACTACGACGGGGATCGGCTGACCCCCGAGAAGCTCGAGCGCCAGGTCCGCTCTTACTACGCGATGCGCGAGCTCATAGACGAGTGGAAACTCGACTTCTCCGGCATAAAGGCACAGCCGGAGCTCACCAACCACTTCGCCACGATGGACGTCACCGAGGCCTTCCTGAACGACCCCTACGACTGGGAGGGCCCGAAAGAACCGCATGTCTGCTCCACGGAGGCGGACATGGATGCGGCCCTCACGATGCAGATACTCAAGGGGATAAGCGGCACACCCGTGCTCTTCGCCGACGTGCGTCACTACCACGCGGACCGCGGGATCTGGGACCTCTGCAACTCGGGCCAGCACGCGACCTGGTTCGCCGCCCGCAGCGACGACCCGGCCGAAAACATGTCCCACGTCCACCTCTACCCGGAGGTTTTCTTCTTTCCGGCCGGTGGGGCCTCCGTGCACCATCTGGCCGCGCCCGGCGACTTCACCTTCGCCCGCCTCACCCGCCTGGACGGCCGCTACCGGATGCACGTCATGCGCGGGGCCTTCGAGCGCTACGACGACGAGACCAACGAAGACCTCATGCGCCAGTCCACCTACGAGTGGCCCCACGCTTTTGCCCGCATGGACGCCTCCGCCGAGGAGATACTCTCCCGCTACGGCTCCAACCACATACACGCGGTCCCCGGCGACCGCGTCGAGGAGTTGAAGATCGCCTGCAAGCTCCTCGATGTGGACTACGACGGTTTCGGCCCCGCCGGCAACGGGGGGATAGGTTGAGCGGGTTGCTGCTCGGCGTCGACGTGGGAACGTCGAGCACCAAGGGCGTCCTGGTCAGGCCCGACGGCGAGGTCGTCGCGACCGCAGAGAGGCCGCACGATCTCTCCCTCCCTCGTCCCGGCTGGGCCGAGCACGCCGCTGAGAAGATCTGGTGGAGCGACTTTGTCTCTATCTGCCGGGAGCTTCTGGAGGGGGCCGACGACGACATGTCTTTAACCCCGACAAGGAATCCGGATCGAAGACGTGCGTTTCGAAGATGCCGGGTAGGAGAGGTCCGAGGGCATCAGAATCAGGGCCCCCGGCCGTCCCGAATGCCTGTTCGGCTGTGGGGAGTGCGCGGTGGGCTACCGGAGCCGTGGCCGCGAAAGACCCAAGAAGTGCGACCCAGGGAGCATAATGTGGATTTGAGAGGTTAGCGATGCCGTCCAAGACAGAAGTGGGAACGCAAGAGCCCGTCGTCCGGCTGAAGGACGTCTCCAAGGAGTTCCCGGGCGTGTTGGCGGTGGACGGGGTGGATCTGGACATCCTGCCGGGCGAGGTGCACGTCGTCGCTGGGGAGAACGGGGCCGGCAAATCTACCCTGATGAAGTTGCTCTCGCAGGTGGAGAGGCCCAGCAGGGGAACGGTTGAGATCTCCGGGGACCCGGTCGAGTACCATGGGCCGGGCCACGCCCAGCACCTCGGCGTCGCGATGGTCTACCAGGAGTTCGCGCTGGCGCCAGACCTATCGGTGGCGGAGAACCTCTACCTCGGGCGCGAGCCGGGGCGGTTCGGGTTCGTCAACCGGGGCAAGGAGATGGAGGAGGCCGGAAGTCTGCTGCGGCGGGTGGGGTTGAACGTCAGACCCGGCAGCCTCGTCGCCGGGCTCACCGTGGCGGAGATGCAGCGGGTCGAGATCGCTAAAGCCCTCGCCATCGACGCGAAGGTCGTCATAATGGACGAGCCGACCGCGACCCTGGCCGAGAAGGAGATAGAGGACCTCTTCGGGGTCATAAACGCCCTCACCGACGACGGCATCGCCATCCTCTACATCTCCCACCGGCTTGATGAGATCTTCCGCATCGCGGACCGCGTAACCGTCATGCGCGACGGCAAGATAGTGGACACGCTACCCGTCTCGGAGCTCGACGAGGACAAGCTCGTGCGCCTGATGGTCGGACGCGAGATCTCCAACCTCTACCCGAAGCCGGAGGTGGAGATCGGCGACGTGCTGCTGCGTGTGAAGGGAGTAAGCCGGGGTGAGAAGCTAAGGGATTGCACCTTCGAGGTCAGGACGGGGGAGGTCCTGGGCTTCGCCGGCCTCGTGGGGGCTGGTCGCACCGAGCTCGCCCGCGCCGTCTTCGGCGCCGACAGGGTAGACGGTGGGAGCGTGGAGTTGGAGGGGCGTACGCTGAAGATAAAGAAGCCCCAGGACGCCATCGAGGCCGGCATCGGTTACCTGACCGAAGACCGCAAGGGTGAGGGTCTGGCGCTCCAGCTCGGGGTGGACCAGAATATCACGCTCGCCAACCTGCCCATGACCAGGGGCCTCATCAGCCTCAAGGAGGAGGGGGAGATAGCGCGCAGGAGGAGGGACCAGCTGAACATTCGGACGCCCTCTATCAGGCGCAGGGTGCAGGTACTCTCCGGAGGAAACCAACAGAAGGTGGTGGTGGCGCGGTGGCTTGAGACGGAGGCGAGGGTCCTCTTCTTTGACGAGCCGGCGCGGGGGATCGACGTGGGGGCGAAAGCCGAGATGTTCGGCCTCATCGGGGACCTGGCCAAAGAGGGGCGCGGGGTGGTCGTGATCTCCTCCTACCTGCCGGAGTTGTTGAACATGTGCGACCGCATCCTGGTGATGCGGGAGGGAGAGGTGGCCGGCGTGATCGGACGCGAGGAGTTCTCGGAGGAGCGTGTCATCGCGCTCGCCACTGGCACGGAGGAGGCCGCATGACGGAGGGAACGGCAAATGGAACCGCCCGCGGGAACGCCCTGCGCGAGAGGCTCTCGGACTTCGTCTCTCAACTCGCCGCCGCGGGCGCCCTCATAGTAGTTTTCGCCTTTCTCTCCTTCGCTTCGCCGGACTTCCTGACCGCCGACAACCTCTTCAACATCGGCTCCCAGACCGCGGTCGTCGCTGTGATCGCCGTGGGAATGACCCTCGTCATCATCACGGCAGGTATTGACCTCTCGGTCGGCTCTGTGGCGGCCCTTGCGGGGGTGATGGGCGCCCTACTTATGTCCTCCTACGGCCTGCCGATGCCGCTGGCCGCGCTTGGCGGTACTCTGGTCGGGGCCGCCTGTGGCCTTACGAACGGCTTGCTGGTCTCGGTCGCGGGCCTCAACCCGTTTATAGCGACGCTCGGTATGCTCTCCGTGGCCCGGGGCATCGTGTACATTGCCACCGACGCGCAGTCCGTCTTCGGGCTGCCGGACTCTTTCCGTCTGTTGGGACAGGGGGTCGTCGCCGGCGGCATCCCCATACCCGTGGTCATCATCCTCGTCGTGGCGATCGCCGGGTACGTGGTGCTCTCGCGTACCAAACTCGGGCGCTACGCGTACGCTATGGGGTCCAACCTGGAGGCGGCGAGGCTCTCGGGCATCCCGATCCGGAGGTATCTCACCTCGGTGTACGTGATCTCAGGGGCGCTGGCGGGTTTCGGGGGCATGATCGCGGCCTCCAGGGTCGCCTCGGGACAGCCGAACTACGGGATCGGGCTTGAGCTCGACGTGATCGCGGCCGCGGTTATCGGCGGGGCGAGCCTATTCGGGGGGCAGGGAACGGTCGTCGGGACGCTCATCGGGGCGTTTCTTATAGCCCTGATCCGCAACGGCGCGGTCCTCCTGAACGTGAACACCTTTTACCAGCAGGTGATCATCGGCGTCATTATCTGGATCGCGGTCTTCTGGGACCAGTACCGACGCCGCAAGCTGGCGTCGGCTTCGGAGTAACGAGCTAGAGAGAACGAGGAGGAGAGATGGGTAGACGGACATCTTTGGTGCTTTTGGCCGGTATCCTGGCCGTGACCCTGGCGGCATGTGGCGCCCAGGTCCGGGAGGCCGGCGGCGGAGACGGCGGTGGCACCGAGGAGGGGCCGTTGCGGATCGCGGTCGTTCCCAAGGCGGTCGGCTTCGACTTCTGGGAGCAGGTCCGCATCGGCGCCCAGTGCGCCGCGAATGAGGCCGACGGATCGGAGGTTACCATCCAGTGGGACGGCGTTACCGCCGAGACGAACGTCAGCGGACAGGTAGACCTCCTGACGAACTTCGCGACCCAGGGCGTCGAGGGCATGGTCTATGCCGCCACGGACGCCAAGGTTTTGGCCGATGTCTCCCAGAATGCTCTGGACCAGGGCGTCACCGTAGTCAACATAGACTCCGGCACCGATCCGCAGCCTCAGCAGGTCCCGGTCGTCGCCACCGACAACGTCGCCGCCGCCGAAGAGGCGACGGAGTACCTGGTCGAGGAGCTCGGCGGCAAGGGCGAGGTCGCGTTCATCCCGTTCCAGCCTGGTACCGCGACGAACGACACGCGCACCGAGGGCTTCAAGAACGTCCTGGATGAGAACCCGGATGTAGAGCTCGTCGCCGAGCAGTCAAGCGAGAGCGACCAGAACGTCGCCCTCGAGGTGACGGAGAACATCCTCACGGCCAACCCGAACCTTGACGCCATCTACGCCGCCAACGAGCCTGGCGTGCTTGGCGCCGCCGAAGCGGTCCGCCGGGCCGGCAAGGAGGGCGAGATAACGATCGTCGGCTGGGACACCGCCCCCGACGAGGTCAAGGCCGTCGAGGAGGGCGTCGTGAGCGCCCTGGTCGCCCAGAATCCTTTCCGCATGGGATACGATGGCACCAACGCCGCCATAGACGCCATCCGAAGCGATGCCCAACTGGAGGACATAGACACCGGCTCGACCCTCGTCACCCAGCAGAACCTCGACGACCCGGATGTCAAGGCCGTCCTCGAACCGAGTTGCTCCAACAAGCCGGAGGTCTCCGGGCAGTAGGAACGTGGTAGGCGGGGGGCCGCGGAAGCGGTCCCCCGGTAGAGTGAGCGGCGTATGATACGCCTCGAACCACCCGGAGAGGGGTAGGAGCGCCATGTCCCCGCCACGCCTCGTAGTGGGCGGGCATTATTGGGGTCACCCCCTTCGAAGAACAGATGCCGGCCTCAACCCAGGCCTGCCGCCCGACTGGGACTTCGATAGCCTAACCTAGTTCGGTGGCTACCGGCCGGTTACCCTGCGTGAGGGCCCGCAGAGTCCGGCCGAACTCCTCGCTGGAGGAGTTCGACCGCATGCATGAGAACTGGGCTATCCATGCGGTCCTATCTCGGAAAGACGGAGGATGGACCTCCCGCAAGAGCCACGAGGCCTGAAGCCGCTACCCGTTCAGGCTCCCGTCTCGCTCGGAGCGCAGGAGGGGGTCGGTGCCGGGGATTGTGCGACGGATCAGGCGCTCGGCCCGCTCGAAGAACCGGGTCCTGTCGAGCAGGGGGTTCCAGAAGCCGACGGTGATGCAGTAGTAGGTGTCGTAGGGGCTCTCGTGGTGGACGTCGTGGTGCTCCCTGGAGAGGACCAGACCCCACGACTGCAGCCGCCTGACCCACCCCGGGGGCGCTTCCATGTGCGCCCACTTGTGGAACTGGTTGGTCAGGAACACGGCGAGGCAGACCATCAGGAAGAACGCGCCGAAGAGGTAGCCCCAGGCCGTCGCGGCGACGGGGACGAAGAGCCAGACCAGCAGCATGAACGGGATGCTCGCCAGGCAGTTGTTCCCGTTGTTGTCCACGAAGTCGTTGCGCGTGATGCCCGCAGGATCCACGTGGTGGTCCCGGAAAGGCCCGATAAAGTTGGGGCCGAGGATCGGGGTCTCTTCCGAGCCGAAGTTATCCGCCAGAAAGTGGACGAGGCCCGAGGCGAGGTCTGCCGCGAGGTAGGCCGCGACCGCGACGGCCGGCAGGAGCCACGCGTAGCCGAACGCCGCTGCTCCCTGGTAGATCTGCTGCCCGATCAGGACCGCCAGCACGGCGAAGGCCCCGATGCCGGCAAGCTCCAGCAGCCAGTGCGACCGGCTGCTGCGCGATTCAGATTCTTGTTGCACGGGTTGTTCCTGGATCATGGCCGCCCTTCCACGTTCGTCTTCTCGATACCATAAGTACCGATCAGGGTCGGTTTTGGATCAACGCCCAACCCCGGACACCTGTGGTCCCGCCCGGCCATCAGCTCAAGTCAACGCGCCGTGCTCGTCGAAACGCATGGGCTGCGGATCTTCGATCACCTCTAGCCTCTCGTCCCTCTCCACTTCTTCGAGCAGGGCCTCTGAGACCCACATGCGGCGGAGCTTGAGCGTGTTCTGGACGCGTACGATGCGGGCCTTCTCCGGGGCGACGCCGGCGCACATGGTGAGGGCCGCGGCGAGCGCCATCCTGTCGGTCGGCATGACCATCGGGATCTTTACGGGGACGGGGGTCGTAGAGGTGAGGGCGTTCATGTACGTGGACGGGCGATCCATGGCGCCCGCCAGGCGTTCGGTCACCACGTCGGCAGCACCCAGGCCGTTGGCGTTGCCGCCGGTCTCCCCGGTGAGGCCGAGAAAGACGACGCGTTCTATCTTCGGCCCGCCGGAGGCCGCGGTCGTCGGGTAGCGGCCGGTCACGTTCGGGTCGGCCCCGTCGCCGCTGATGTTCTTGCCGATCTCGTCCACCACCAGCACGTCCAACTCATCGAACGGCAGCCGGAGGAGCTTCTCCTTTGCCTCCTCCAGCAGCGGCGCCTCGGCCTCCTCCAGGCTTTCGGCGGGGATGGCGGTGACCCTGTAGGGCTCCTCGTCGGCGTTCTCCAGGACGGCGAGGCCGAAGGCGACCTTGCCGGTGCTTGTGGCGACGCGGGCCGCCTGGGGAATGGTCTCGTGGATGGCGTGCCAGCCGGCGGAGTGGATCGAGTACGCCCCCCGCTGCTTGCCGAGCCCGATGGCGAGCATCTTCGTCGGGCCGCTCTCCACCGTGCCGCGGAACGCCGTGTGAGGTTTGATCCTGTTGACCACCACGACCGAGTCGGCCTCGTAAGCATTGCGGTCCATGAATACTTCGACACCGGCCGGCGTCTCCCCGATCCTCACGGACTCCATCGTCGCCCGGATGGGACACCCGACGGACTCCTCGTCCACCCCGAGGTGGCGTAACACCTCGGCCTGCCCCTCGGCGGTCGAGGCGCCGTGGCTCCCCATCGCCGGCACCACGAACGGCTCCGCCCCGGCCTCTTTCAAGACCTCCACGAGCCCGGCGACGACCTCCGCTATGCCCCCGACGCCCCGGCTCCCCACCCCCACGGCCACCGTACCGGAAGGAACCTCGACGCCCTCTAGCGCCTCCCTGACCGCCCCCCTGACGTCCGCGAGGGCGGCGGGCGAGTCGACGGTGCGCTCGATGAGGGCGAACCGCGGCAGCACCACCCCGCGGAGCAGCTCCTCTATCTCCTCGTAGACGGGCCTCTCTGTCTGCATGCCTCACCCCCAGGTTATGTCTTCCCCGCAAGCATGATAGCAGCGCTCGTTGGCTGACCGCACCGGTCGGACGTGCCGGTCGGACGTGCCGGTCGGACGTGCTGGTCGGACGCGCCTGCGGGCCGCGTTGCTATACTGGCGTGGGAGAGTTTTGCGGTGGAAAGGTAGGGGCTTTGAGGGTAGCGCTCTTCGTGCCGTGCTACGTGGACCAGATAAACCCGGAGGTAGGGGTGAGCGTGGTGCGCATCCTGCGCCGCTTGGGCGTCGAGGTCGTCTACCCCGAGGGGCAGACCTGCTGCGGGCAGCCCGCGTTCAACTCGGGCTTCTTCGACGAGGCGCGCGCCGTCGGCCGGCACTTCATGGACGTCTTCGGGCGGGAGCGCTTCGACTACGTCGTCTGCCCGTCCGGGTCCTGCACCACCATGGTCGCCCACTACTACCCCTTTATCTTCGAGGACCTGCCCGACGAGCGCGCACGCGCCGAGACTTTAGGTGGCCGCGTCCGCGAGTTCTCGGACTTTCTCGTGAACGTGATGGGCGTGAGCGCAGCAGATCTCGGCACTCGCCTCGGCGTCCGCCGCGAGGGGAGGGCCGTCTTCCACACGGGCTGCCACCAGCGGCGGGAGCTCGGGCTGTTGCGCGAGCCGCGCGAGCTACTGGAGGGGGTAGAGGGCCTTGACCTTGTAGACTGGCCCAAGGAGGAGCTCTGCTGCGGGTTCGGCGGGACCTTCTCGGTAAAGATGCCGGCCGTCTCGACCGCGATGGCCGACGAGAAGATAAAGGCCCTGGAGGAGAGCGGGGCGGACACCCTGATCTCCGGCGACTCGAGCTGTTTGATGC
>CADCUT010000129.1 GCA_902805975.1 uncultured Rubrobacteraceae bacterium | reverse complement strand
GGGGTCTCGTGGACCTTCTCCGTCGTCGGCTCGTACTGGATCAGCTCTATGAGATCGTTTTTGTACACGACCTTGCCCGGCGTGATCGCGAGGTTCTCACCCGGCTGGAAGGCCGTGGCGTCGGTCATGTTCATCCTGCCCTCTTCGAGGTCCGCGAGCAGGTTCCTGGCACCCTCGGCGAGGCTCGCCCCACCCGTCTCGAAGGCCCGCTTGAGGGCCGCGGGGTTGGTCAGGAGGTAGTTGACGGGGGCCATGGCGTCAACGAACTGCTGCAGGTGGAACCTGAGGCGCCGCTGCTCGTCGGTGTCCTGCCCGTCGGTCGTCTCGGCCTCGTTGAGGAGATACTCGGCGGCGAGCAGGTACGACTCCTTGAGGGTCTCGTAGAAGGGGTTCTCGGCCCATTCCGGCGCGGAGAAGCGCTTGTCGGGACGGCCCTCTTCTTCCTCCTTCTTGCCCTCGATGCCCCAGAAGCGGTTTGCGGCGTCCTGCCAGCTCTCGAAAGCGGCGCCCCACACCTTCACGTTGAAGTCCGTGGCCCGCTGGACGGCACTTACCGGGTCGGAGAGCTCGCGCTGCCAGAGGGTCTGCAGCGACTTGCCTATCTCGACCCAGTTTATGGGCAGGACGTTCTGCACGGGGTTCGCGTCCCACAGCTTCTCCATCGTGGAGAGCAGGGGGTCGTTGCGCAGCATGCCGCTTGGAACGTTCTCGCCGTCCTCCTTGGTCGAGACGCCGGGCGAGGCGAGCCAGGGAACGCTAGCACCCGGCGCCGCGCTCATCGCGCCCATGTTCGCCCGCATCCACTGCTCCCACAGGTCAAAGGGCGCCAGCGCTGGTCCCATGGTTTCGCTTCCGCCCGTTCGCTTCTCACTCATGCCGTCCTCCAGACAGGCTGCTCTTCATGTATTGCGGAACACAGTCTACCCGTTTTGTCCCGCCGTAAGACGTGGATCTTCAGGAGAGCCCGATCCATGCTCTCGCCCTGTCTACCCAGCTGCGGAAAGCGCTTTTAACACCCCGGAACCATGCTTCGGACTCCCCCGGCTCCCCCTCCGGGCCCGGGCCGCCGGTCTCGCGGGCCGGCCCGGCGACGCCGGACTTGAGGAAACGCACGACTTCCCGGTTCACGTCGGCGAACCGCTCGACGAACACGAGGTGGCCGGCGTCTTCGAGGACCCGCAGCTTCGCGCCCGGTATCGCGTCGGCCAGGGCGCGGGCGTTGGCGGGCGGCACGTAACGGTCCTCCGCGCCGTGGATCACGAGCGTCGGCGAGGTTACGTGCCCGACGTCCCCGGAGAGGTCGAACCGGGCCCCCGCCTTTGCCTGCTCGTAGTAAGAGGCGGCGGACGAGGAGTCGGCCAGCCGCCAGTGAACGATCTGCTCGAACTCCTCTGGCTTCTCCTCCCGGTAGGCATCTCCCGTCGCCGCCACGAGCGCCTTGCGGGCCGCGGCCTCGGCGCTGAAGGTCCCGAGACCCATCATGTCCGCGAGAGCCCCGGGCGACATCGCCTGGGGTCCCCGTCCCCCGTAACTCGTGCACACGAGCACGAGCCGGTCCACGAGGTCTGGCCGCACGAGCGCGAGCTCCTGCGCCACGAAGCCGCCTAAAGAGGTACCGAGCACGTGCGTCTTTCCAACCCCGAGGTGGTCGAGGAGGGCCACCGCCTCGGCAGTGAGGTCGGCGACGCCGTTGCCAAGGTCCCTCTCCCCCCTCACGTCGAAGGTGATGGTCTGGAAGTGCCGGGTGAAGGCCGGGACCTGCTTGAACCAGCCCCACCGCCCGAAACCGAGCCCGTTCACGAGCAGCAGCGGCGGCCCCTCGCCCTGGACGTCGTAGTCTATGCTGGTGTTTTCGGTGATCGTTACGGGCATATTGCCCTCCTCCGTCTCGGAAAACCCAGCCTAAACCGCGTAGTATGCCGGCCTCTCCGGATGCCCGAGCACGCCGAGCACGTCTTCGGCAACACCATCGAGCGGCTGCCGGGCGTCGACGACCCTGAGCACGCCCCGGTCCTCGTATCGCTTCTTGAGAAGCTCGTGCTCCCGGCGGTACGCGCCGAGCCGCCGCCTGAGCGCCCGCTCCGTGTCGTCCTCCCGCCGCACGAACGGACCGGGGTCGAGCCTCTCGTTGGGCCCCGGGGGCGGGTCGTTCTTCATGTGGTATGGGACGTCGGTGGCCCGGCTGTGGACCCGGCCGCCGAGGACCCGCTCCACGAGCTCGTCGTCGGTTGGGCCTTCGAGTGAGATCACGTGATGCAACCCCGACGTGCTGCGCTCCGCCAGCTCCGCGTCCAGGGCCTCCGCCTGCCCCAGGTTGGCCGGGAAGTCGTCGAGCGCGAACCCTCCCGCCGTCCGCACGTGCGGCAGCAGCAGCCCCAGCACGACCTCGTCGGGGACGGGGGCTCCCGCGTGATGGCAAGCCTCTATCTGCACCCCGAGCGGCGTGCGGGCCTCGATCTGGGCCCGCACCAACTCCCCCGTGGAGAGCCTCGGCGCGCGGTTGTAGAACGGCATCGACCAGGAAAGCCTCTGCGCCTGGGTACTCTTACCGGATCCCACAAGACCTATGAAAGCTACCCTCATGCTCTTCCTCCTCTCGGAAGCCGCTACTCGGCGACCCGCTGCGCCAACAACCGCCGGGCCTTCTCGGCCCTGACCCGGTTCTCATCGCGCAACTCGCGGAAGAACCCCGCGAGCTCGTCGTCGCCAGAACCCTCGGCCCTGCGGGCCAGATCCTCATACCTTCCAACGTCCCCCAAAACCACCTCGTACAACGCCTTCTTCATAATCTCTTACCTCCTGTAAACTCAGAGACCGGTCACCCGCGGTTGCCCGCCGCCGACCTCTTGCGGCCCGAGCACCGGACCTCCAAACGATTGTATTCACTGTGCATATACTGTCAATTCGCACTTAGTTACAAGCGCCGCCGGGTTCGTTCCCGGCCCGGGGCCAGGCAGCGGTTCGCGGGCCGAGGTATGCGCGTTCGAGGGGCGTTCGCGGGGTATCGGGAGGTGCGGGAGGCTACACACTTCGACACATTCTCGTAACTTAAGAACGCTTATTGCATTGCAGGGTGGGTTGGGTAGGGTATTAGTAGGTCCAGCCGATGTTCGCGTTTCCTCCTTTCCCTTTCATCCCACTGGCGGGCATCGGCACACATCAAGGCTGGGCGGATTGACCCTAGCCCTGCCGGAACCTATATTTGCCGTAGGGAAGGCGCATCCAGAGACCGTGGGAGAGCAGGATGAAGATCACGCCCGGCAGGGTACGGAGCGGGGTCCGGCAGACGGACTTTATCAACGCGGATCGTCTTCTCTCGGAGGAGGAGATGGGGGTCCGGGACGCCGTGCGCGAGTTCGTGGACCGGGAGTTGATCCCCTCCGCCGCGGACCACTGGGACCGGGCGGAGTTCCCGTTCGATCTCCTTCCCGGCCTCGGGGGGCTCGGCATCATGGGTGGTGTCTTCTCCCCGGAGTACGGCTGCGCGGGGTGGAACAACGTCGCCTACGGGCTCGCCATCGCGGAGCTGGCGCGGGGGTCTGGAAGCCTCGCGACCTTCCTGCACGTGCAGAGCGGGCTCGCGATGACGGCCATCCACGAGCTCGGCAGCGAGGAGCAGAAGCAGAGGTGGCTCCCCGGGATGGCGCGGTGCGAGAAGATCGGCTGCTTCGGCCTGACGGAGCCCGAGGCGGGGAGCGACCCCGGCTCCCTCACGACGACCGCCGTCGAGAGGGACGGCGGCTACGTGCTAGACGGGGAGAAGAAGTGGATCGGCAACGCCTCCTTCGCCGACGTGGCCGTCATCTGGGCCAGGACAGAGGACGGGAAGATCTCGGGTTTTGTGGTGGAGGGAGACAACCCCGGCTTTCACACCGACGTCCTCCCCCGCAAGGCCTCCCAGCGGGCCGTCTGGCAGACCCACATAAGACTCGAAGGCTGTCACGTCCCCGAGGACGCCAGGCTGCCTGGGGCCACGAGCCTCGGTTCGACGCTCGCGGTGCTGACGCACTCGCGCTACGGGGTGGGCTGGGACGGGCTCGGGCAGGCCGCCGACTGCTACGAGACGGCGCTGGCGTACGCGGGTGAGCGCGAGCAGTTCGGGCAGCCCATAGCCGCGTTCCAACTCGTGCAGCAGAAGCTTGTTGATATGGTCAACGAGATCTCACTCGCCCAGCTCCTCTCCGTCCACGTCGGCCGCCTCAAGGACGACGGCCTCCTCGACGCGCCAACGGTCTCGATGTTCAAGATGAACAACGTCGCCAAGGCCCGCCGCATCGCCGCTCTAGCCCGCGAGGTCCTCGGCGGCAACGGCGTCCTGCTCGACTACCGCGTGATGGAGCATATGGCGGACATCGAGGGCGTCTACACCTACGAGGGCACCAACGACGTCAACACCCTGATAGTGGGCCAGGCCATCACCGGCCACCGGGCCTTCTCCGCCCGCCCCCCGAAGGACGCATCCCGCGACGGCCGCGCCGAAGAGAAGCCCCGCTGACCGTGCCGGAGGCCGACCGCGCGAAACTCGAGATCTCGGCAGAAGAGGCCCGCCATGTGGCCAACCTCCTCCGCTACGCCGTCAGCCTGAACACGGCCGTCGGCCTCGTCCGGGCGCAGCGCCGCCTCGCCACGACGACCTACAGGGCCACCGAGCTCGCCGCCCTCGTCCTGGAAGGTAAACCCTTCGATCAGGCCGCCGAAGAGGCGGCAAAGACCTGGACCGGCTCCCTCGAAGACGACCACCGCCGCGCCCTAAATCTCCTCCAAACCCAACGCGAGACCCTGGCGCGGGCCATGTCCGGACGCCTGACACCCGAACAACTCAAGGAGTACCTGGAGGTCACCCAGGACCAGTTCCTCGAGCTCACCCGCCCGAACCCCACCCCCCAACCGGAGGTCGAAGACCCGCCCCGTTAACCAGGCAACACACCCGACCCTACCCGATGCGGTAATATCTTTATATGCAATACGCACATAGATACGGAACACCGTCCTCCATAGACGAGGTCTCTTGGGGATGATCGACGCGGGGATACTGGCTTTGCGGGATGGTCTTTGCGTGCCGGTGCGCGGGGTGCGGGCCGGAGACGCGGCGGCGTTGCAACGCCTCGTGGCGCGGTCGAGCGACCGGTCGGTAGAGTTGCGCTTCTTCGGTCCTTTGAAGAACCTCTCAGACGGGCAGGCCCGGCGGTTCGCGGAGGTGGACGGGCGGGACCGGTTCGCGCTGGTGGCCCTGGACCCCGAGGACCCCGAAGAGGTGGTGGGCGTGGTCCGCTACGAGCGGGAGGGTGACACCGACGCGGCCGAGTACGCGGCGCTCATCGAGGACAGGTTCCAGGGCAGGGGGCTCGGCATCGGCCTGACCCGTCACCTCATCGAGGCCGCCCGCCGCAACGGCATCGGGCGGCTGTATGCCCTGGTCATGCGCGAGAACAAGAGCATGCTCCACCTACTCCAGAGCCTCGACCTGCCGGAGCGCAAGCACTGGCAGGACGGTGCCGAGCACATCGAGATAGACCTCAGACCCAGCACGGCGGCGTAGGAACCAGCACGCGGCCAGGCGGCTCCTTTCAGCCAAAAAGGCGGGAAGCCCGGGATTTCTACCTCCCGGGCTTCCCTTTGGGTGCTTCCAGCGCGTGTTTGAGCGTTCTCTACACCCGCTCGAAGATTGCGGCGATGCCCATGCCGCCGCCGATGCAGAGGGTGACGAGGCCGTAGCGGCCGTTCGTGCGGGCGAGGTGGTGCAGGATCTTGACGGTGAGCACGGCCCCCGTGGCGCCGACGGGGTGGCCGAGGGCGACGGCGCCGCCCACCGGGTTGAGCTTCTCCTCCGGCACCTCGAGCTCGCGCCCGACGGCGATGGCTATTGAGGAGAAGGCCTCGTTAGCCTCGACGGCGTCGAGGTCGTCCACGGAGAGGCCGGCCTTCTTCATGGCCATTCTGGAGGCCGGGATCATGCCGGTCCCCATCACCGAAGGGTCGACGCCGGCCACGGCCGCCGAGACAAGCCGCCCGGCCACGGGCAGGCCCAGCTCCTCGGCCTTCTTCTCACCGGTGACGAGCATCATCGCGGCCCCGTCGTTGATGCCGCTGGCGTTGGCCGCGGTGACGGTGCCGCCCTCCTTCTTGAAGATGGTCTTCAGCTTCTGGAGACCCTCGACGCTCGCGTTGGCGCGCACGTGCTCGTCGGTGGTGAACTGGACCTTCTCTTTCTTCTGCTTGACCTCGACGGGTACGATCTGCCCGTCGAAGAGCTCGTCCTCGTTGGCCTGGGCCGCCCGCTGGTGGCTCCTCACGGCGTAGGCGTCGGACTCCTCGCGGGTGATGCCGTACTCCTCGGCGACGTTCTCGGCCGTCACACCCATGTGGTAGTCGTTGAAGACGTCCCACAAACCGTCGTAGACCATGTGGTCGTACATCTCGACGGAAGGCATCCCCATCCGGTAGCCGTAGCGGCCCTTGTCAAGCAGGAACGGCGCCCGGTCCATGTTCTCGATGCCGCCGGCCATCACCACGTCGGCGTCGCCGAGGGCGATCTCCTGGGCGGCGGAGATTATGGCCTGCAAACCCGAGCCGCACATCCTGTTGAGGGTCATCCCAGGCGTCGTCACCGGAAGCCCCGTCTTCATGCCGACCTGGCGGCCTGGGTTCATGCCCTGGCCGGCCGAGAGGATGTTGCCGACGATGATCTGGTCGACCTGCTCACCCTCTATGCCGGAGCGGCTGAGGACTTCCTTGCCCACCGTTGCCCCGAGGTCCGTAGCAGGCGTGTCCTTGAGCGCACCTCCGAACGTGCCTATGGCCGTCCTGAGGGGCGTTGAGATCACTATCTCACCGTTGCCGTTCCCGTTACCGAAGCTCACCTTTTCTCCTTCCTTCTGTTCCTGCTTGTGAAGCATACATCAAAAAGAAAGGCCTGGACCGATCGGTCCGAGCCTTCTAGTACTTGCGATAAGCCACCGGGTTACTTTTTGGCCTGCCTCTGCGCCTCGTCCGGGCCACCCCGGTGGTAGGAGAACATCGAGTTCAGGAAGTCCATGTAGGCGTTCGCGCCCTCCTGGGCGAGCGCCTGGGAGGCCTCCTGCTGCCTGCGCTGCTGCTCGATCAGGTCGTCCGCCAGCGCCCGGTTGTTGGACGCCTGGGTCCTCAGGTTGTTGATGACCCCGTTGAAGAACTCCTGCGTGAGCTGCGCGTTGAGCTCGTGCGCGGAGACCGAGCGGTCCGCCAGAGCCCTGTAAGACTCCTTGATGGCATAGGCGAACTTCTCAGCCGCCTCGTTTACCTGCTACTGCTGCTTCTGGTCAACGCCGATCATCCCTTCTCCTGAAACTCTTGCGAGTAGCCGGCCTCTCTACCTTCTCGCGCCCCCCGCTAAACGAAGAGAGGGGGCGGGCCCGAAAGCCCGCCCCCTCCTCTTGTGCGCTGCTTGCGTGCGCTCTGGTCTGCTACTACCCGGAGACTCTCCTGGCGGCCTGCAGGCCCTCCCTGTAGTAAGAGAAGGGCGCGTAGGCGAGGTCCATGTAAGCGTCGAAGGACTGGCCGACTAGCGTCCGGTACGCCTCGCGCTGCTCCTCGACGCGCTCGACGAGCTCCCGCGTCATCTCCCGATTGCTCTCGACCTGGTGGCGCATCTCCTTGATGAAATCGTCTACGAGGCCCTGGGCGAACCTGACGTTCCGCTCCTGGAGCCCCACCGTGTGGTTCACCATGGTCTGGTAGGAATCCCGCGTGGTCTCGGCCAGCTTCTCCGCAGCCTCGTTTGCCTTCTCGACGTTGGTAGCCATCCGACCAACCCCTTTCTCGCGTGTGACGCGAACTCTTACTCTTTCTCGTCCGGCTTGTCCTTCATCGGCCGGCCCGTGTACATCCGGAAGAACGTGTCCATGGTCTGCTGGTACTGCTCGAGCGACCTCGCCCAGAAGTCCAGGTAGGCCCTCCCGGCGTCCGTGATGGTGTACATCCGGCGCGCGGGTCCCCCCCGGGAGGTCTCCCAACTGGACTCGACGACGCCCTCTTTCTCCATCTGCCGCAGCGTCCGGTACAGCGTTCCAGGGTTCATCGCCTCGAACCCAAAGGCCGAAGCCCGCTCCATCAACTCGTACCCGTAGGAGTTCCACTCCCGCAGGGAGAGCAGGATCACCGGCACCAGCCAGTTCCTGGGCCGCGCCTCTACACCGCGAAAGCCCGGCTCCCGCGGACCGGCGACGTGGCTCTTGTCTTCGTTATTCATAGATCTCTCTTCCATAATCTATATGCATTTTACATATATATATGTAGTCGTCAAGGTCTGGCAGGGTATTTCTGTAGCATTGTAGCGTTTTGGCGGGGGGATCTCGCGGGTCTTATGTGTGGGGGGTACATAGTTTGCGGCTGGGGGGGCCGGTCAATAAACTGCGTTGGGGACTAGTAAGGGAAAACACTAGAGTGAGAGGGAGGGTCTATGGGGACTTTGAAGGAAGCGGTTGTGGTGGTTACGGGCGCGAGCCGGGGGCTTGGCGCGGCGATCTCCGAGGAGCTCGCGGCGGGCGGGGCGAAGGTCGTGGTCAACTACTCGCGCAGCAAGGAGCCCGCGGAGGAGCTGGTCGCGAAGATAGAGGAGGCGGGCGGGGAGGCGGTAGCGGTACAGGCCGATGTCTCGGACGCGGAGCAGGCCCAGGCCCTCATAGACCAGGCTATAGAGCAGTTCAACAGGGTGGACGTGCTCGTCAACAACGCCGGCATCAACATAGACAAGACCCTCAAGAAGCTCACCGTGGAGGACTGGGACACGGTCATCCAGGTCGACCTCAACAGCGCGTTCTACACCGTACACGCGGTGCTGCCGCACATGACCGAGGCCGGGGGCGGCAAGATCA
>CADCUT010000128.1 GCA_902805975.1 uncultured Rubrobacteraceae bacterium | reverse complement strand
TGCGACCTCGAAAAAGACGTCGCGGAACAGGCCGTCGGTGAACTTCATGATGTTCGCCTTGTGGATCACCGTGATGTGCTTGCGGCCCTGCTCCTTTGAGCGCTCGAAGGCCATGCGGCAGATCCGCTCCGTGCCCTCGCGGGTGATGATCTTGATCGACTCCGCCGCGTGCTTGCCGACCATGTGCTCGACACCGGCGTACAGGTCTTCTGTGTTCTCCCGGTAGATGATGAGGTCTATGTTCTCGTGCGGCGTCTCGACGCCCGGCAGGCTCAGGCTGGGGCGGATGTTGGCGTAGAGGTCGAGCTCCTTGCGCAGCGCCACGTTTACCGAGCGGAAGCCCGTACCGACCGGGGTGGTCAGGGGCCCCTTGATGGCGACCTTGTTGCGCCGGATGGACTCGAGCACGGACTCCGGAAGCGGCGTTCCCTCCCGATCCATGACGGCCTCGCCGGCCTCGGCTATTTCCCACTCGATCCCGACGTCTAGAGCGCCGATGACCTCTTTTACGGAGTCGGTGAGATCCGGCCCGATGCCGTCGCCGGGTATGAGAGTAACCGTCTGCGCCATGCGCAAGCCCCCTTCGCTATAGAATCGGCATAGTATAGCGACCGGGAACGGCTTCTGTCACAGGCGGGCTACGGCCCGAGGGCGGCCCCTACAATAAGGGCGAGGATGGTGAACACGATGCTCAATACCAGCCCGACCGCCACCGGGATGAGCACCACGAGCGCGGCCTTGCCCGTCGTGGTCGCGTGCCCCTCCCGGACGCCCAGCACGTAGAGGATTATCGAGTAGACGCCGATCGCAAGCCCCGCGAGGATGCCCAGGATTGGGATAAAGGCCAGGAAGCCGAGGGCGTTGGGGAAGCTCCCGTAAGACGCGGCCCTGAAGGTCGTGCCGAAACCGGCGTTTGAAGGCCGCAGTATGAGGAGCACCAGCAGGTGGTAGATGCCGGCGCCGACAAAGAGGCCGACGACGGTCGCGATCGGGTAGAGCAGCAACACCACGAACGCGCCGAAGAGCCCGCCAATGGCCGAAGCCGCCTCTCCCGAGAGGCCCGTCACCAGGCTGAAGAGGAGGACCAGAAAGGCCGCGGGTGCCGCGGCTATGAGCGCGCAGATGACGGCGAAGGCGAGCGGGTTCTTGAGGCCCGCGGTCCTCGGCATCCCGCGGAAGAACGCCGTGGGCTCGAACACCAGAGACCTGACGGTCCGCACGAAGCTGTTGACCGGGTCAGAGAGGTCGAACTCTCCCCCGCCGACGCGGACGTACCCGGCGGCCCGACGCCCGCTCCCCCGCCGGATCCCCCGGAACCCGCCGGCTGTGGCCGGCTTCCCGTGTCGAACTCCATGGACTCTCCCTTCCTATGGCCCCCGATAGGCTTAAATCTAGGGGTTTTCGACCCCGGGCGTAACAGCGAAATGGGCCTCGCGCGACGTCGCGGGTGCTGTAGAATGGGCTTTCGGGTGATGAGAAGTGGGAGCCCGCGATGCCTTCGACGATAGAGACCCTAGAGCGCGAGCTGGGCGAGGCCCAGGCCGAGCGGGAGAGAGAAGAGCGGGCGGTACTCAGGGCCGAGAACGCCCACGAGGCCGCCTGCGCCGCGCGGGACGAGGCCTGGTCCGAGAGCTTCGCCACGGACCCCGAGGTCGAGCGGCTGACGACGCTCGTCTACAGGAGAAGGCGCGAGTTGTACGAGGCCATAGACCGGCTCAAGGCGGCGGAAGGCAAGGAGCGCAGGATCAAGAGCCGCCTCATGTACGTGCTTCCGGCCGAGCGCCGCCGCTACCTCCCCGGCGCGGTCGACGAGGAGTTCGAGGGTTTTCTGGAGTCGGTTCGGAGGGCCTACGGGGATTGCCTACCGGGCGCGCGGGTCTGCGTTGTCACGGAGAAGCCCGGCGAGGTGGACCTGCGCGGGGACGCGACGTGGCGGGCGCTGGAGAGGCTCTACTCCGGGACCGTCCGGCGGTGGGTCGAGATCCGGTACGGCGAGCCCTCCCCGGAGGCGGCCAGGATGGCCCGTCAGATCGGCTACTACGCCGGCGGCCACACCCCCCGGGTCTTCGCGGGCGACGAGGAGATCAAGGTCGGGAGCCTCAGGGGGACGGGAGACCTGCGCCCGCTCCCAGCCTACGAGAGCGCCGAGGGCCGCCTCGCCCTCGCCCGCATCACCGCCAGACGCTACCTCGACGAGACCTCCGTCTCCCGGCTGCTCAAACGGCCGCCCACCCTGGCGCAGGTCGCCCAGATAGCCCGCCTCTACCAGACCATGAACCTGACGGTCGACGAGATCCGCTGGCGCCTGGAGCAGCTGATCTCACTTCGCTTCGAGGTACTCGAAGCGGTCTACGAGCTAACCGGCGGGCGCCGCCGCTTCTCCTTCTACGAGATCGCCCGCGCCGCCCGCCTCCTGGACGGCCACTTCCCCGACGCCGGCATAGCCTCAGAAGCCCTCGCCCGCGCCGTAGACCGGGCACTCGAAACGGGCGTGCCCCTGGTGGACGTCGCCTACATGAGCGTCACGGCCGAGGACTTTTAGAGGTTCTAGGTTCCAGGTCTTGAGCTTTAATGCACAGGCAACAACGAGGGCCGTCCTCGCTGTTCGGGACCGTCAATCTTTATTACCAGGGACGCTTACGGGATGGCTTGCCTAAAGCCTAAAAACCTAGAACCTCAAAACTCCGCATCTGCCAGGTCGTGTTCGGGGACGGAGAGATTGTATGGGCGCGCGGGCCGCTCCGCGAGGACCCGGATCTTGTAGACAAAGTCGGGGACGAACTCGCCGCGGCGGACCTCGAGGATCTCGACGGGCTGCATGGTGGCCCTTAGCGCGGCGCGGTCTCCGGGCGCGTAGCGCGCGGGGCGGTTGCGGTCTACCAAGGCTCCGCCTCCTTCTGGCGCGTGGGTATAATGTGGGCCGCCCCGGTGGGGGCGGTTGCGGGTCATTCTGGCACAGTCGGCGGCACGTTTGGGGGATAAGGATGGGCGAGGGCTACGATCTCGTCGTCGTGGGCGCCGGCCCGGGCGGCTCCTCGACGGCCTACTACGCGTCGAGGGCCGGCCTCAAGACCCTCCTCCTGGACCGCCAGGAGTTCCCCCGCGACAAGCCCTGCGGCGACGGCCTCATGCCCCACGCCGCCGGCGAGGTGGCGATGATGGGCCTCGGCGACTGGCTGGAGGAACCCCACCACGGACGGTTCACCGGCTTCTCCATCCGGACCGCGACGGCCTCTATCCGCCAGGGGGTTCCGCCCACCCTGCACGGGCCACAGGGGTATGTGATCCGGCGCGATGAGACCGACGCGAAGCTGCTGGAACGCGCCCGGTCCGCCGGCGCCGAGTTCCGGTCCCGCACCCGCGCCACGAAGCTTCTTCGCTCCTCCTCAGGCGCCGTCACCGGTCTGATGGCCGAGAACGGCGGCGGCCCCGAGGGCTTCACCGCGCCGCTCGTGGTCGTCGCGGACGGGGTCGGCGGCTTCGAGGGAGGGATGAAGGCCCACCAGAACGCGGTCGCCCGCAGGCAATACTTCCGTGGTGTGGACGGCCCGGACAGGGACCACATCCACGTCTTCATGACCAGGGACATGAACGCAAGCGGCGCCGGCTACGGCTGGGTCTTCTACCTCGGCGACGGCACCGCCAACGTCGGGGCCGGCATCTCGACGAGGTCGCTCGCGAAGACCGGCCGGAACCTCAAGGACTTCTACGCCCGCTTTCTGGAGGAGCCGGTGATGGCGCAGTGGCTCAGGAACGCCGAGCCGGAGGGGCCGGCCAAGAGCTGGTCGCTCAAGATGGGGATGTGGGGGGCCCGCCGGCACGAGCAGGGCGTGATGACCGTGGGTGATGCGGCGAGCCTGATCCACCCGATAAGCGGCGAGGGCGTCGGGTACGCCATAGAGTCCGGCCGCCTGGCCGCCGCGTGGGCCCACGAGGCGCACCGCCGCAGGGACTTCTCCGCCGCCACCCTCTCCGGCTACGCCCGCCAACTCCTCCGCCACAGGGGGCGCGAGCACCTCTCGGGTCAGGCTCTGGTCAACCTGGTGCCGAACATGGAGCTTCTGGAACCGCTATTCAAAGCCTGCGAGAAGGACGGCGGGGCCAGCCGGGCCCTCGTTGAGAGCTTTACCGGCGACGCCCCGGTCTACAGCCTGCTGAAGCACCCCCGCGCTTTCGGCCGGGCCCTGAGAGACATCGCGGGCAACCGCCAGCGGGCCTGACCGTCACTCTGGCCTGAGCGCCAGCCGGTCCAGGTAGAACGTCGTGAGCCGCTCCTCGTCGGTCCGCGCCTCGAAGCCGAGGTAGAGTGTCCGCCCGGCGAAGCGCGAGAGGTCGACCCGCTCGCGCTGCCAGCCGTCCGTCCCACGTCCGGCGTTCCTCTTGAGGATGCCGATTTGCTGCCCCCTGGCGCCCTCGAGTCGGAGAAGCATCGTGTCGTCGAGGTCCTCCTGCCCGGCCCTCACCTTCAGGTCGTAGGACAGCGTGGCATCGGCGGGGATGCGAACCTTCTGCCAGAGCTCGTCCTCGCCCTCGTGGTAGCCGCCCAGGCGGGCGTACCCTTCGTCCAGGACGAGGTCGGCCCCGTCCCTGGCGCGCTGGCTCCAGCCGCCGACCTTGCCCAGGCCCACGTTATCCAGGGCGTTGGTGTCGAGCGCGGGCCCGTCGGCGCCCATGCCCGGGGAATCATCCTTCGCCGGGGATGGTGCCGCCTGTTTCTCGGGCGCGTCCGCGGCCGGCTGTTGCGGCTGCGGGCCGCCGGGGCTCTCGCCCGGGGCGTGGGCGCTCGCGTCGACGTGACCGCCGAAGTCCGTGGTCCAGTACCATCCATGGACGCTGCCGGGGACGTTGATCCGGGCGACGCCCATCACGCGGTAGTTGCCATCGAGCATGGCCGCGTTGTGGGCGGGAGATTCCTTCCACGCCTGCATGGCCTCCTCGGCGGTCTCGTAGCCGACGGCCAGGTTCTCGCCCTTGGCGGTGTTGTGGTCGTAGCCCTCAGCCTCCATGCGGTCCCAGGGCTCGGAGCCAGCCGGGTAGTACGAGCTCTCCGCGGTGTTGTGGGCGAAGAAGCCGTACTCCGCCATGTCCTCGGAGTGACGCTCGGCGGCGACGGCAAGGGTGTCCGAGAGGATCACCGGCCGCAGCCCGTTCGCCTCGCGGTACTCGTTGATGAGCCCCAGAAACGCCCGCTCCTCGGGGTCGTAGATGGTGGCGGCACCCCCGCTACCCGCGAGGGCGAAGACGGAGAGCAGGACCACGGCCAGGATGGCCAGCGGCAACCTCTGGCGGGTGCGGCGGACGGCCGGCTTGGGGGTCTTCCTCATCTCCATACCGGCTAGTATGACGCCTACCTCTGCCCCACGCATACCCTAAATTGGGGATTTTTTTCTAGCGCAGACTGACCAGGGTTGGCCAAAACGGGAACAACGCCGGAGAGCGGAGCGGAGCGCGCGCCGCTATCATGCATGGCCGAGACCAGGAAAGGGCGGCGAGTTTGGCTAAGGTACGAAGCTTCGAGGCGGGGTCCGCGAAGGTATACATACTCGACGACGGCGTCTTCGTGACGGACGCCGGGAACCTCTTCGGAGGGTCGAAGAAGGCGAAGATCAAGGGCGCGATGCGCCCGGTCCTCATCGAAGCCGGCGACCACCTCGTGCTCCTCGACGCCGGCTTCGGGCCGGAGCTCCCCGAGATCCTGGTCGGCCGGTACGAGCTCAGGCGCGACGAGGACATGATGGACCACCTCAAGGAGGCCGGCTACGGCGCCGGCGACGTGACGCACGTCATACTCTCGCACCTCGACGCCGACCACGTCGGCTGGGCGCTTGAGCCCCCGAGCCTGCCCAACGCCACCGTCTACGTGCAGCGGGCGGCCCTTGAGGAGGCGAGAGAGATGCCCGAGGGCGACGGGAGGCGCGAGGCCGTCCCCGCGGTGGAGAAGGGTGTCGAGGAGGGGTGGTGCGAGCTTCTGGAGGGGAACGGGGAGGTCGTGCCGGGGATCAGGGTCGAGGTAAGGAGCGGGCACTCCGAGGGCCACCAGGTCGTCTGGATCGGCTCGGGCGGGGACGCGGCGCTCTATACGGCTGACCTGGCCCCCGCCAGGATCTGGCTCGACCCCGACCTTATAGCCGGCGTGGACACGGACCCCGAGGCGGCCCGCAAGAACCGCATCGAGGTCCTGACCGAGGCCGAGGAGAAGAACGCGCCGGTCATCCTCTACCACGAACCCAAAGACCCGGTCGTCCGCGTCCGGCGGGAGGGCGACAAGTTCGAGGCCGAACCGGTCTAGAGCGGTCCGCTACCGCTCCGCGGTCTACGGTGACTCTGCCCGGCTTAGAGCCAGATGCCCGGACGCTTGTGGCCGCGGTGGTGCGGGTGACGATGCCAGTGATGGCCCCCGCCCCAGTGATGGCGCCAGTGCCAGTGGTGGCGGCCGCGCCTGCCGCGGATCTTGCGCCAGATAATCGGCGCCGCCAGGATGGCGATCTTCTTGAGTACGCCCTTCTTCATTACGCCTCCTCATGTTGGGCTCGTACGGTTATGTACGCCGCCCGGCGCCGAAGGTTGCGCCGGGGTGGGCTTGAGCCCGGTTAGCGTCTGCCGCGACGCTCCCGGATCTTGCGCCAGATAACCGGCGCCGCCAGGATCAACAACCTTCTCAACATCGTCTTCATGGGTTCTCCCTGTTCGGTGACGTACTCGGATACGCCGACACCCGGCGTGAAGTTTCGATGGGTTAGGGCAGACCGGTCCTAGCCGCGATGCCAGACGGTCTTCTCGGCGACCGCCTCGCGCCGGCGCGGCCTCTCGCCCATGTCGGGGTAACCGAGGTAGAGGTAGGCGACGATGCCGTCGCCCTCTTCCAGCCCGAAGAAGGCGCGCATGTGTTCGTGGTAGGCGACAGGGCCCGTACGCCAGATGGCGCCGAGGCCCAAAGAGTGGGCGGTCAGGAGCATGTTCTGGACGGCGGCCGAGCATGCGGCGTAGTTCTCCCTCGTCTCGACCTCGTCGCGGCCGGCGCGCGAGACCACGGTAATAACAACCGGGGCCCGGAAGGCCTTCTTGCGCTCGCGGCTGATCCTGCCGGCCGCCATCTCCTCGCCCTCCCCCTCCTCCTCGGCCTGCAGCCGCGCGGTCTCCGCCCTGGCGCGGGCGAACTCTCCCCTGCCCTTGCCGGTGAAGACGTGGAAGAGCCAGGGCTCCGTGATCTTATGGTTCGGCGCGTGGACCGCGCTCTCCAGAACTTCCTCTATGACCCCGTCGGGTACCGGGTCCGGCCTTACGCGGTTGATGCTCTGGCGCGACGCTATGGCCCTTGCTAGCTCCAAGATCCTCCCTGTTCGTCTCGGTGGGTGCGCGAGCATTTTATCGCGGGCCGGGCGGCAGAACGGTACGAGTTCCCTTATCATTCGGGGGAGCTTTTCTACCGCGACGGGTAAGAGTCAGAAGGAGACGACCAATGCCGAAGACCGTAACCGTAACCGGGGCCGCTGGCGCTATCGGGTACGCGATCCTGTTCAGGATCGCCTCGGGCCAACTGCTCGGCCCCGACGAGAAGATCAATCTAAAGCTGCTCGAGATCGAGCCCGCGCTTAAGGCGGCGGAGGGGACCGCGATGGAGATCGACGACTGCGCGTTCCCGCTCGTCGAGTCCATCGACATTACCGCCGACGCTTCGGAGGCCTTCGATGGCTCGAACGTCGCCATGCTGATCGGCGCCAGGCCGCGCCAGAAGGGAATGGAGCGGGCCGACCTTCTGGAGGCGAACGGGGCGATCTTCAAGCCTCAAGGAGAGGCCATAAACGCGAACGCGGCCGACGATGTGAAGGTCCTCGTCGTCGGCAACCCGGCAAATACGAACGCCCTGATCGCGATGAACAACGCCCCCGACGTGCCGCCCGGGCGCTTCACCGCGATGACCCGCCTCGACGAGAACCGCGCGGTCTCGATGCTCGCCAAGAAGCTCGGGGTGGGCGTCGAGGACGTCCAGGACCTCGTCGTATGGGGCAACCACTCCCCGTCGATGTTCCCCGACCTCTTCAACGCCACAGTCAAGGGCGAGCGGGCCGCCGACAAGGTGGATATGGACTGGTACGAGAACGAGTACATGCCGGCGGTCGGCAAGCGCGGCGCCGCCATCATCGAAGCGCGCGGCGCCTCCTCCGCCGCATCGGCGGCAAACGCGGCCATAGACCACGTGCGCGACTGGGCGCTCGGCACCGACGGCCTCCGCTCGATGGCGGTCCCCTCCGGCGGCCAGTACGGCGTCGAGGAGGGCCTGATCTCCTCCTTCCCGGTCCGCCTCTCCGGCGGCGACTACGAGATCGTCGAAGGGCTCGAGATCGGCGACTTCGCCCAAGGCAAGCTCGACATCACCATAAACGAGCTAAAGGAAGAGCGCGACGCGGTGAAGGGACTGGGCCTTGTAGGCTAGGTTCTAGGTTTTGAGGTGTAAGGCTAAAGATGAGCCGTAACAATTCGTTACAAAAAGAGCGCGGCCCCGCTGACGAAGCGGGGCCGCGCTCTTTTTGTAATGCCTAGAACCTTAAGCCTAGAACCTACAGCACCTTTATCCGGCGCCGTACCTTGGTGGCGGCCAGGCTCGCGGCTATCTCGTCGAAGGCGCGGGCCGGGGCAGAGCCCTCTTCGAAGAGGGCTCTGCCGGGCTCGCCGGTTGCGTCGGGGAGGATGGGGATGCGGCCCGTTACCGGAGAGCCGAGCTCTTCGGCGACCTGGTTGCCGCCGTCGCCGCCGAAGATCCTTATCTCCTCGCCGCAGCACGGGCAGACGGCGTGGCCCATGTTCTCGACGACGCCGGCGAGCTTGAGGTGGGCCTGGACGGCCATCTTGCCGGCCTTGACGGCGACGCGGGCGGCGTCGGCCTGGGGGGTGGTGACGA
>CADCUT010000127.1:8653-8945 GCA_902805975.1 uncultured Rubrobacteraceae bacterium | reverse complement strand
CCGGTATTCGGGTCCCCAGCTGTAGTGCTCGCTGTAGGTGCCGGAGACCACCGCCGTACCCAGGTTCAGGTAGGCCCGGCCCGGCCCGGTGATGTTGGCCCCCAGGCCCGCCGCTTGGCCGTCGCCAGCCCCGCTCACGATCGGCAGACCGGCCGCGAGCCCGATCTCGGCCGCCGCGTCCTCGCGCAACTCCCCGATCACCTCGCCGGGCGGGTAGATCTCGCACACCTGCTCGCGGCTCAGACCCGCCGTGTCGAGCAGCCCATCCGACCAGTCGAACGACCGCATATCG
>CADCUT010000127.1:0-8643 GCA_902805975.1 uncultured Rubrobacteraceae bacterium | reverse complement strand
GGGTCCGCGCTCGCCCACGACGTGCGCCAGTGCCCCGTCATGCGGTGCACCAGGAACGCGTGCACGTCGACCACCCTGGCGGTCCGCTCGAGTGCCTCCGGCTCGTGTTCTTGCAGCCACAGCAACTTGTAGAAGCCGGGGGTCGGGTTCGGCGGCTTGCCGGTGATCCGATGCACCTCCTCCGACCCGAACCGCTCGACCTCCTCTCGCGGGCGCGAGTCGAGCCACACGATCGCGGGCCTTATCGGGCGGTCCTCGGCGTCCATGCACACGAACGTCTCTCGCTGGTGCGTGATGCCGATGGCGCCGATCCGGCGGGCGTCTACCGCCCGAGCGGCCCGGCGCAGCGCGACGACCGTCGAGCGCCACCACTCGTCGGCGTCCTGCTCGCCCCAGTCGGGCCGCGGGACGCTCAGGGCCAGAGACTCGCGCCCCTCGGCGACGGCGTTCCCCTCACGATCCCAGACCACGGCTTTCGTGGCGGTGGTCGAGCAATCTATCCCGATAACGTAGTCCGCCGGGCTCATCTTAGTCGAGCCTTGTTGCCATGGGCGCGGGCCAAACCCCGAAACGTCCTCTGTACGCCTTGCGCGAGATCTTCACCCCAAAACACCTCCCGTGTCACCCCAAGTTGCCTCCCGAACTTCCCACCTCACTATAGCAATAGTGAATGGCCGGCACCCCGGATGCACCCTCCGTGCCTGCGTGCTCACCGTGCATTATGGATTATGCTACCGTGAGCATCGGGGTGGCATCCCGACTCGAGGTGCCGCCAAGCCAACCGGGAGATGGAGCATATGCGGGCAGCGATGTTTTACGAGCCGGGCGACGTGCGTATGGAGGACGTTCCGGCCCCAAGGCCGGGCCCGGGCGAGGTTCTCGTGCGCATAGGCGCGGCTCTCACCTGCGGCACCGACGTCAAGACGTACAAAAGGGGGCACCCGACCCTTATCAAGGTGACCCCCTCTCCCTTCGGGCACGAGTTCGGCGGGACGATCGAGGAGGTCGGCGAGGGGGTCGAGGGCTGGCGGCCCGGCATGAGGGTGGTCGCGGCCAACTCCGCGCCGTGCAACCGCTGCTACTACTGCAAGGTCGGCGATCAGTCCATGTGCGAAGACCTCGCCTTCCTCAACGGAGCTTTTGCCGAGTATATCGTGGTGCCCCCCCGGATCGTGGATCAGAACCTCTACGAGATCCCCGAGGGGATGGAGTTCAGCCGGGCGGCGCTCCTGGAGCCCCTGGCCTGCGCCGTGCACGGGGTGGTCCGGACACCCATATCCGTCGGGGACACGGTAGCGGTCATCGGGGCCGGCCAGATCGGCCTGATGTTCGTCCGCCTGGCCACGGAACGCGGGGCCCGGGTGATCTGCGCGGACAAGAGCGCCAGCCGGCTCGCGGTTGCCAGGCAGCTGGGGGCCGAGGAGACGGTGCAGGCCGCCGAGGGGGTGGACACGATCGAGGCCGTGCGGGGGTGGTCCCCCGAAGGGCGGGGGGCGGACAGGGTGATCGAAGCCGTTGGCCTGCCCGACCTGTGGGAGCAGGCCCTGCGGATGGTCCGCAAGGGGGGAGACGTGACCCTCTTCGGCGGGGCGCCCTCGGGTACTTCCTTCGAGGTGGACACGGTGCTGCTGCACTACTCGCAGATCACCATCCGGGGCATCTTTCATCACACGCCGTACACGGTGCAGGTGGCCTTCGACCTTCTGAAAAGCGGGCGGGTAGAGGCCGAGCCCCTCATATCCGGGGTTCGATCGCTCGAAGACGTCGTCGAAGCCCTCGAACAGCACGGGCGCCAGGAGGGCATAAAGTACGAGATTCGCCCTCCCGGCGGGGGACCGTCTTGAAGCACCCCGACCTGCGGGAGGAGGTGGCCCGGGTCGCCAAGCAGCTTACCGGTTCGGGCCTCGTTACGGGGACCTCGGGCAACGTCAGCGCTCGCACCCCAGAAGGCGACATACTCGTGACCCCCAGCGGCATCGACTACGAGGTGCTCAAGCCAGAAGATGTGGTGCTCGTCGAGACGGGGGGCAGGGTACGGGAGGGGGACCTCGAGCCTTCCAGCGAGACCCCCATGCACACGGGCATCTACCGCGCGCGCGCCGACGTGGGGGCGGTGGTGCACACCCACTCCACCTACGCGACCACGCTGGCCTGCCTGGGGTGGCCCATACCCCCGGTCCACTACATGCTCACCACGCTGTCGGAAGACGGGCGGATCCCGCTCGCCCCCTACACCACCTACGGCACGGAGGAGCTCGCCGGCTACGTGAGCGAGGCCCTCGGCGCGAGCCGCAACGCGTGTCTGCTGCAAAACCACGGCACCATCACCGTGGGGAAGAACCCCGAAGAGGCCTTCTCGCGAACGGTCGTGCTCGAGGAGATGGCCGAGATCTACTACAAGACGTCGATCGCCGGGGAACCCGTACTTCTCTCCGCGAAAGAGGTCGAGGAGGTGGCGGCTAAGATCTCCGGGTACGGCCAGACAAGGCCATTACCCACCGAAAACGAGGGGTAACGCCGGGAGAAGCCCTGATCTCTCTATGGGCGGGCCGCAAGACGCTTTTGAGCCCTCACCCTTCTTTCCCGCCCCGGAGGCCCACCCCCGAGCAGATGCGTTAGGATTCGGCGAGGGCGTGCGGCACCCGTAGCTTCTGGACAACTCACCCGACGAGGAGGGGTAGAGCGATGGATGGCAAGCGGTATGTGGTGGCGGTAGGTTCCGACGACGCGGGGGTGAACCTCAAGAACTTTATAAGGGACCAACTGCAGGACGACCCGCGCGTCGGGGAAGTCCTCGACTTCGGCGTCGCCGACGCGGGTGACAAGACCGAGTACCCGATCATCTGCATCAAGGCCGCCGAGGCGGTCGCCCGGGGCGACGCTGACCGCGCGGTTCTATTCGGCGGCACAGGCCTGGGCGAGGCCATCTCCGCCAACAAGGTGCGCGGCATCCGCGCGGTCGTCGCCCACGACCCCTATTCTATCGAGAGGTCCATTCTCTCCAACAACTGCCAGGTGCTGTGCCTGGGCGAACGCGTCATAGCCCCCGAGCTCGCGGATCGCATAGTGCGGCAGTGGCTCGGGTACGAGTTCGACCCGTCGTCTCCGTCCGCCCAGAAGGTTAGCCTCATAACCGATTACGAAGAGAGCGGTCACCTGTAGGCACCTGTAGGCACTTGTAGGAGGACGTTCGTGGGCTCGTTTCGGCCGTGTTTGCCCGCGTGGTCTCGAGGTTCCCGCGCGTGCTGTACTGACCGTAGCAGTTGGCAGTAAGGTCCTCTGCTGATCGGCGCCCGGCACAGGGCACCTTGTAGCCTTCCAACTAGCGATTCTCCGCAGGGGGCGGCAGGTCGACCGCCTTCCCGTTTCTTTTGTGACCGCGTCTTCGAGGGTGATCGGGACGCTTAGCAGATCGAGCTCGCTATGGCACGCTTCGGACTACTCGTAACCTGTAAGTTCACCCATTTGACAGGGATGCTGCAAGAGGCTACGCTGCGATCAAGGTGAGGAAGGGAATCCAGGTGACGAGAAATCTGAGTACGCACCGTTTCGTCAGCGAAATCGACTTGTCTGCGGGGCCCCCTAGGCGGCTGTGCGCGCCCGGCGACGTTTGGGCACACGACATGGCGAAGGAGCGGCCCTTGTGACGATTCGGGCCGTACTTCTCGGTCGCGCCGCCGATGCGTGGGCGGCGTGGAACCTTGCGCCTACACCCCCCTGGCGCACTTTTTCAGGATGACTCCGCGGTGACAATGCGTTCCGCGAGAAGAGAATCGGCAGGAGTGGGCGCTGGATACTTCGAAAAGCGGTCAGGGGAGGCACGAAGGTGAACAAGACCACCTCCAACCCTATGGACACTTGAAGGGGCCGGAGCAGCTCTACGAAGGCTACCTTTTCGATCTGGACGGAACAATCTACCTCGGCGACGAGCTGTTGCCCGGGGCCAAGAGGCTCATCCTCAAGCTGCGCGAGCTAGAAAAACGCGTCATCTTCCTCACAAACAATCCTACCAAAGACCCACATATGTACGCCGAGAAGCTGACCGGGCTTGGCCTGGAGACACCGCCCGAGGAGATAGTAAACACCGTCGTCACCATGACGCAGTGGCTCCTTCAGAACCACCCGGAAGCCACCGTGTTCCCGATAAGCGAGGAGCCGCTCAAGAACTCCCTGCGGGAGGCCGGGATCAGGATCTCCGAGGAGCCCGGGGAGATAGACATCGTCATCGCGAGCTACGATCGCGGCTTCGAGTACCGCAAGCTTCAGATAGCTTTCGACGCCATCTGGTTCCACAAGCGGGCGCGCCTCGTTACCACGAACCCGGATCGCTACTGCCCGTTCCCGGGCGGTCGCGGCGAGCCCGACGCGGCTGCCATCGTCGGGGCGATAGAGGGATGCACGGGGGCGAAGTGCGAGGTCAACGTCGGCAAGCCGAACCCGATAATGCTCCGGACCATCATGGATGTCGTGGGCCTCGACGAGAAGGACTGCATCATGACGGGCGACCGGCTCTACACCGAGATCCGGATGGCGCTTGACGCCGGGATGCCGTCGGCGGTGGTGCTGACCGGCGAGACGACCACGGAAGATCTGAACGAGGAATCCGAAGAGAACCTCCCGGACTACGTCTTGGACAGGATCGACCGCCTGCTTCCGCCCAAAATGTGGAGGGAGTTCGGCTGGGAGGATGCGTGAGGATCTGATCTCGGTTGTCGGGTCGGGCGGGCGTGAGGAAGGAGGAAGCCAATGGCCGAGGGACCGTACCTCTTAGGCATAGATTACGGGACGGGCGGCGTGAGGGCCGGCATCTTCGACACAGAGGGGACGCCGATCGCCTTCGGCGAGCGGGAGTTCTCGCTCAAGCACCCGCGCCCAGGCTGGGCCGAGCAGGACCCGGACGAGTGGTGGGACTGCCTGGTCGCGGCGGTGGGGAGCGCGATGGAGGAGGGTGGGGTTCCGGCCGAAGACATCGCGGGCATCTCGATGGACGCGACGAGCAGCACCGTGCTCGCGATGGACAGCAAGGACCGGCACCTGCGCCCCGCCATCATGTGGATGGACGTCCGCGCCTCCGACGAGGCGGGCAGGATCGCCGCCACCCATAACGACGCCCTCAAGTACAGCGGCTACGGGGCGGTATCTGCGGAGTGGGGGCTCCCGAAGGCGCTCTGGATCAAGGAGAACGAGCCCGACGTCTACAAGAACGCGAAGCACATCTGCGACTGCGGCGACTGGCTGCTTCACCGCCTCACCGGCGAGTGGGCTTCCTCCATCAACTTCGCCTCCTCCAAGTACTTCTACGACCGCGACACGGGCGGCTACCCGGAGAGCCTCTACGACGCCGTGGGCGCGGGCGACGTGCTCGAGAAGTTCCCGAAAGACGTGCTCGACCTCGGCACGGTGGTGGGGGGTTTACGCAAGGACGTTGCCGAGGAAGTGGGCCTGAAGGCCGGCACGCCGGTCGCCGTCGGCGGCGTGGACGCCTACGCCGGGGCCTTGGGGCTCGGGGTGGTCGAGCCGGGGAAGATGGCGCTCATCACCGGCTCCTCGCACGTCATGATCGGGCAGACCTCAGAGCCCATCCACGACCCCGGTTTCTGGGGGGCCTACACGGATGCCCTGATCCCCGGCCAGTACACCGTCGAGGCCGGCCAGGCCTCAACAGGCTCCATCGTCGCCTGGTTCAAGAACCAGTTCGCGGGGGAGGCCGCGGCCGAGGCCAAGAGACGCGGCGTGGATACCTACGACGTCCTGACAGAGTGGGCCCGCGGGGTGCCCGTAGGCTCGGACGGCCTGATCGTGCTCGACTACTTCCAGGGCAACCGCTCCCCCTACACAGACCCCCTGGCGCGCGGCATGATGTGGGGTTTGACCCTGAGCCACACCCCAGGTCACGTCTTCCGGGCCATCATCGAGGGCATCTGCTTTGGCACCGAGAACATCCTGCGCACCATGCGCGGTCAGGACTTCGAGCCGCGCCTCAACGTCGTCTCCGGCGGCCCGGCCAAGAGCGAGCTGTGGATGCAGATGCACGCGGACGTCTCCAACGTACCGATAGCGTTCACGAAGGTGAGCGAGGGCCCGGTCCTTGGCTCGGCGATGCTCGCGGCCGTGGGGGCGGGGATCTACCCTGACATCCAGAGCGCAGCCGAAAAGATGGTCCACACCGCGGACACCATCGAGCCCGACTCCGAACGCCACGAGGAGTACCGATTCTACGTGGAGAGGTACCTGGAGACCTACCCGCAGATGAAAGAGCTCATGCACAAGACAGAGCGGCACGTTGCGCGCGGCGGGAACGAGGACGCGTAGACGGTGGGTTGCCCTGTTCGCCAAACCCCGGCCAGTGTGAGCGCTAGAGCACCGATCCTCCTTTGGAGTTCCCCAGCGAGAGGTGGCGCATGAACGACGAGCGAATCGATGCGGCGCTGCGAGAGGCGACCGATACAAGAAACGTCACGATCGGGTCGGGGGCACTGGCCTCCGTCGACGACCTGTTCGAAGAGAGCTTCGGCGGCCGCCCGGCGGCCATCGTCGCGGACGAGATCACGTTCGCGGTCGCCGGCGAGCGGGTGCAGCGGTACCTGGAGAGGGCCGGTCGCGAGCTTGAGGAGCCGTACGTCTTTCCCGGAGATCCGACCCTGTACGCCGGGTACGGGAACATCGAGAAGCTCGTCGAAGCGCTCGGGAGGCACGAAGCCGTCCCGGTGGCCGTCGGCTCCGGGACGCTCAACGACATAGTCAAGCGCGCCTCCCACGAGCTCGGCAGGCCCTACCTGTGTGTCGGGACCGCTGCTTCCATGGACGGATACACGGCTTTCGGCGCGTCGATCGAGAAGGACGGGCTGAAGCAGACGCTGGCCTGCTCTGCGCCGAAGGCGGTCCTGGCGGACCTCGATGTCCTCGTGAACGCCCCGCCGGACATGACGGCTTCCGGTTACGCGGACCTCCTTGGCAAGGTGACGTCGGGGGCCGACTGGCTGGTCGCCGACGCGCTGGGAGTCGAGCCCATCGACCCGACCGGGTGGTCTCTGGTGCAGAGCTACCTCCGGGAGTGGACCGGGCAACCAGGGAAGTTGCGCGACGGGGATCGGCAGGAGATGGAACACCTCATCGAGGGGCTGGTTATGTCCGGCCTGGGGATACAGTCCTACCAGTCTTCCCGGACGGCCTCGGGCGCCGAGCACCAGTTCAGCCACCTCTGGGAGATGGAGGGCCTGGGACACGACGAAGGCCACGAAGGGCCTCCCCTCTCGCACGGCTTCAAGGTTGGGGTGGGCTCGGTCGCCATCGCCGCCCTCTACGAGCGGATCCTGGAGCGCGACTTCGGCAGCCTGGATCTAGACGAGCTCAGGGACGCCTGGCCCGGCCGGGACGAGATGGAGCATTCCGTTCGGGCGGCGCATACGAGCCCGGAATTGGAGGAGGGCGCCGTCGAACAGAGCCTCGCCAAATACGTCGAAGCCGAAGAACTCGCGGAGCGGCTGCGGTTGCTCCGGGATGTTTGGCCGGATCTGCGGGCGCGCCTGGCCGACCAGTTGATGACGGCCGGGCAGATAAAGGAGAAGCTGCGGGCGGCAGGATGCCCCACAAAGCCCACCGAGATCGGGCTGGGCTGGGAGGAATTCAAGGCAACGTACGCAAGGGCGCGCACGATCCGCAAACGCTACACCGTCCTCGACCTCGCCGCCGAAGCCGGCATCTTCGAGGAGTGCGTGGAGGAACTGTTCTCGCCCGCCGGGTTCTGGGGCCGCGAAGCGTCCCCGCAGGCGCGGGGAGGTGGGTCCGGTTGATAACGGCGCGAGCGCCTGTGGACCCGAGGCCCCCAGTCGGAACGGACATGACGAGGTATTTGTGGCGGCGACGGAGACCCCGGAGGCAGCGGGCCATTGCGCCACGCTTCGTGCCTCTTGATAGGGGTTGTCTTCTGAAACCTACGATCGACTTGCCTCCCAACGCGCTTGCGCGCAGACCAGGTAGCGGGCCAAACGGACGGCAGATGTATCAATTCCGTGGTTTATCCGTCGCCCGAGGTCCGCGGGATGTGCACGCGCGCAGAGGAGGAAGATTATGAGCGAAGGACCGTACGTGATGGGCATAGACTTCGGAACGGAGAGCGTCAGGGTCGGGATCTTCGACCTGGAGGGCACGCCCGTGGTCTTTGCCGCCGAGGCCTATTCGCTCAAGCACCCGCACTCCGGGTGGGCCGAGCAGGATCCCGACGAGTGGTGGAGTTCCCTCGTCCAGGCGACTCGTCGGGCGCTCGACGAGGGAAGGATCTCCTCGGAGGAGATCGCTGGTCTCTCCGTGGACGCCACGACTTGTACCGTCGTGGCCCTCGACCGGCGAGCGAGGGTCTTGAGACCAGCGATCATGTGGATGGACGTCAGGGCGGTTGAGCAGGCGGTTCGGGTTCAGGAGACCGAAGACCCCGCGCTCAAGTACAACGGCTTCGCCGCGGTCTCCGCGGAATGGATGCCCAGCAAAGCGCTCTGGCTCAAGACGGAGGAACCGACTACCTACGAGAACGCGGATTGCATCTGCGAGTGCCTGGACTGGATAACGCACCGTCTCACCGGAGAGTGGACCGCGAGCATAAACACCGCCAGCTTCCGCTGGTACTACGACCGGAACGAGGGCGGC
>CADCUT010000126.1 GCA_902805975.1 uncultured Rubrobacteraceae bacterium | reverse complement strand
CCCGTGCTTCTTCGCCGACAACTACCTGGGCAACGGCTTCACGGGCCTCGCCTCGCAGCTGGGGGTGTGGCCCGTCCCCATGGGCGGGGGGCGTAACGCGCCGCCCTCCAACGAGGACATCGCCCGCGTCGCCGTGGGTGCGCTCCTGGACCCGGAGCGCCACGCGGGCCGCGCGTACAGGCCGACCGGCCCCGAGTTGCTCTCGGCCGGCGAGATGGCCGCGGCGATCGGCGACGCGGTAGGCCGGAGGGTCCGACACCTGGATGTCTCCCTACAGACGTTTATGAAGGCGTTGCGGGTGATGGGGCCGCGCGCCGGCGTAGACCGGGCGCTGATGGCAGAGGTGCGCTGGTACTACGAGGAGGGCAGGCTCGGCACCTGGGAGCTCGGCGCCCCGACCACGCACGTCCGCGACGTCGCCGGCGTCGAGCCGGAGGACTTCGCCGCCATCGCCCGCCGCTACGCCGCCCGCCCGGACGCCGAGCGCACGGCGGGAAACCTCGCCCGAGCGCTCCTTGACTTCACCAGGATCGGCCTCATCCCGGCGCCGCGGCTCGACCGCTTCGTGCGAAAACAGCACCAGCCGGTCCCGCCAGCGCCCGAACTCTCGGCCCGCTCCGCAACCTGGGCCCGCGAGCACGACATCGCGGCGTCCCGGTCCGTGCCGAGCGCCTAGTCCCGCGGCCGACCGGACCGAGCGCCTACCGCACACAAAGATGGTCGGGTAAGCAAGACACCTCGAGCGTATCTTGCAGAGCGGTGAACGGATGGCAGGAGAAAAGGCGACCCGGACAGTCCGGATAGAGTTCTTTCCCGCCGACGAAAGGACGGAGCCCCCGCGCCTGCGGGGGCTCCGGTGGAGGCGGCTCCGGTTATGGCCGGTTAGCCGGTCAGCTCGACCGGGTTCCGCCAGCCGTCGAGCGCCTCGCGGCGGGGGGTCAGGTGCTCCTCGGGGGTGCCCTGGTCCTCGAGGAACGCAATGGCGTCTTCGCAGAGGGCTTCGCCCTCGCCGGGGCGGCTGCGCCAGACGTTGTTCGTCTCTCCTGGATCGGTGCGCAGGTCGTAGAGCTCGGGCTGGTCGTTCGGGCCGCCCAGGATCGCGGAGCGCTCGCGGGTGGTCACGGTGAAGGGCATGTAGC
>CADCUT010000125.1 GCA_902805975.1 uncultured Rubrobacteraceae bacterium | reverse complement strand
TGCCGATCATCAAGGAGCGCTGGAAGCGCCTCAACCCGGCCCCCGTCCGGGACATCCCGGTGCTGATCGGCGGCGGCGGGGAGCGCAAGACCTTGCGGATCGTCGCCGAGCACGCCGACATCTGGCATAGCTTGTCCGACGTCGATACGCTGCGTCACAAGCTGCGGGTGCTCGGCGAGTGGTGCGACCACGTCGGCCGGGATGCCTCCGAGATCGAGGTCGGCGTCACGGTCTCCTCCCCCCGCTCCTCCTCAGATCACGCCGAGCTGGACGAGCTGCACGCCATGGGTGTGCGCGTCTTCCAGGGCCGCGCCATGGGACCCCACGACCTCGACGGTGTGCGGCGCCTCCTGCGCTGGCGGGACACGATCACCTGAACGGGTCCGTCCGGGTCGCCCCGACCGGCGGTAGCAGCTCATCACCCTGACCGACCGCGGGTGGGAGGTCTTCGACGCCATCGAAGCCAGCTTCGACGATTTGGCCGAGCGGCTGGTCGATCAGTACGGGGCCGACGAGCTCGGCGGGGCGATCGAGCATCTCGATGAGATCCGGCGCCCCACCGAGCAGGACATCGAGCACATAAAGGAGAGCAGAAGAACCCAGCAGCCCGACTGAACGGATCCTCACGCCCATCACCGGCCCCAACGAAGAGCTTCGCAGCGAGACCGCGTTTTACGAGCACAACCAAGACACAAGGAGGAAAAGAGCATGTACTTTGTTTCGGGAATCACCGGTAAGGTGGGCGGGGCGGCCGCGCGGCGGCTGCTCGAAGGGGGTCACGAGGTGCGCGCGCTGGTCCGCGACCCGCGGAAGGCCGAGCAGTGGTCGCGGGAGGGTGTCGAGCTGCGCCGGGGCGACCTCATCGACGCCGACGCCGTCGCCGCGGCCCTCGAGGGCGTGGAGGGGGCGTTCGTGATGCAGCCCACGCCCATCGCCGTGGCGCCGGGCTTCCCTGAGGCGCGCGCCCTCACCGCGAGCCTGCGCGAAGCTCTTCACCGCTCGCCCCCGCCCCGGCTGGTGGCGCTGTCGTCGGTCGGGTCGGAGCAGACGAGCGGTTTGGGGAACATCACCCAGACCCACCTGCTGGAAGGGGCGCTGGGCGACCTGCCTTGCCCGACCGCCTTCGTCCGGGCCGGCGCGTTCATCGAGAACAACGTGGGGGCCCTCAGGCGGGCGGGTTCCTCCGGCAGGTTCGACAGCTTTCTGCAGCCGACCGATCATGCCTTCCCGATGGTCGCCACGGCGGACATCGGCGTCGAGGTCGCCCGGCTGCTGGTCGGCGGCTGGAGCGGCAAGAAGGTAGTGGAGCTCGGCTCCCCGGTCAGCCCGGACGACCTCGCGGCCGCGATGGGCGAGGCGCTCGGCCGGCCGGTCGAGGCGCGGCCGATTCCCCGCGAGCGGTGGACGGCCACGCTGGAGGCGATGGGGCTGCCGGAGGACAAGATCGGCAACTGGGAAGCGATGCAGGACGGGTTCAACTCGGGCTGGATCGACTTCGGCGCCCCCGGCGCCGAGCCTGTCGCCGCCACGACCACGCCCGTCCAGATTTTTTCTCAGCACGCTTCGAGCGGCAGGGCGACGTCGTGACCACCGACGTCCTCGTGGTTGGTGGCGGGCTGACGGGTATGTCGACCGCGCTCGCCCTCCACCGCCGCGGTATCGGCGTCAGGGTGCTCGAGCGCACGACGACCGGGCGGCGGCGCGGGGCTGCCCTCAGCGTCGACCGCGGCCTACTCGAGCGGGTGACGGGACAGCCCGCCGGCGACCTGCCCCTCGTGCGGGATCGCTACTACGACCTCGCCGCCTGGAGCGACCTCCACGCGTGGCTGCAGACGCGCATTCGGCGCGCCCGGATCCCGGTCGAGCGCGGCCGGGGGGTCGTTTCGGTCTCGGCCGGGGAACCGCCGACGGTTGCCCTGTCGGGTGGGGCGTCGCGCACGGGGACGCTGCTCGTCGGCGCCGACGGTGTCCGCTCGGTCGTGCGCGGCGCCGTCGAGCCGGAACGGCCTGTGGCGGAGTACGCCGGCTATCTGGTATGGCGGGGGCTCGTCCTCGAGCGCGACCTGCCCCCCGGCACACCGTTGCCGGCGGTCGGCAACACCTTCGAGGTGCTCTACGCTCCTGATTTCGTCCTCGGCGCCTACGCGGTGCCCGGCCCCGAGGGGTCGACGGCGCCGGGCGAGCGCCGGCTCGCGTTCGCCTGGTGCGACGCCCGCCGCCACGGAACCCTGTCGGGAATCATCGGCCGGGACAAAGGGCGCTTCGACACGGTCGTTCCCGAGGAAATCCCCGGCGGGCTGCTGCGCGACCTCGCGGCGACCGCCCGCGGGGTGTGGCCGAGCCCGTGGGGCGAGGCGATCTCGCACGCGGTCGAGAGCCGGGAGGTGTTCGCCACACCGATCGCCCAGCATCTCCCCGGGCGGCTGGTCTCCGGGATGGTGGCGCTGGTCGGGGACGCCGCGCACGCGGTGACGCCAATGACGGGGATGGGGCTGCACAACGGCCTGCTCGACGTGCTCGCGCTCGGCGAGACGGTCGGGCGCCATGGCGTCTCGCCACGGGCACTGGCCGCGTACGAAGCCGAGCGCCTTGCTCCGGACCGCCAGCTGGTCGCCATGGGTCGACAGATGAGCCGATCCTACCTCTCGTCGGTCGGGACCTGAGGCCGGGTGCGGCGCCCGGAGCCGTCGGGGAGATGCAGCGGGTGACCTTCGCCTGTCCCCTCCTCGCCCCACTGGACGATCTTACTCAGATCATGATGCCCCCTACGAGACGTACCGGAGAAGAATGAGCGCGTTGCGGTACCCTTCCGCGCAGCCCGTTGGAAACGGCGCTTCGGATGTCCGGAGATGGGGTTCGAGGCCGCCGATCGATCCGGCACGGAGTTTTTCAACGGTCTACGCGGATCTTGTACGACAAGGAGCGCACCAAGCGGTAGCGAGATGTAGCTACAAGCTATGATGTGTTGAAGAAAGCTCCGGGAGGCTAGGAGCGCGGAGCAGAATCGCCGATCAACGAAACGTGGACGTAGACCCCCAACACGAAACCGCCCAAGATATGGACGACCCGCCGGCCATCCGAAGCGGCTTATTCGATGTTTTCGGTCCGAACACGGTCGCCCCCTTTCTCGTGCGCGGGAGGGGCGCCCTCAAGCGACCCGATCATCCGGCGCAAGAGCCCGCCCAACTGCCGTTTCTCGGCGTCGGTGAACGTCCGCGTCGCCGCCTCGTTCGAGGCGACAGCGCACGGCACGAGCGAGGTGTGGAGGGAACGGCCCCTGTCGGTGAGGAAGACGTTGATGCGGCGGCGATCGCTCGCGTTCCGCTCGCGCCGGACGAGGCCGTCGCGCTCCATGCGGTCGATGGTGCGCACCATCGTGGCGTCCTCGATCGCGACGCCGCGGCTGAGCTCCCCCTGCGACTGGCCGTCCCGCGCCCACAGGAATATCAGCACGGCCCACTGCCCGACGGAAACCTCATGAACCGCCAGGCGTCCCGAAAGGTCCCGGGCAAACGCCCTGGCCAGGCGGTTAACGAGGTAGCCCACGCTCTCCTCGATGACGAAGAGCTCGTCCCCCAAGGCCCCGTCCTCCGGACGGGCCGAATCTTCCCGCCTCACCACCACCCTGGAGTCGGACTTTGGCGCCTTTCGCACGACCAAAGATTAGCATAGCAAATATCAACTGCCAACCTTCGCGTACCGGTACCGTACCGGGGAACATCGCTAAGCCGGATCACCCTATCCAGCCTCGTGCACGTCTATGCGGCCCCACAAGGTATTATGTTCGCCTTGTATGTTCCGCGAAGTAGTGGGAGCGATCCGGAAGCCTCATGAGGGCCGGTCCACGTGAGATCCTGCACGCGCAGTTTGGAGAACTGGCTTTCTGGCCCGTACGGTGAATAAGGGACGGTGCGTTGGCTGCGGGACCGTTTGGGATGCCCCCGTTGCTCCCAAGGCGTTAGCCTGGCGGGTCAGCGCCGTCGGCGCCGGGCGAGGCGCAGCACGGCGAGCCCCGCCAGGGAGACGCCGACGGCGAGTGTGGCGGCGGTGAAGAGGCGCACGCGCCTGATGAATCCCCGGAAGGCTTCGCCGTCGTTGGCGTGTGGGAACGGCCTGTCCGGGGTCTCGACGCCGAGAAAGTCGCACAAGGGGCCCCACCCTTGCTTTACCTCGTAGACCAGGAGCCTTTCCGGCGGAACGCGCCGCTCGACCTCCTCGTTGTGCCGCTCGAAGACCTCGATGGCGTGCCCCCGGTCCCCGAACCTGCCGTCGAAGTCCCCCTCCCACACCAGCTCGGAGACGAACCGGCTGGCGCTGTTGATCGGCCTGACCCTGGGCATGACCAGGCCGGCCAGGCCGAAGGCCGCCGAGTAGGAAGGCCTCGAGGCCCTGTAGATCGTGTCGCGGGCGCTCTCGTACCACCTCTGGGGGTCGCGCACCGTGAGGATGACCTTCGCGTCTGGGTTCCTCTCCAGCAGCTCTTCGTAGAACGAGCACCCCGGCCAGTCCACGGTAGCCCGGTAGTCGCCGAGGACCCGCTCCCAGTCGACCGGCTCCTCCCGCATGGCGGACCGCCATGGCCCTACGTGCTCGGGATGCTCGTACAACTCCCTCATGTGGTAGCAGGGCCCGAAGCCCAACTCCTCGAGGGCAACCTTCAAAGACAGCGTCCCGGTCCGCCCGAAACCCGCCCCTATCACCTCTAGGTTCATGCTCGCTCCCTTATCGTCTAGCATTATCGTAACTTCCGTCACGGTGCAGTCTCAGTTCCCGCGAAGACGGTTCTCGCCCCCCAGGCAGTAGGCGGGCTTCCGAGAACCCGGCTCCAAAGAAGATCCCTAGCACACCGCAAACCGGCGTCTTCGGCGGGACCCTAGCGTACGGATCCCGTTCCGGTACCGTGCCCCCCTACCCCCCGATGCCGAAGGCCTCCTTCAGGAATGTCGTCGGGGGCGGGGTGCCCGACCGGGTGATGACCTCGATGATCGAGCGCGGGTGCCGCGGCTCGGTCGCCTCCCTGAGAAGGGTCTCCGCGAGGTCGGCCCGGGAGGTGACCCGGCCGACGAGGGGCCCCGGCGCAACCTCGTAATCGTCGGTGGGCTCAGCCGCGTCGAAGAGCCCCCCCGGCCGCACGATCGTCCAGTCGAGGCCGCTGTGCCGGACGATCTCCTCCATGCGCTGCATGTCGTCGTACAGCGTGCGACCCAGGACGTTGCGCAGCAGGGGGAGGAAGACCTTGCGCCCGATCAGCGACTCGCCGGGTGCCTTCTCCGTCCCCACGGTGGTGGAGGTGACGCAGACCAGGCGCGCGACGCCGTGGGCGGTCATCGCCCGCGTGATGTTGGCGATGCCCCTTGAGTACACCGTGATCTCGTCCCTGCTGTAGGGCACGCCGTAGGTCGAGATGACCGCCTGCGGCCCGGTGGAGAGCACCCGCCCGACGCCGTCGGGGTCGGTCACGTCCGCACTGACCACGTCGAGGTTTGGCGAGCTCAGGGGGTACTCGTCGGGCCTGCGGGTCACCGCGGTGACGCGGTGACCGGCGGTAAGGGCCTGCCGGACGACCAGACGGCCGGTGGGGCCGTTGGCCCCGAAGACGGCTAGGTCCACTATCGTTCCTCCCTCACGGCATCGGCCGGGTGCGATACGGGCCACCGGCGGCCGAGGCCGTCCCCGGCGAACACGACCGCTTCGTGCCCGACCCGGCGTGGCCCCCGGGCGAGGGCCAGCACGCCGACGCTCCAGCCGATCGGTTGTAGTCGGGTTCTCTACCCCGGTCGCGCCGACCGGACGTCATCCGCCGAACGGAAAGCGGGGGTCGTCCGAGCCGAGGACTTCGACGGTGAACCCGCCGGGAGCGTCCAAATAGAAGCTCCAGGCGCCGTGGAGTCTGGCGGGGGGCTTCACCTCGAACCCGTCGTCCTTCAGCAGCCGGTTCATCTCTTCTACCCGCTCTTCGCTCTCTTGCACGAAGCCGACGTGGAAGGTGCCGGGGTAGCTGACCTCCTTTTTCTCCATCAAAGACAGCGCCGACCCGTTGTCGTCGGTCATCATGGCGAAATTGTCTCCGGCGTAGTTTCTCTCTGCCAGGGTCGTCAGGCCGAAGTACGTCTCCAAGAACTCCCGCGCCCGGGAAACGTCGCTGACGGTGAGGTTCAGGTGGTTGAGTTTCATGGGGTCTTTTGCCTCCTGTTAGGTCTCCGCTACGGAGATGGTGGATCAGACATCGGAGCTTGCCGACGGACCGCTGTCCTGCTCGTCTTGTTCGAGGCTCTCTCTTAGTTGACGCAGCACCGCGGCGGCCGTCCGCAGCTGCTCGAGGTCGTGTCCTCCTCCGATCCGGTTGGCCCACCGGACCTGCCGCCGCCCTATGTAGTCGAGCGTTTGTTGGCCCTTGGGGGTCATCATCACGAGCTTGGCGCGGCGGTGGTGGGGGTTGTCGGCGTACCGCACCAGCCCGTCGGCGGCCAGGAGGTCAGCTGTCCTCTGGACGCTCTGGCGGGCGAGCCCCATCGCGCGGGCGACCTGGGCGACCGAGGCGGGTCCGCCAGAAACCACCCCCAAAACCTGCCAGCGCGCGCTGGTCTGGCCCACGGGAGCCGCGATGCCATCCCCCGCGTCGATCAATCGCCCGTTGAGCCGAAAGACCTCGAGGATTATCTTGCCAAAAGCATCTCCTTCTGCGGTCCATTTGTCCATACGACAGGATACTGCCATAAAGACAGGCGTCTGTCAAATCTGCGGGCTCGGTTTCCCGAAGACCGCCGGACTCGAGTTTCCGGACGACATACCAAGCCCTTGAACGCGCTTCGATGCTCATTGGACAGGCCCGACCTCCAACTCCGCAAAACAGGCTCTGAGCACGAACCCGTGGTGGTCATCGGGCCCCGAAGGGACGGCCGGCGTGAGCGTCGGCGTCACAACCGAGACGAGGGACTCCCGCTGCCACGGGGCCGCGGGCGAAAACTGCCGCGTTTGCGCGGGTCTGGTCGGGTACCGGATGTGGAACCAAAACCCGCGTTCCCCGGAGAAGAGCGAGTCTTGAATCCGAAGGATCTAGACCCGCGTGAGCCCGGCCGCCGGGCCCATAGATGCCGCAGACGGAGGTGGTCGGCGTGCTGACGCCAGCCCTCCTTCGTCGAGGGGCGGAAGTGGCAGCTCCGCGCAGGATGCTCGGTTCAGGAGCTGACGACGGCTTCTCGTGAGGATGCTTCCTCGGTGGCCGGGTCCGCGCGGTTGTCGGTGACCGTGGTGCGGAGGTGTCCGATAAGAGCAAGGATGAGTCCGCCGACGACCCAGCCGGCGAGGACGAGCCATGGGAAGGTCTTGTCGGCGTTCGGGAAGTAGGACAGCTCGCGCACGAGAGTAGCTGCGGCGCCCGGCGGCAACCACTGTCCGATCTCGCCCCACGAGCCGGGGAGGAACTGCGGAGGCAGCGCGGCCCCGGAGATGGGGTTCGCGAAGAGCATCATCACGACAGGACCGACGGCTGTTCCGGCACGGCCGATGAGGGCGACGAACCCGATGATGGGCGCGGCGATCGCGGCGATCGCCATAGAGAACGCGCCGACGTTGAGCCAGAACTCGCCCTGGATCGACCCGAACCAGCCCTGGAGGATCCCGGCGAGGACGAGGCCGCCGAACGTGGAGTACACCGTCACGGCGAGGATCCTACGCGTGGAGCCGACGATCAGGGTGGAGATCATGATGCCGCCGATCATGCCGCCGAAGAGCATGGGGAAGAACGCTGACGACAGCAGGCTGCCGTCGGGGTCGTCGTCAGAGTAGGGGACAGTGTCGGTGACGGCCAGCGTCACATCCGGTGCGGCCCGGCCGCTCTCTTCGGCGGCTGCCCGCGTCTGGGCGGCGAGCGCGGCCTGGAGGGGCGCGGCCAGTTGTGCGACTACCTGGTTCACCGCGCCGTTCGCTGATGCGGTGAGCAGTTCCGGTTCTGTGCCGAAAATGATCGCCCCGAAGTAACCGCGTTCCTCGATGCCTTCGACCGCTTCAGCCCTGTCTTCGACGACGGTGAGGTCGAAGGCGCCGTCGCTCTCCCCTGTGAGCCGGGTCTGGATCGCGGACACCGCGGCCTCCGGGCCGGCGACCGCGATGGAGATGTCTTTGGGGTCGGCCGTGACGGCCGGCCACGAGAAGGCAAGCACGATCAAGGCGATGATCGCGGTCAACCCGATGGCGATGGCGAGCGTGCGCAGGATCGGCGTCTGTGGGCGAGCCGCCCCTGATGTCGACCCGGTCGTGGTGTCGGACATGAGATCTCTCCTCTCAAACGAATACTGATAAAACGAATGCTCGTTCTTTGTAACATACCGAGACTTGTAAAACGAATGCTCGTTCTTTGTAGTACACTGGGGTCATGCCGAAGGTCACAGACGCCCACCGGGCCGCCCGCCGCGACGAGATCCTCGACGCCGCCCAACGCGTGTTCGCCCGCAAGGGCTACCGCGGATCGTCCATCGCGGCGATCATCGACGAGTCGGGCCTCTCAGCCGGGGCAATCTACAGCTACTTCGAGGGCAAGCAAGAGCTCTTTCACGCGGTGGTCGAGCGCACCCTCGACGTGCGGACCTCGCAGATCGCCGCCGGCGCCGGCGAGCAGCCACGATCGCCGGGCGAGTTGATCCGGTCTGTCTTGGTCAGCATGCGGGGGCAGCCGATCTCGACCATGGCGCCCCAGATCTGGGCCGAGGCCGCGGTGGAGCCGGAGACGCGCAAGGTCGTCGCGCGCGTGTACGAGCAGCTCGGTCGGATGCTCCGCGCCGAGCTGACCGCGTGGGCTTCAGGCAACCCCGCACGCGTCGACGGGGACCCGGAGGCTTGGGCGGCGCGAGTGACTCCCGTCTTGATCTCCATCGTGCCCGGGTTCATGGCGCAGCGAATGACCATGAGCGACTTCGACGAGGATGCCTACCTGGACGCTCTCGTCGACGCGTTCCGCGGATGACACTCCCGGTGGGCGACCGATATCTGGGCAA
>CADCUT010000124.1 GCA_902805975.1 uncultured Rubrobacteraceae bacterium | reverse complement strand
GCACGCTGGCTTACCTGACGATCGTGCTCTGGTCTCTCTACCCCATCGTGTGGCTGATAGGCACGGAGGGCTTCGCCGCGGTGGGCTCGACCACGGAGGTCCTGCTCTTCCTGATCCTGGACATCCTCGCCAAGATCGGCTTCGGCATCCTGCTCCTCACCAACCGCGAGGCCCTCAGCGAAGCCGGGGGCGGTGGCGGTGGCGGCGCGGTTCAGGCCAGCCGGGTCCGCTAGAAGGGTTCGATAGAAGTACCTACGCACCACGGCGGCGGGGCCCTTCGGGGTCCCGCCGTTTTTTTCTGCCCGCGGACGCGGCATCCTCTGGAAACGTCGCGAGATGTGCGCTAGCTTTGTGGCGTGGGGAAGAGAGGGAGAGGCAAGACGAAGGGCTTCGCGGAAGGGGCGAGAAGGCTCCGCCGCCGCGCGGAGTTGCTGACCGCGATCCTGGTCCTGCTCTCCGTGCCGACGCTCTGGTTTTTGATCCAACAGACGGGCTCCGAGCCAATAATCTCCGCCGTAGCGAGCCCCGAGACGCGGGTGATCTCCCCGCCGAGCGCACCCGAGGCGGCGGCGCAGGTCCGGGACGTCGACAGATGCGACGATCCCCTGGTCCTGGTCGACCGGGAGCACGGCCTTCCAGCCGACTACACGCCGGACGACCTCGTCTCCCTGCGGGACCTCGGTGTCCCGATACTTGGTAGGGACGCGCAGCTCCGGCGCGAGGCGGCGGGGAACCTCGAACGCCTCGTGGCATCAGCCGCGGCCGTCGGCGAAGAGCTGACGGTCACCTCGGCCTACAGGTCCTACGAGGACCAGCGCGCCTCGTACGCCAGGCTCGTCAGCATCTACGGCAGGGGGGCGAACAAGACAAGCGCCCCTCCCGGCCACAGCCAGCACCAGCTCGGGACCGCCGTGGACTTCACCAACGCCGCCGTAGGCTACGAGGTACGGCGGAACTTCGGGCGGACGAGCGCCTCCGTGTGGCTCCGGGACCACGCCCACGAGCACGGCTTCGTACTCGCGTACCCCCGGGGCGGGGGGAGGGACACGGGGTTTCACTGGGAGCCGTGGCACTACCGCTACGTCGGCGCGGAGAACGCGCGGCGCGTCCGGGAGAGCCCGCTCGACCTGCAGGGCTACCTGGTACAGGAGGGCGTGCTACCGAGCTGCTAGAGAAGTAGGAGCCTGGACCGGGCCCCTCGGGACGGTTATGCTGCGCCCATGGATAACGCTGCGGCATGGAAGCGGCTCGAGGGCTGGAGGGAAGATGCGTCTTCGGTGGCGGTCCTCACCGACATAGACGGCACGCTCGCCCCCATCGTGCCAACGCCGGATATGTCCGAGGTGCCGGGGGAGCTTCTCGATCTGCTGCGGGAGCTGAGCGGGAGGTACCTCCTGGTGGCCGGCATCAGCGGAAGAAAGACCGAGGACGCCTTCGACCTCATCGGGCTGGACGAGGTCGTCTACTTCGGCAACCACGGGTTCGAGCTCCTGCGCGACGGCGAGGTCGAGGTGATCCCGGACGCCATGCCGTTTCTCGAGAGGGTCCAGGAGCTGGAGAGCCGCGCGAGGGAGGAGCTGGTCCCGCTTGGAGCATTCGTCGAGGAGAAGGGCATCACGGCGAGCATCCACTACCGGAACGCCCCGCCGGAGACCGGCGAGCGGTCCGTCGCGTTCGTAAAGGCCGAAGGGGAGCGGCTGGGCCTGCGCATCACGGTCGGCAGGGGTGTGGTCGAGGCCCGACCCCCGATCCGGGCCGACAAGGGCACCGCCGTCCGCGCCCTCGTCGAAGAGTACCGCCCGAAAAAGGCCATGTTCCTGGGCGACGACACGACCGACCTCGACGCCTTCCGCGAGCTCGCGGCGCTGCTGGAAGAAGGGACGCTCAATGAGATCCTGCGCGTCGGCGTCAGGAGCGACGAGGGGCCCCCGGAGATCGTCACCGAGGCCGACATAGTCGTAGACGGCGTCGAGGGCGTCGGCGAAGTGCTACGGGCACTGGCCGGAAGGTAGCTAGGCCGGCATCCTCAGACGTCCGGAGATCGCGGCGAAAGGCAATCCAAGGAACAGGCCTTCTGCGAGGCCTAGCAGGCCCGCGTATATGGCAAAATAGGCGCCCAACAAAAGGCTCGTGGGTAGCGAGACACCATCCTGAGACGTCAACGTTGCATACATAACGATGATGAGCGTCAAGAGAACGACGCTCAAGATCCCTCCGACGCAACAGCCCAACACCGCCGCAGCGTATCGCCTTAAGAAGTCACCTTCTAGGGTCGGCCTCAGTAGTCGGAGCAGAACCTCGGCGATCAATAGCCCGACCGAGATAGAGAAGAGCATTAGCAACAACAGATACGGCCACGCTAGAAGTTCCCCCGCGTCATCTCCTATCAGTGCTTCCGAGGAACCGACGAACAGGTACGCGGCCAAGTTCATCACACCCACGAAAGCGGCTGATAACCGCACGAACACGGCCACGATTACCCGTGCCGCTCCCGGTAGGCCTCTATATCCTTGAGTTGCGCCTCGACCCAGTCTTCTATGGTGTTAGCCATGACGGTCTGCCTGAGGCCGTCGGCCCTCTCCTTGCGCTCTTCTTCCGGCATGGTCAGCGCCTCGTGGAGGGCGTCGGCCTGCTCGTCTATGTCGTAGGGGTTGACGGTGAGGGCGTGCTGGCCGAGCTCCTCGTGGGCTCCGGCGTACTCGGAGAGGACGAGGACGCCGTCCTTCTCGTTGACGACGGCGGCCTCCTTGGCGACGAGGTTCATCCCGTCGCGGACGGCGTTGACGAGCAGGGCGTCGTAGTTCTTGTAGGCGGCGACCGAGCGGGGGAAGTTGTCCATCATGAAGAGTTGCACCGGGGTCCAATCTTCCGTGCCGTGTTTTTCGTTGACCTCCTCGGCGGTCCGGCCGACGGCCTCCATGTACGCCGCGTACTCGGGGATGTCGCCGCGGGAGGGTTGGAGCTGGGCCAGGAATGTGACCCCCTCCTTCATCTCGGGGTGGCGTTCGAGCATCCGGCCGTAGGCCTCGAAGCCGCGGACGACGTTCTTGGAGAGGTCAGTCCGGTCCACCCGCAAGAGGAGCTTGCCGGGGAGGCCCTTGACGAACTCCTCCTGCTCCAGCACGGCCTCGCTGGTGGCGAGCTCCTCGAACTCTGCCGGGTCTATGGAGATGGGGTAGGCCCGCACCCAAGTCTCGCGCCCCCCGTACCGGACGGTGCCACTTTCCGCGTCGGTCTCGGCGCCGAGGACTCTAGCGGCGGTCTCCATGAAGTTGCGGGCGTACCCTTGCGTGTGGAAGGCGACGACGTCGGCCGAGAGGAGGCTCTTAAGGATGCCCCTCCTGACGTACTGGGGCAGGACGCCCCACAGGTCCGGCTCGGGCCAGGGGATGTGGACGAAGAGGGAGATAAAGGCGCCCGCGGCCCCCGCGCCGAGCTCCTCGCGCACGAAGAGCGGCGTCATGTAGAGCTGATAGTCGTGGAGCAGGATCGTGGCGGCGGGGCTATCCCCGACGGTCTCGGCCACGGTCCTGGCAAAGTTGCGGTTGACGGGGACGTAGCCACTCTCCCACGCCTCGCGCGTATCGTCGCCGAGGCGCGGCGAGCGGGGCAGGTCGTAGAGGCCGTGCTGGACGAACCAGAGCAGCGGGTTCGCGAGGGTGTTGTACATGAGGTCGTAGGCCGTCTCGTCGTGCTCGACAAAGACGATGCGCAGGTCCTCGACCTCGTAGGGGGCCGGCTCCTTCGCGACCGCGGCGTCCTCGTCGCTCTGGGCCGAGGCGATCCAGACCGCCCCCCCTCCCTGCCGGACGACCGCGCCCAGCGCCGTAACCAGCCCCCCGGCCCCCCGCGAGTAGTCCCTGCTCCCGTCCTCCCCGCGGGAGAACGTCAGGGGCCCCCGGTTCGAGACGACGATGGTGGGGCCGGCCTCCGGCTGGCCAGCACGCTCTGCCTCCACTCTCAGCACGCTCCCTTCGGTCGCTTTCGGCACGCTTGGGGCCTGCTCCGCAAGCCGCCGCTCTCAGCTTAGTACGGATGGGTGCGCCACGCTGCCGCTCCCGCAGGGGATCATCCACCGAAGGGTTCGCCGAGAGAGGCCCCCGACAGGGAGGCATCGCAAAAGTCAGGCTGAAAGCGAACGGAGAGCGTGCTGAAAGCGTGCTGAAAGGCGCGAAGCGCCGGACTGACAAGCGGGGCCCGAAGGGCGTGCTACGCGCCCATCAGCTTCGCGTAGAGGGCGAGGTTGTCGCGTAGCTGGCGGGGCATCAGGAAGTTCTCCCTGACGTGCTCCTTACCCTGGCGACCTATGGCGCGGGCGAACTCGTCGTCCTTGAGGATCTTGACGCACGCGTCGGCGGCCTCAGGGATGGTGTCGACCAGGATGCCGCCGCCCGCGGCGACCTGCATCGGGATGCCGCCGACCCTGCTCGCGACCATCGGCCGGGCCTTCCAGAGGGCTTCCGCGACCACGAGGCCGAAGCCCTCGCGGATGGACTTCTGGATCACGACGTCCGCTATGGACTGGAAGGCGTTGACCTCGATGGCGCCGACGTTGGTGAGGTTGGAGAACAGGAAGATGTCCTTGTCCCCGTCGGCGTAGTTGACGGTCTTGTTCCAGTAGTCCCAGCCCTCGGGGTCGTCGTGGGCCATCGATCCTATAAGGACGAGCTGTATTCCTGGCACCTCTTCCTTGACGGCCCGGTAGACGTCTATGACCCCCAGAGGGTCCTTCCACGGGTCGAAGCGGGAGACCTGCGTCAGAAACGGCCTCTCCGTGTCGACCCCGAACTGGCTGACGATGTAGCGCGAGTCCTCCGCCGAGAGGGCCATGTTCTTCGGGCTGAGCGGGTCGATGGCGGGCGGGATGAGGGTGAGCCCCGGCAGGCTCACGTCCGGCGGGGTGTACTCGGCCATCGTGTAGATCTGGGCGTCGTAGTCCGTGACGTACGGCAAGAGGTAGTCGAGCACCTGCCGGTTCGGGGTCGAGGTGTCGATGTGGCAGCGCCAGATCCAGTTCGTCCTGGGCGACAACCCCTCGGCGAAGTGCTTGACGAGGGCCGGCTGCGGGTCGTGGACGAGCACGACGTCCCACTCCTCGCCGCTCTCCACGAGTGCGGCCGCCGACTGGCGGTTGTACTCCTCGTAGATGGCCCGCCCCTCGACGCTCAGGTCGTAGTCGGCGCCCTGGAGGGCGTTGTGGAATCCCTTGGTAACGTTGAAGAACGCCTCCGCCCCGAACATGATGTCCCACTCGGTCTCGATACCGACGTCCCGCATGAGGGGCACGAGGGTGTAGAGGATCTCCGCAACCCCGCCGCCGAAGCTCGTGGCGCTGACGTGCAGCACGCGCGCGCCGTCCAGGCGTTTGCCGAGCTCGACGACCTCGTCGTACAGCTCCCTGCGGATGATGCTGCGGTAATCTGCGAGCGACTTGTTGCCGGGGTTTACGCGTTGCAGCACGGGCTGTCCTCTGTTCAGTGGTCGTGTGTATATACGGCACCTACGGCCTGGCGGATAACTGTATACGAAAAAAAGGACGAAATTCAACCGGTCCCGCAACGACGGGCCGGAGGGACCGGGCGTATCCCCGCCCGGCGTCGTGCTAGGCTTGCTGGCCGCCCGGGTCTCTGGCGCGGCGGACCATCTTCATCCGCGTGCCGTCGCCCTTCGAGTCCAGGACGAGATCGTCGACCAGGTTCTCTATGACCGTGAGGCCAAATCCGCCCTGCTCGTCGGGCTGCCCGGTCAGGTCGGCGCGCTGGAAGCCGCCCCCGGTGTCGGTAACCGTAACCTCCACGCTACGCCCGACCACGCGGTACTCCACCTCGTAGGTGTCCACGGCGGCATGCCGGATCACGTTGGTCACCGCCTCCGTGACGGCGAGCTTCAGGTCGTAGACGTCTTCGGGTTCGAACCCCGCCAGCCTTCCGACCTGGCCGGCCACCAGCCTGGCGAGCATCACGTACTCCGCGCTGCTCGGCAGGATCAGGGAAACCAGGTCCTGGCCCTCGACCTCCTCGTTTCTCTTTTCGGCGATTTCGCGCTCCATCGGACCTCGCGGTCTTCCGGACCCCCCGCGCACGCACGGAACGGTTCGTCGGAAGCATCTCTCTGCAACTCCGAGACGTGTCTTACCCAGATGTATTCGAGGTTAACCTGTGAAGCGGCCGTGGATTATATTCGGCGGCTCAAGGGAGCTACTCGTCGCGCGGGGCTTCTTCCGTCCCGTTGCCCTCGGACGCCGAAGGTACGTCCGCGACGGCGTCCTCGTACAGACGCTTGGCCTCCTCTTCCTCGAGCCGGGCCGTTCGGGATCTCTGGCCGGAGCTGTCCTGTCCCTCCAGGAAGGGCCTGAAGAGGTCCAGCGGGATGGGCAGGATGATAGTGGAGTTCTGGTTGACGGCGATCTCGCCCATCGTCTGGAAGAGCCTCAGCTGCAGCGCGGTCGGGCTCTCGAGGCGGTCGGCGGCCTGCCTGAGGCGCTCGGAGGCCTGGTACTCGCCCTCGGCGGCGATGATCTTGGCGCGGCGCTCGCGCTCGCTCTCGGCCTGCCGGGCCATCGCCCGCTGCATCTGCTGCGGTATCTCGACGTCCTTGACCTCGACGACGCTCACCTTGATGCCCCACGGATCGGTCTGCTTGTCGATGATGCTCTGCAGCTCGTCGTTTATCTCGTCACGGTTGGTCAGGAGGTCGTCGAGGTCCTTCTGGCCGAGCACGCTGCGCAGGGTGGTCTGGCTGATCTGGCTCGTCGCCAGGACGTGGTTCTCGACCTCGATAACGCTCTTGTTCGGGTCGACGACCCTGAAGTAGATGACGGCGTTCACCCTGGCGGGCACGTTGTCCCTGGTTATGACGTCCTGGGGCGGCACGTCCATCGTTACGGTCCTCAGGTCTATCTTGACCATGTTGTCTATGAACGGCAGCAGGACGAAGAGCCCCGGCCCCTTGGGCCCCCCCTGGACGCGCCCGAGGCGGAAGATCACACCCCGCTCGTACTCCTTGACGACCTTGATCGCGCTGATGAGCACCGAGGCTATGAAGATGAGCACCACGGCCACCGCGATGAACCCGATGCCCGCCGGTATGGCTTGCAACAGCGCAAAACCCATCTGAACCCGCTCCTCTCGAAAACCGACTTATCTAGGATTATGTTACCACCGCCCGCGGCACGGCCCGTGTCAGAACTCGCACCACTGAAGACCGTAACCGCCCCTCCACACAGAAGGGAAGGACCCCGGTCTCCCGGGGCCCTTCGGCAATTCTTCCTGGCTAGAGGGTTGTCGGCGGGGCGCCAGAGGCTGCCCTACAACACCCTGCGGGCCCCGACGTAGCCCGGGAGCGCGTCGATGGGCGTCCCCTGGGTGACGTTGCCGGTGTAGGTTGAGGCGTGGATGGTGGTCCCGTCGCCCATGGCTATGCCGACGTGGGTGATGACGCCGCTGCCGTCCTCGCTCCAGAAGAGGAGATCGCCCGCCATCGGGGCCCCGCGCACCGGGCTGCCGTAGCCCATCTGCCCGCCGGGGGAGTCAGGAAGCGCTATGCCGAACTCGCTGTAGACGGTCATCGTGAAGCACGAGCAGTCCATCATATCGAAGGGCACGCAGCTCTCCATGCCACCGAGCACGTACGGGGTACCAAGGTACCTCTGGCCCTCGGCGATCACGTCGTTACCGGAGCCGGTGGCCCCGCCGCCACCCACGGGCGCAGCACTCGCGCTCGCGGAGGCGCTTGCGGAGGCGCTGGCAGAGGCGCTCGCGGAAGCGCTCCCGGTCGTCGTCTCCCTGGCCTCTTCCCTCTCTTCCCTCTCCTGCGCGGCGGCGGCGCTCGCGGAGGCGCTGGCAGAGGCGCTGGCTTCGGCGGCCAGCCTCTCCTCACGCTCGGCTGCGGCCTCCGCAGCCGCGGCCTCTTCAGCGGCCAGCCTCTCCTCCTCACGCTCGGCGGCGCGCTCGGCGGCGACGGCCTCCGCGGCGGCGGCCTCTTCGGCGGCCTGTTGCTCTGCCAGCCTCTCCTCCCGACGCTGGGCGGCTATCCTGGCGGCCTCCCGCTCGTCGGCGGCCTGCTGGGCGGCGGCGCGCTCCGCGGCGGCCTGCTGGGCGGCGAGCTCTGCTTCGCGCTCGGCGGCCTTCCGCGCGGCCTCACGCTCGGCGGCGCGCTCGGCGGCGAGCTCTGCCTGCCTCTCAGCCTCTTCCCGCGCGGCCTGGCGCGCTTCCCTGGCGGCCTCGTCCTCAGCGGCCTGGTCGGCGGCAGCCTGCTCGGCAGCGGCCGCTTCTGCTGCGGCCGCTTCTGCTGCGGCCTGCTCGGCGGCGGCCTGCTCGGCGGCGGCCTGCTCGGCGGCTTCCCTGGCGGCCTCGCGCTCGGCGGCCCGCTGCTGTGCGAGACGCTCCGCCCTCCTGGCGGCGGCCTCGGCGGCGGCGGCCCTCTCGGCGGCGGCCTGCTCGTTTTGAAGATCCGGCTGCTGGACGGGAATCTGCTCGACCTGCTCGACCTCGATCACCGGCGCTGGGGCCGGTTCAGGTGCCGGGGCCGGCTCGGCGGGGGCCGGCTCAGGTGCCGGGGCCGGCTCGGCGGAGGCCGGCTCAGGTGCCGGGGCCGGCTCGGCGGAGGCCGGCTCAGGTGCCGGGGCCGGCTCGACGGGAGCCGGAGCGGGCTCGGCGATGCTCTCGTACTTCTGGGCGGCGAGCTCGGCCTGGCGGTTCTGCCGGGCCTGGATCTCATCCCGAAGGTCGTCGTTGAGGGAAGCCAGGTACTCCTCGGCCTCCTTCTCGGCGCCCTCGGCGCGCTCCCTCTGCTCTATGGCCTTCTCGACGGCGGCGACCCTCTGCTCGCGCTGCTCCGTGAGATCCCTCTTCTGGGCGGCCAACTCGTCCTTGGCCTGCTCGACGGCCTCGACCTTGGCCCGCTCCTGACCGAGGAGCCTGACCCACAGGTCCAGACGGGTCGCGAACTCGGAGAAGTCGTCCACGCCAACGAGAACGTCCATGAACGCCACGTTGCCGCTCTTGTACACCTGCGATGCCCGCTCTTCGAGGTCGGCCTGGGCCGCCGCGAGCCGCTCCTTGGCCGCGTTGAGGTCCTCGGTGGCCTGCGCTATCTGGCCGTTGAGCTGGTTCATCTCGTAGAGAGAGTTGTTGTAGGCGGCCTGGGCC
>CADCUT010000123.1 GCA_902805975.1 uncultured Rubrobacteraceae bacterium | reverse complement strand
CGGGCAGGTGACCCCGTGGAACTACCCGATGATGATGGCGGTCTGGAAGTTCGCCCCGGCGATAGCCGCCGGCAACGCCATCGTCCTCAAGCCGAGCGACACCACCCCCGTCTCGACCGTGATGCTCGCCGAGATCGCCGCCGAGTTCCTCCCCCCCGGCGTCTTCAACGTGGTCTGCGGGGACCGCGACACCGGCCGGGCGGTCGTCGAGCACCCGATCCCCCAGATGGTCTCCATCACCGGCTCCGTCAGGGCCGGGATGCAGGTCGCCGAGGCCGCCGCCAAGGACCTCAAGCGCACCCACCTCGAGCTCGGCGGCAAGGCGCCGGTCGTGGTCTTCGACGACGCCGACATAGAGGCCGCCGCCGAGGCCATAGCCGTCGGCGGCTACTTCAACGCCGGCCAGGACTGCACCGCAGCCACCCGCGTCCTCGCCGCCCCCGGGGCCTACGACGACTTCGTCGCCGCCCTTACAGAGCAGGCGAAGAACACCAAGACCGGCCGCCCCGACGACGAGGACGTACTCTACGGTCCCCTCAACAACCCGACCCAGCTAGAGCACGTCTCGGGCATGGTCGAGCGGCTCCCGGATCACGCCGAGGTCACGGCCGGCGGGCGGAAGGCCGGCAACGGCTCGGGGTACTTCTACTCGCCGACCGTCGTCTCCGGCCTGAGGCAGGATGACGAGGCTTCGCAGAACGAGATCTTCGGCCCCGTCATCACCGTCCAGCCCTTCTCGGACGAGGACGAGGCGGTCCGCTGGGCCAACGGCGTCCGCTACGGCCTGGCCTCCAGCGTCTTTACGAAGGACCACGGGCGGGCGATGCGGGTCAGCCGCAGGCTCGACTTCGGGTGCGTCTGGATCAACACGCACATCCCCATCGTCGCCGAGATGCCCCACGGCGGCTTCAAGCACTCGGGCCACGGCAAGGACCTCTCCATGTACGGCCTTGAAGACTACACCCGCATCAAGCACGTCATGACCAACCTGGAGGCGTAGAGCCCACAACCCGCTTCCGAGAACCTCACTCGGCACCGGCGCGCGGTTGCGCCGGTGCCGCCCTGTGTGCGGACCTCCCCGGGGAAACTCCGCGCGGCGTGAAATCTTACACCTGTCCGGGCAGCTGGCTGACGGTAGCCTACGAACCGTCGGGCGAAAAGCCCTCTCACCCCCTCACAAACGTTGCAGTATTGACCAAAGGTTACGAAAAAGAGTATAAGTCGCTGTGACAGATGTGGGCCGATAGGAGGGGCTTATGTTGCAGCGGATCGTCGCGCGGTTGGGCCACGATACGGTGGAGCCCGGGGCGGATACGGAGCGGACGATGGGGTTCGGGAACACCGTCATGGTCTGGCTCGCGGCGAACATGGTCGTAACGACCCTTCTGACCGGCACGTTGTTCGTGCCAGGCATCCCGTACTTGCAGGCGGTCCTGATCATCCTGCTCGGCACGCTGCTCGGGGTGGGCGCCCTGGCGCTCGTCGGCTGCATCGGCACGCGCACGGGGCTGCCGACGATGGTGCTGACGCGGGCCTCGTTCGGGGTGCGGGGCGGCACCTTTCCGGCGCTCCTGAACCTGGTCGTCCTCATGGGGTGGAGCTGGGTGCAGGCGCTGCTCGCCGGCATAGCCGTCAACTCGGCCGTCGAGTCGCTGACGGGCTTCTCCAACGTAGTGCTCTTTACGGTGCTGTGCCAGAGCATCGTCGTGCTGCTGGCGCTCTTCGGGCACCAGGGCATCGAGAGGGTCGAGCCGTTTATCGCGGTCGTCATGATCGGGCTCGCCCTCTACGTGTTCTACAGCGCCTTCAGCCGGTTCGGGCTCGGCGAGTTCGCCGCCATCCCCGCGGACCCCTCGACCGGCATGACGGCGGCTATAGCGTTCGATGTGGTGGTCGCCACGGCCATCTCGTGGACGGTCCTCTCGGCGGACTTCAACCGCAACGCCAAGACGCAGCTCGGGGGGATAGGCGGGACCGTGATCGGCTACACGACCTCGACGGTGCTCGCCATGACCCTCGGCGTCACGGCGGCCGCGTTCGCCCAGCTCGGGGGCGGGGCCGCGCAGGGGTTCGACGCGGCGGTGCTGGTGGACAACTTCGGGATACCGGCGGCCATCGTCGTCTTCCTCTCCGTCATGGCGACCAACACGCTCGTGGTCTACGGCATGATCATGTCCTACCTGAACCTCAGGCCCCAGAGCGGCTTTCTCGGGCCCGCGCTGGTCATCGGTCTCATCTCTATTCTCGGCGCCACCTGGCAGGGCGTCTTGAACTACTTTCTGGACTTCTTGCTGCTCATCGGGACGTTCTTCGTGCCGGTCTTCGCGATCATGCTCGCCGACTACTACGTGCTGCGGCGCGGCGAGTACTCCGTCCGGGACATCCTCGACAGGCGCGGCGGGCGGTACTGGTTCACGGGCGGGTTCAACCTGCCGGCGTGGGCGGCGTACGTGGTCGGGGCCGGGCTGGCATTATACTGGACCAGGATCTCCCCCCTCTCCTTCGGCGCGACCGTGCCCGTCTTCGTCCTGACGCTCGTCCTCTACCTGGCGTTCCGCGTCGCCGCCGACCGCGCGACGGGACGCCCGTCGGCGACGAGAACCGACGAGGCCACGGGCTAACCCCTTGCGGATAGGCCGCATCGTGGACCTCTCGCGCCGGGTGGACGACGCGACCCAGGTCTACCCCGGCGACCCGGCGGTGCGCCTCGCGCCGGCCACGACCATCGCCGCCGACGGCGTGAACGTGCTCGAGGTCCACATCGGCAGCCACTCCGGCACCCACGTGGACGCCCCCTACCACTTCGTCGAGGACGGTCCGCGCATAGACGAGATGGACCCCGCGCTCTTCGTCGGCCCGGCGGTGGTGATGGACGTGCGCGGCAAGGGACCGCGAGAGAGGATCACGGTCGAGGACCTCCGCCCGTACGAGCACCGATTGGACGAGGGCATCGTGGCCCTCGTCCGGACCGGCTGGGAGGACCGCTACGGGACGCCGGGCTACTACGACCACCCGTTTCTCGACCGTAGGGCCGCGCAGCTCATTCTGGACGCCGGGGTAAAGACCGTGGGCATAGACGCCCTGAACGTGGACGAGACCGTGCTAGACGGCGAGCATCCTGAGGGCTACCCCGTCCACCACCTCCTGCTGGGTGCGGGCGGCGTGATCTCGGAGAACCTCGCCAACCTCGGCGCCGTCGATTTCCCCGATCCCCTCGTAAGCCTCCTTCCCATAAAGCTCGGCGGGTCGGACGGCGCCCCGGTTCGGGCGGTGGCCATGGAGATACTGTCCTGAAAGGCCGGAGGTAGGAGGAAGATGCCCGATACGGAGCGGCAGGTGCTGCGGGCGGCGGACCGACTGGTCGCCGCCTTCGGCGGGGGACGCGTGGACGACTACTTCGCCTGCTTCCACCCTGAGGCCACCTTTGTCTTCTACACGACGAACCATCGCCTCGAATCGTCCGCCGCGTGGCGCGAGCTGTGGGACACCCTCGAAAGGGAAGAGGATTTCAGGGTCCTCGAATGCCGCTCGGGCGCGAGGCGCGTGCAGGACCTCGGCGAGACCGCCGTCTTCACGCACGACGTCGAGACCCGCGTGAGCACCCGCGCCGGTGAGGAGACGCTGCGCGAGCGGGAGACCATCGTCTTCGCCCGCCAGGCGGACGGAAGCTGGCTCGCCGTACACGAGCATCTCTCCCCCGCCGCGCAGGGCTGAACGCTGCCGGGGCGCGGCCCGGGCCCCGCGCTACCTCGTCGCCCGCTCGTGGGCGTGACCGAAGCGGTAGAGGGTGGCCTCATCAAAGGCGCGGCCGATGAGCTGCAGCCCGATGGGCAAGCCGGCCTCCGTCGTCCCGCACGGCACGGAGAGGCTCGGTAGCCCGTTCATGTTCGTCGGGCCGGTGAGGCGGGTGAGGGCCGAGTAGACCCCCTCGTCGTGGCCGTTGATCGAGACCTGCCTCTGGCCGATCTCGGTGGCCGGAATCGGGATGCTCGGGGTGAGGATGACGTCCACGTCTTTAAGCACCTCCTCGAACTCTCGGCGCGACAGTAGTCTTCTCCTCTGGGCGTTCGCGTACCTGTAAGCCCGGAGTTCCTCTCCCTTGAGCAGCCGCTCCAGCCCCTGGTCGTCGAACAGGCCGGGGTCTGACCTCAACCGCTCCTCGTGGACGGCGTAGGCCTCTGCCGCGAGGGTCAGGCGCTGGGCGTGCAGGGTCTCCCACACGTTCGGGACCCCGACCTCGCGCACCTCGGCGCCGAGTCCCCGCAAGGCCTCGACGGCCTCCAGCACCCTTGCTGCGACCTCGGTCTCGACGTGCTCGAAAAAGAAGTCCGTCGGGACCCCGACGACGGCCCCCCGGACGCCGCGGTCCAGGTCGCGGGCGAAGTCCTCTTCGGGACGGTCCACGGAGTAGAGGTCCTCCGGGTCGTGGCCGGCGAGGATGGAGAGAAAGAGCGCGTTGTCCTCCACGGTGCGGGTAAGGGGGCCGACGTGGTCCAGGGTCTGGGCCAGGGGGAAGACCCCGCTCTTGCCGACGCGCCCGAAGGTCGGCTTCATCCCGACGACACCGCACAGGGCGGCCGGGATCCGGATCGAGCCGCCCGTATCCGAGCCTATGGCGCCGTAGAGGAGGCCGGCGGCAACGGCCGCCCCCGACCCGCCCGAGGAGCCGCCGGTGATCTTGTCCGGATCTCGCGGGTTCCTCGTCGGCCCGAAGAAGGAGCGGTCCCCCGTCGGCCCGTAGGCGAACTCGTGGGTGTTCGTCTTGCCAACCAGCACGCTCCCGGCCTCGCGGAGCCTCAGCGCGACCGCGGCGTCCCGGTCAGGGACGTGGTGCTCGAAGAAAGCCGAGGCCATCGTGGTGCGGACGGCTTTCGTATCGACGAGGTCCTTGATGCCGATGGGCACCCCGTGCAGCGGGCCGCGGTACCGGCCGGACGAGATCTCCGCCTCCGCCCGCCTCGCGTCCTCCATCGCCCGCTCCGCCGTCACCGTGATAAACGAGTTCGTCCCGTCGGACTCTATCCGCGCGAGCAGCGCCTCCGTCACCTCGACCGGCGAGATCTCCCGCGTCCGTAGGGCACGGGAGAGCCCCGCGAGCGATCCCGGAAATTCCGTTCTGCGAGCCAAAACCACTCCTCCCCCGACGAACCCAAACCCAGTATCTCACAGCCGCGGGCCTATCCTCCGAGACTTGTTCGGCGTTGAGGTTCGAGGTTTTGAGGTTCTAGGTTTTGAAGTGTTGCAGAACGAGGCCGGCGCGAAAATGCGGGGCTCAGGCCAATTCACGACTTCGGGCCCCGGGCCGCGCACCCCGCCCCTAATGCCTCAAAACCTAGAACCTTCCTATCCTTTATCATCCGCGGGTGATTTCTCGCGGTGCAAAGGCGTTCAGGGGGTTCGACCGGCGGGTGTGGCTGCTGGTCTTCGCGATGCTCGTGTTCCGGTTCGGGCACGGGCTGTACTTCCCTTTCAGCTCCATCTACTTCCACAACGTCCTTGGGATCCCGCTCTCGCTGGTCGGGGTCGGGCTGGCGGTATTTGCGGGGTCGAGCGTGGTCTCGGGGCTTGTCGCGGGGCCCATCACGGACCGCTACGGGCGCAAGCCGACGATGCTCGTCGCCCTCTCGGGGAGCGCCGCGAGCTTCCTGGGCTTCGCGCTGGTGGACGGGTTCGCCGGGTACCTGGCGGTCTCGGCGGCCCACGGGCTGCTCGGCTGGTCCATGTTCGAGGCCTCGCGCAACGCCATGGTCGCCGACGTCACCCAACCCGGGGCCCGCTCCCGCGCCTACGGCCTCGTCAGGGTCGGCGGCAACGTCGGCTGGGCCGCAGGGCCGATGTCTGCCGGCCTGATCTCGGCCGCCGCGAACGGCTCCGCCGGCGTCTACCCGAAACTCTTCGTCGGTACCTCCGTCCTGACGGCGCTCGTCGCCCTCGCCCTCGCCGCGACCGTCCGGGAGTCGCTACCCTCCCGGCAGGAGGGTGGGCCCGGGGGCAAAGACGGGCGGCGTTTGCGCGAGGCATTCGCGGACGGGCCTTTCGTCCTGCTGCTCGGCGTCGGGGTGCTCCTCTACTACGTCTTCACGCAAGACTGGCAGGCGTTGCCCATCTACGCCAAGAACTTCGTCGGTGTGCCTGACGGGCAGATAGGTCTCTTCCTGGGCGCGAACGGGCTCATGGTGATCCTGTTCCAACTCCCCGTCTCCTACCTCATAGACCGGGGCTCGAAGGTGACGGCGCTCCTCGCCGGGGCAGTCCTGTTCGCCCTCTCGTCGGCCACGCTGCTCCTGACGGAGTCCTTCCTCGGCATCCTCATATCTTTCGTCCTCTTCTTCACGCTCGCGGAGATGGTCCTCGAGGTCGCGGGGGCGTCGCTGGCCGCCGAGCTCGCGCCGGTGCGCCTCCGGGGGACGTACCTGGCGCTCTTCGGCGCGTGCTTCGGCGCGGCCTGCGGCGTCAGCCCCATCGTCGGCGGCTCGCTCCTGCAGGCGGAGATGCCTGACGTCATCTGGAAGATTCAGCTGGTGGCCGCCGGGCTCGCCGCGGCCGGGCTGGTAACCCTTGCGTTCTTGCGGAACCGTCCCGGCAAGAAGGGGTAACCTTCACCTTCCGGCCGTTCCGAACGCGCCTGGTCGCGTCCGCGTTTCCTCGGCCCCGTAGGGGCGGGTGGGGCGGACCGGTTCGTCCCGGTTTTCGACGGGCGTGGACGGGGGTTCCGGGCGATGCCGGCCGCGTTTCTAGGGCGGAACCGGTAGGGGCGTAGCGTACTAGACGGCGCGCAGGACGAGCAGGGCGAGGTCGTCGCGGGGGTAGCCCTCCTGGAACTCGAGGACGGTGTTTTTGAGCGCGCGGGCGAGGCTCTCCGCGTCTTCTCCGGCGTGCGCGGCGACGAATCGGTGGAGCCGCTCCTCGCCGAAAAAGTTTCCGTCGGGGTCTCGGGCCTCGGTGACACCGTCGGTGTAAAAGACGATAGTCTCCCCTGACATGAGGCGCAGGTGGGTGTCTTCGAGCTCGGCGTCCGGGAAGACGCCGAGGGCGCGGCCGGGGCAGCTGATCTCCTCGACCGTCCCGTCGGCCCGCACCAGGAGCGGCGGCGGGTGGCCGGCGCGCGAGACGTCGATGCCGACGCCGGGCGCGGCGTCCTGCGGCTCCAGGCGGGCGCAGGCCGCGGTGCAGAAGCGGTCCTCGGGGAGCTGGCGGAGCATGGCCTCGTTCAGGCCGGAGAGGACCTCGGAAGGCAGATCGTTCCTCATGGTAACGGCCCGGATGGTGTAGCGGGCCAGGGCTGTCACCGCAGCGGCCTCGGCCCCCTTGCCCCGCACGTCCCCGATGACGCAAACCCACCCATCTTCTATGGTGTTTATGACGTCGTAGAAGTCCCCGCCGACCTCGTTCGCCTCGCCCGCGGGAAGGTACTCGGCCCCAAGCTCGACGCCGGGTATCTGCGGCAGGTGCGGGGGGAGGAGGCTCCTCTGGAGGGTGCGGGCGATCTCGCTCCGGTCCCGGTAGAGGCGGGCGTTGTCCACGGCGAGCGCGCACCGGTAGGCGAGGTTCTCCACGAGCAGGAGGTCGTCGTCGTCGTAGCGGCGGTCGGGCCGGGAGGAGACGAGCGTCATGGCTCCCAGGGTTCTGCCGCGCGCGAGGAGCGGCACGCTCATGAGGGAGCGGGGCTCTAGCTCGCGCAGCAGCTCCAGGTGCTCGTCGACCCCCATCTCCCGCTCGTAGAAGGACCAGTCCGGGAGACCCGGCAGCAGCACGGACCTTCCCGTCCTCAACACCTCTGCGGTGCTTCCAGGGTCTTCCTCGCCGAAAGAGCGATGCTCCGCGAGGCGGCGCAGGAGGTCCTCTTTCTCAGGCTCGGCGTGGGCGGCGGCGAGCTGGTGGACCCTGCCGTCCTCCTCCGCTATGTCGAGCAGGCACCAGTCGGCGAGGTTCGGCACCACGAGACGCGCGGCCCGCCGGAGCGTCTCCTCGTAGTCGAGGGAGGCGGCGAGGGCGGGACCGGCCGCGGCCAGCAGGGCCAGCCGGCCCCTTGCGGCCACCGCCTCCGCGCGGGCGAGCTGCTCCCTGACCAGCAAAAGGTCCCGCTCCTCCTCGATCCTCTTGCGCTCGCTGATGTCCTCGACCACGGAGATAAAGTACCGGGGCTCGCCCGAGGCCTCGCGCACGAGCGAGACGGTCAGGTTCACCCAGACGGTCGAGCCGTCCTTCCTGACGTAGCGCTTCTCCATCGAGTAGATCTCGCTCTCCCCGCGCAGCATGGCCTGCACCTGCTCGAGGTCCGACTCCAGATCTTCCGGGTGGGTGATGTCCTGGAAGGTCCTTTGGAGCATCTCCTCCTTGGTGTAGCCGACGATCTCAGACAGGTGACTGTTGACCCTGAGCCAGCGGCCGTCGATCCCGACCTGGGCGGCGCCCACGGCGGCGTGCTCGAAGGTGGCCCGGAAGCGCTCCTCGCTCTCGCGCAGGATCTCCTCGATCCTCCGCCGCTCGGTGATGTCGTTCTGGACCCCGACGAAGTTGGTGAGCCGCCCCGCCTCGTCGTGGACGGGCGAGATGTAGAGCTCGTTCCAGAAGAGCGACCCGTCCTTGCGGTAGTTCCGCAAAACCACCCGGCACTCCCGTTCGTCCCGCAGCGCCGCCCTGAGTTCGCCCAGCGCCGGCTGATCCCGCTCGTCCCCCTGCAAGAAGCGGCAGTTGCGTCCCCTGGCATCCTCCACCGCGTACCCCGTCATCCTCTCAAAAGCCGGGTTCACGTAGACGATGGGGTCATCAGGCCTGTTCGGGTCCGTGATCACGATCCCGTTCGAGCTCGCGGCCACGGCCCGATCTAGCAGGCGTCGCATCTGGTCCGGGGCCGATGAGAGAGGAGTGTCCAAGGGCCCTATTCTACAAGCCTTCTCACCCTCGCACCGTTAATCCCCCGTGACGTTAAAACCCGCTCGTTTCGGGGTATGTTAGTGTCTGCAACGGGAAAATAGGCTATGAGAGGAGAACGACGAACATGGCATACGAGTTGCCGCAACTGCCGTACGGCTACGACGCTTTGGAGCCGACCATAGACGAGCAGACCATGCACCTGCACCACGAAAAACACCACAACACCTACATAACCAACCTCAACAACGCCCTCGAGAAGCACCCTGAGGCCGA
>CADCUT010000122.1 GCA_902805975.1 uncultured Rubrobacteraceae bacterium | reverse complement strand
GTTCGCCAGGGACACGGCGCACAGGATGGGCCTGCCGCACTTCACGCTGAACCTCAAGGAGCTCTTCGACAAGCGGGTGATGAGGGACTTCGTCGGGTCCTACGAGAAGGGACGCACCCCTAACCCTTGCGTGAGCTGCAACGCGCACGTCAAGTTCCACGCGGCGGCGTTTCTCGCGGATGAGCTGGGCTTGCGGGGTGTGGCCACCGGGCACTACGCCAGGGTGGGCGAGGGCCCGAGCCTGGCGCGGCCCGCAGACGAGAGCAAGGACCAGACCTACGTTTTGTGGCCCATCCCGAAGGAGCTTCTGGCGCGGGCCGTCTTCCCGCTCGGCGAGTACCGTAAGACGGAGGTGCGGGCCATCGCCGAGGACCGGGGCCTCGCCGTCGCCTACACGCCCGAGAGCCAGGACATCTGCTTTATCCCCGACGGCGACTACCGCCGGTTCGTCCGAAAGACCGTCGCGGCCGAGGCGGGGGACGTCGTCGACCGGGCGGGCGCCGTCCTCGGCCGTCACGCGGGCGTCGTGGACTTCACCGTCGGCCAGCGGCGCGGCATCGGCGTCTCCGCCCCGACCCCGCTCTACGTGACCGAGGTCCGTCCCCGGAGCAAGCAGGTCGTCGTGGGACGCCGCAGGGATCTGGAGGTGCGGGAGGTGCGGGTCGGCGACCTCAACCGCTTCCTGCCGATGGAGGAGGCCCGCGCCGTGCAGGTCCGGTACAACTCCGGGCCTGTGCCTTGCCGGGTCGAGGCCGATGGGGAGGGCTGGGTGGCCCATCTGGAGGAGGCCGTCATGGGCGTGGCCGCGGGCCAGTCCGCGGTCTTCTACACCGAAGACGGGGAGAGGGTCGTGGCCGGCGGGGTCGTGCGGCGCGAGGGTAACCCCGCTGGTGAGGAGTAGGGTCGTGTGTCGGGCGTCATCGCGGTTATAATGCGGATTCGCGGGCCGTTTCGATAGAGGAGTGGACGGGTTTTGGACCTTTTCGTTGAACTGATGAAGGGCTTGCTGTACGCCGGGGTAGCTGTTGCGTTCTTCCTGCTCGCGTGGGCGTTTTTGCGGCTGGCCAGGATCTTCTCCACCACGGAGAGGTCGATCAAGGACGTCTCAGAGCAGGTGGTGCCCCTGATCGGCAAGACCCACACCACCGTGGACAACATCAACAGCCAGCTCTCCCAGCTCGACGAGGCCGTCGGCGACGTGGCCGGTATGACCGACGAGCTCGACCAGACCACGACCGTCATAACCCGCGGGGTGCGGGGCGGCGTGATCAAGGTCTCCTCGGCGACGGCCGGCCTCTCCCGCGGCATCAGCACCTTCCTGGCCGGGGAGAAGAGGCGCGAGGGTAACCCCGCTGGTGAGGAGGCCGAATGAACACCTGGGGCAAGGTGGCGGCGGGCGTGATCCTGGGGGTGGCGGGGACGATCTACGCCACGAGCGAGGAGGCCCGCAAGAACCTCCCGAAGACGGCCCGCGACCTGCCGACGAACGTCCGCCGCCGCTACATAAACGCGGTCTCGGCGGCCCGCGAGGCGTCCTCCTCGCGCAGGGAGGAGATCCTGCGCGAGCTCGAGCGGCACGACAGGGCCCACTCGGGACAGGCCGCCCGCCCCGAGGCGGCGACCCCGGCAGAGACGCCGGCGCCCGCCAAGGAGACGACGCCCGTAACCCCCGAGATTCGCGAAAGCTAGCGAGGGTATTTATCTGATGAAGAGGGAGGAAGACGTTTGACCCCCGAAGGTGACCAGCAATACGCATACCTGACCCTGCCGCCGCACGGCGAGTTGCGCTCGTGCGTGGGGCTCGTGATGGCGGGCATGGCCGCCCGGGCGAAGGTCGGTGTGGGGGGACTGGACGAGGCGGTCGCCCTGCTCGAGGACTTCCACGCGGATGACGCTCCGACGCGATACCGGTTCGCCCTCGCCGAGGACGGGGTGGTGGCTGAGGTCGAGGAGGCCGAAGGGGACGGGGAGAGCCGCTGGCGCACGGTAGTAGAGCTGGTCTCTTGAGCCGCAGATACAGGCGGCCGGACAAGGCGCGGACAAGGCGTCTATTGACGCGGTATCACAAGATGGGCGACCAGGCGGCGCGGGAGAAGGTGATCCAGGAGCAGCTGCCCCTGGCGGAGTTCCTGGCCCGCAAGTTCGCCGGGCGCGGGGAGCCCGTGGACGACCTGGTGCAGGTCGCCTCCGTGGGCCTGATCAAGGCGGTCGACCGCTTCGACGTGGACCGCCGGATAGAGTTCTCAACCTACGCCACGCCGAACATCCTCGGGGAGATCAAGCGCTACTTCAGGGACAAGGGGTGGGCCATGCGGGTGCCGCGCGGCCTGCAGGAGCTGCGCCAGTCGGCCAAGGAGGCGATCCGCGATCAGACCGTCAAGAACGGCCGCTCGCCCACGATCCGGGAGCTCTCCGTGGTTCTCGAGGCCGACGAGGAGAGCGTCGCCGAGGCGCTCACGCTCGGGCGGGCGTACAACACCGCGAGCCTCGACGCCCCCGTCAGCCCCGACGAGCGCGAGGGCGATACGATCATGGACCTCCAGGCGGATGGCGAGTCGCCCATAGACGGGCTGGAGGACAAGATACTGCTTCAGAGGGCCGTGGACGGCTTGCGGGAGCAGCAGCAGCAGATCTTAAAGCTCCGTTTCAACGAGGGCAAGACGCAGACGGAGATCGCCGACCGCATCGGCGTCAGCCAGATGCACGTCTCGCGACTCCTCAGGAGGGCACTGCAAGACCTGCGCGCTGAGCTCACCGAGATGGAGAACGGACACCAGCACACGACCACGATTCCGGACGGGGCCCATGCAGAGCAGTGAGATCCGTCGGCGGTTCCTCGACTTTTTCGGCGAGCGAGGCCACAGGTTCTACCCGAGCTCGTCTTTGATCCCCTACAACGACCCGACGGTCCTCCTCACGACGGCCGGCATGCAGCAGTTCATCACGTACTTCACGGGAGAGGACAGACCGCCTTCCCCCCGCGCCGTGAGCGCCCAGAAGTGTTTCCGCACTCAGGACATCGAGGAGGTCGGGGACCCGAGCCACCTGACCTTCTTCGAGATGATGGGCAACTTCTCCTTCGGCGACTACTTCAAGAAGGAGGCCGTCGAGTACGCCTGGGAGTTTCTGACCGTCGAGCTCGGGCTGGCGCCGGAGAAGCTCTGGATCACGATCTTCGAGGGCGATGAAGATGCCCCGGAGGACGTCGAGGCCAGAGAGTTCTGGATGTCCGTCGGCGTGCCGGAGGAGAAGATCTTCGGCCTCCCGAAGAGCGAGAACTGGTGGGGACCGCCGGGGGACTCCGGTCCGTGCGGCCCGTGCTCGGAGATCTACTACGACTACGGCGAGGAGCACGGCTCCGGCGATCCTCTCGCCGACCCGAAGTACGGGCCCGGCGGCGACGAGGGCGACCCGCGCTTTCTGGAGATCTGGAACCTCGTCTTTAACCAGTACGAGCAGCGCCGCGACGGGACGCTCGTGCCGCTCGCCCAGACCGGCGTCGATACCGGGATGGGCCTCGAGCGGACGACCGCCGCGGTGCAGAACGTGTTTTACGTGTACGAGACGGACGTGTACGCCCCCGCCTTCGAGAAGGTAAAGGAGTTCACCGGTATCTCCATCGGCGACTCCGGGGCGACAGATCGGGCGTTGCGGATCGTCGCCGACCACACGCGCGGGAGCGCGTTCCTGATCTCTGACGGCGTCAGGCCCGGCAACCAGCGCCGCGAGTACGTGCTGCGGCGCGTGATCCGGCGCGCCGCCCTCCAGGCCTACGTGCGCCTCGGCATGACCCCGGAGCAGCTCGCGGCGGTCGCGCTCGCCGTGGTGGACTACATGGGCGACTTCTACGAGGAGCTGCGCGGGGCGCGGGAAGACATAGGCCGGATCATCACGGAAGAGGCGGCCAGGTTCGCGGAGATCTACGAGTCCGGCAAGGAGCTTCTGGAGTCCGAGCTCTCGCGCCTGGAGGGCGGCAACTTCCCCGGCGACGTGGCCTTTACGCTGCACGACACCTACGGGTTCCCGGTCGAGGTCACGCGGGAGGTGCTGGCCGAGAGGGGCGTCTCGCTGGACGAGGCGGGCTACGAGGCCTCTATGGACGCCCAGAGACAGCGCGCTAGGGAGGCGACCCAGGGCTACGACAGGGTGGTGGCGGCCTTTGGGGGCCAGGAGGTCCGCAGCCGGTTCGTTGGGTACGAGCGGGAGCGGGTGGAGACTAGAATCGTCGCCCTCGAAGACTCGCCCGAGACCCCGGGCGAGGTCTCCGTGGTGCTCGCGGAGAACCCGTTCTACGCCACGGGCGGCGGTCAGGTCGCGGACGAGGGTTGGATCGCCTCTGAGGGCAGCCAGCTGGAGGTCTTCGACGTCGTGCCGGCCGGCGGATACCAGGTGTTGCGGGCCAGGGTCGAGCGGGACGGCTTTGCCGTCGGCGACGCGGTAACCGCCTCAATAAACCGGGTGAGGCGCCAGCAGATCGAAGCCAACCACACCGCGACCCACATCCTCCACTGGGCGCTGCGGGCCGAGCTCGGCCAAGACGTCGTGCAGGCCGGCAGCTACGTCGGCCCCGACCGGCTCCGCTTCGACTACCGCTACGGCGGAAGGGTCACGGACGATCAGATCCGCCGGGTGCAGGAGCAGTGCCTGTACAAGATCACGGAGAACCAGCCGGTCCGCTACTTCACCACGACGCTCGAAGAGGCGCGCGAGCTCGGCGCGATGATGCTCTTCGGCGAGAAGTACGGCGACCTCGTGCGCGTCGTCGAGGTGGACGGCTTCTCCCGCGAGCTCTGCGGCGGGACGCACGTGCGCGGCACGGCGGAGGTCGGGGCCTTCAAGGTGGTCTCCAACAGGAAGCACGGCGCCGACCTGTACCGGATCGAGGTCGTAACGGGCCGCGAGGCGCTCTTCTACCTCACGGAGACGGCCGAGAGGGCGGAGGCGCTCGCGGCCTCCCTGCGCGTGCCCGTAGACGGCCTGTCGGATGCCGTGGACAACCTGCGCCGGGAGGCGCGTGAGGGGCGCGAGGCCGCCCGCAAGGAAGCGCTGGAGCAGGGCCTCGGCGAGGTCGGGGCGCTCGTCGAGGGGGCCGAGAGGGTGGACGGGGCGAGGGTCGTCACCGGGCAAGTCGTGGCGGCCGACGTGAAGGGGTTGCGCCAGATCTCAGACGACGTAAAGAACCGCCTCGGCGGCCCCTCGGCCGTCGTCCTCGCCGCGGCGCTCGACGGCAAGGCCGTCCTGATCGCCAACCTCCACCCGGACGTCTCTGGGAAGGTGAGGGCCGGGGACATCGTGCGGGAAGTATCTGAGGTCCTCGGGGGGGGCGGCGGCGGTGGCGCGACGATGGCCCAGGCCGGGGGCGGCAACCTCGAGGCCATCCCCGACGCGCTCGCCAGGGCGCGCGAGATCCTGGGCCGCAACCTCTCCGGTACCGGATAGCCCTGGACGCGACCGGCCGCGTCGCCGCGCTGGACCCCGGGGAGGTCCGCACCGGCGTGGCCCTCTCAGACCCGGGCCGCGTGCTCGCCACACCGCTCGAAGTGGTCCCCACCGCGGCCCTGACGGACTACCTGCGAAGGCTCTTTGCGGAGCAGGACGTGCGGGAGGTCGTCGTCGGGCTGCCGAAGACGCTCTCGGGGGAGATCGGGCCGCAGGCGCGGGGGGTTTTGGATACAATTGCCGGGCTGCGGAGGGCGTTTCCAGGGATGCGCTTCGTCGAGTGGGACGAGCGGCTAACGACCCGCGTGGCCGTCGCCGGCAGCGGCGGCAAAAAGGGAAAGAAGGGGAAGCGCATCAGGGTGGATCACCTGGCGGCCGCGGGAATGTTGCAGGAGTACCTGGCCAGGAGGGGGGACCTCTGAAGCGCCAAGACAGGAGCAGCCGCGAGGAACGGGCCGAAGTGGACGCCCGTCTGGACGCGCTGCAGTCGTCCGGGTACGAGAAGCGCCGCAGGAAACGCCGCTACAACGTGGGCCCGACGATCCTCGGCCTGATACTTTTGGTGGGCGTGGTCGCGGCTGTGTACTTTATCTACACCTCGGCCGTGGGCGGCGCCGACGGGCCGGATGGACCGGTCAGCGTCGAGGTGGTCAAGGGCGATACGCTCTCCACGGTGGCAACCAAGCTCGAGGGGGCCGGCGTCATCGGCAGCGCGTTCGTCTTCAAGCTCGAGGCCCGCAGGGAAGGCGGCGGCACCAGCATCAAGACCGGGCGCTACACCTTCAGCCCCGGGGCCGACACCGAAGCCATCCTCTCCAAGCTCACGGCGGGGGAGGCCGTTCCAACCGTCTCCGTAACCCTGCCGGAGGGGCTCACGTTGCCGGAGACGGCAGAGGCCGTGGCGGGGAGCACGGAGATCCCGGCCTCAAGGTTCGAGGCCGCCGCGCGCCGGACGGACTACGGCTACGCCTTTCTCGAAGGCGAGGTGATAGGGACCACCGAAGGGTACCTGTTCCCGCGGCGCTACGACTTCGAGGAGGGTGTGACGGCGCCGCAGGTCGTGGACCGGATGCTCGAGCAGTACCTGATCGAGACCGGGGGACTCGACGTCGCGGGCGCCAAGAGTCGGCTCGACCTTACGGAGCACGAGCTCGTGACCGTGGCCTCGCTCATAGAGCGGGAGTCGGCAAACGCCGGGGAGCGGCCGGTGATCGCCTCTGTCATCTACAACAGGCTCCGCAAGGACATGCCGCTCCAGATCGACGCCACCATCCAGTACGCCCTCAAGCGCCCGAAGGAGAACCTCTCCTACGCCGACCTCAAAGTGAACTCCCCCTACAACACCTACGAGAACGCCGGCCTCCCGCCGGGCCCTATCTGCTCCCCGAGCCTCCAATCCCTCCGGGCCGCCATGGAACCCGCCGAGACGGACCACCTCTACTACGTCCTGAAGGCCAACGGCGAGGAGCACTTCTTTACCAACGACTACGACGAGTTCTTGCGGGCCAAGGAAGAAGCGGCGTCCTGACCCGTCCTGCCCGGCTCCAACCTTGAGGTCTCCCGGACGACCGCTCCGGTGGATCTAACCTAAAGCTCGGGCGCGTTACCTTCGACAACCGGCCCATGAGGAGCGACGACCGTACCGGCGGCGGGGTGCATTCTGGGGGTGGCGCCCGGTCCCGCAGAGGGCCGGGTGGCGAAGGGGACCGCTCCTTCGTCCCACGAGGCCGGAACGAGGTCGAGGGCGCGAGGGATCTCGCGGCGCGGCTTGGTCTGGAGTTCGTCGAGCTCGCGGAGGTCGAGGTCGACCCCCGGGCGGCGGCGCTCGTCGACCGGCAGGTACTGCGCCGGCACGCGGCGCTTCCGGTCGGTTTCAGCGACGGGAAGCTGGTGGTTGCCATGCGCGACCCGACGGACCTCCATGCCAGGGAGGACCTGGTAATGCTCTCCGGCTACGACATCACGCCCGTGGTGGCGGGCGCGGAGGATATCGGGCTCGCCGCGAACAGGGTCTTCGCCGCGGCCGAGGAGCTATCGGGGCTGGTCCTGGCGCCGGAGGCCGACGACGACGGCGCCCGCGGTCGCGTCGTCGAGCTCGGCGGTGGCACGGTCGGCGAGGGGCCCGTCGTGCGGCTCGTTGGCTCTATCTTGCAGCGGGCCATCGTGGACGGGGCCTCGGACGTTCACGTGGAGCCAGGGGCTGGGGAGACCGGGGTCCGGTACCGGGTGGACGGCGTCCTTCGCCGGATGATGGCGGTGCCGGGCGGCCTGCAGGAAGGGCTCGTAGCGCGCATCAAGGTGCTCGCCGATCTGGACATCGCCGAACGCCGGGTCCCGCAGGACGGGCGGTTCTCGGCAAAGCTGGGGAGCCAGAGGGCCGACGTGCGGGTGGCGACCCTGCCCACGGTCTTCGGGGAGAAGGTGGTGCTGCGGCTGCTCGACACCTCCAGCGTGGAGGCCGACCTCCGGCGGCTCGGCTTCGAGGCCGCCATGCTGCGGGAATACGAGAAGGTCTTCCGCAGGCCGTATGGCACAATCCTCGTGACGGGACCGACCGGGAGCGGCAAGTCGACCACGCTCTACGCCACCCTCGGGGAGATCGACTCCGGTGAGAAGAACATCGTCACCGTCGAGGACCCGGTCGAGTACAGGATGCCGGGCGTCTGCCAGATCCAGGTCAACCCGAAGGTAGGCCTCGGATTCGCGTCCGGCCTGCGGAGCGTTCTCCGGGCCGACCCCGACGTGGTGATGATAGGTGAGATCCGGGACCGCGAGACCGCAAGAACCAGCATCGAGGCCGCGCTAACGGGCCACCTGGTCCTCGCCACGCTCCACACCAACAATGCGCCTGCTGCCGTCACGCGGCTGACGGACATGGGGGTAGAGCCGTTTCTTACGGCGTCGGCCGTTGACTGCGTGATCGCCCAGCGCCTGGCCAGGAGGCTGTGCGAGCGTTGCAAGCGTCCCGCGAGGCCCGACCGCCGCGTTCCCGGCCTCGCGAACCTCGCAACCGGAGACGGCGGGGCGTTCTGCGAGGCGGTCGGGTGCGGCCGGTGCGGCGGGACGGGGTATCGCGGCCGGGTCGGCATCTACGAACTGATGGTGGTCGACGCTGACTTGAGGGAGTTGATCGTCGACCGCGTCCCAACCAGGGACCTCGAACGGACAGCCGAGGCCGCCGGGATGACCCGCCTCAGGGAAGACGGGCTCGCCAAGGCCGCCCGCGGCATCACCAGCGTGGAGGAGGTCTTGAGGACCGTAGTCTAGAACGATGTGGCGACACCTTACGAGTCCCCGCGGCGTCGAAAGATACCGGCCCGCTCCAGACCTCGGATACGCGCTCGATTGTGCGCGCGTCGAGAACCTACCTGTGGTGGTCCCCCGGAGGGGAACACGAACCCATCACACAAGGCGCAGGCCGCTGTCCCGGCGCGGAAGTTGCCTCTGCCGTCCCGTCCCGCGGCGACGAACTCCGCCCGGTGTTGTTTTCTGGCTCTCGGTCCCCCCGGCGTTCCCATCGCTCGGCAGCGGGCGTGAGAGACGCTTCCGGTCTCCGGGCCGGGGCTTTTCTGTAGAATGTTCGCCCGGAGGCTTCGATTCAGGAGGGTGCTCGGTTTGGGTTTCTGGGGAGAGCTTGATGGGAGGATCGTGGGCGCGCCCTCGATCCTGGCGGCGGACTTCGCCAACCTGGCGGAGGAGGTCCGCCGGGCGCAGCGCGGCGGGGCCGAGCTCGTCCACTTCGACGCGATGGACAACCAGTTCGTCC
>CADCUT010000121.1 GCA_902805975.1 uncultured Rubrobacteraceae bacterium | reverse complement strand
CGCCCTGCTGGCGCCCGCCGACCCGCGCGAGCCCCCCGAACATCTCGTCGAACATCCGGTTCATCTCGCTCTGCATGTCGTAGAACCCGCGACCCCGGAAAGGACTCAGTGCCATAGCCACAACCTCCTTCTCTTCTCGGCCCGCCGACCGAGCCTTCCTCTTCCTGCGCCGCCATTATAACCCATAAAACAGCTTGTCAACAATTTTGAGACAATATTTCCGTATATTCTACAAAAAATTTACAGTTTTATGTTAGAGTGTGGATGGTCGAAGCGGAGAGGATCTGTATGCGGGGCGGTCTGGTCGGAAGGAATCTGGTTGAGGTCCGGGAGCGGCGGATGTGGACGCAGGTTCGGCTCGCGGAAGAGGCAGGGGTGAGTCCGACGACGGTGTCGGGGATCGAGAGCGGCCGGATCGGGCGCCCCCACTTCGGCACGTTGCGCAAGCTGGCGTGGGCTTTAGGGGTCGAGCCCGGGGAGCTGGTGTCCGGCGCCGGACCGGATACGCTTTCGTTGGAGTGGGCGATGGCGTCGGGCGAGGAGGAGTTCGAGCGGGGGTTGGAGGGGGCTTCCGTGGAGGGTCTCAACTCGTTGTCCCGGGACCTCGGCGAGGAAGAGGGGCGCTTGAGGCGGCTCTACGGGGAGGCAAGGGACGAGGAGCAGCGGCGGAGGATCAAGGGCAGGATCCGCCGCGTCGCAGCGGACTCTGGCTCCGTGGACGCCTCCATCTCGATCCACCCGGACACGCCGGGCAGAGAAGAGGGCTAACGCGCCCCGTCCGGCGCCAGCTCGGAGAGGCGGGTGGTCGGGGTGATGAGATCGGCGTCGGTGACGACGTCCACGAGCGAGACGCCCTCGTCGGCCACCGCGTCGCGCAGCGCCCCTTCGAGGTCGCCGGGGTCCGTGACGGTGTGGCCGGTCGCACCGAGGCTGCGGGCGAAGCCGGCGAGGTCAACGGGGCCTATCTCTGAGCCGGCGGTCCTACCAACGTCACGGGCCTGGTGCATGGCAATGGTCCCATGCATCCCGTTGCGGAAGACGACGATGGTGATGCCGACGCCGTAGCGGACGGCGGTCTCTATCTCCTGGCCGGTCATCAGGAACCCGCCGTCGCCGCAGAGCGCCACGACGTTCCTCTCGGGGTTGGCGAGCTTCGCGCCGACGGCGCCCGGCACGCCGTAGCCCATGGCGCCGTTGGCCGCCGCGAGTTGGGTGCGCGGGTGGTCGTGGCGCCAGTAGCGGTGCAGAAAGACGGAGAAATTGCCGGCGTCGTTCGCGAGGACTGCGTCTTCGGGCAAGACCTTTTTGAGCGCGCCGACGACCTCGGCCGGGTCGATCCCGGCCTCCGACCTGCTCTCGGGGATTTCGCTGAACTCGAGGTAGGCCCCGTGGGCGGCCGTCCAGTCGCGTTCGATAGCCTTCGGGGCGCGCCGGGTGAAGGCTTCGAGGGCGGCGCCGGCGTCCGAGACGATGCCGCGCTCGACCGGGACGATGGCGCCGACCTCGTCGGGGTCCACATCTACCTGGATCACCGCCTGCTCCCCGCGCGGGAGGCTGTAGGTCTGGGTGGTGACCTCGCCCAGCCGGCACCCGACCACGACGACGAGGTCGGCCTCTTCGAGCGGTTGGAGGATCTCGGGTCGGGCCGCGAGGGTGAGGTGTCCGAGAAAGAGGGGGTGCCCGTTCGGGAAGACGTCCTGGCGGCGGAAGCCCGCAAAGACCCCGGCGCCGAAGGCCTCGGCGAACCGGACCAGGGCATCGCGGGCGTGCCGCGCGCCGCCGCCCGCGATCACCACGGGCCGCCGCGCCGCGACGAGCCGGCGCACGACGTCCTCCACGTCCTCCGGGTCGGGGGCGGAGCGGGGTCTTGCCTCAGAGAGCCGCGATCCCTCGTCCTCGATCTCCTCGCCGAGGATGTCCGCGGGGAGGGCGAGCATGACAGGGCCAGGACGCCCCGAGGTGGCGACCCGCGCGGCGCGGGCGACGAGCTCCGGGAGACGGTCGGCGCGGTGAACGGTCGTCGCCCACTTCGTGATGGGCGCGTAGAACGCGGTGAGGTCCACCTCCTGAAACGCCTCCCGGTCCAGGTAGTCCGTCTCGACCTGCCCCAGGAGGACGACCATCGGGGTCGAGTCCTGCATCGCCGTGTGGACGCCGATGGCGAGGTTCGACGCCCCCACCCCCCTCGTCGCCATCGCCACGGCGGGAACGCCGGTGACCTTGGCGTCGGCCTCCGCCATGAAGGATGCCCCGGACTCGTGGCGGGTCGAGATGAGCGACGTGTCGGGGTGGCGCTCGGCGGCGTCCAGGATCTCCAAAAAGCTCTCCCCCGGCACGGTGTAGAAGCGCCGCGCGCCGGCGCGCGCCAGCACCTCGACCGCCAGATGACCCGCTTTCCCTCTCCCGCCCATGAGACCTCCTCCAGAGTACCGACGGCCGCCGCCTATCCTACACGGCGGCCAGGGGTCGGTGGAGGCTGTAGAGTGTGGAGAGCGGCGGTACGAGAGGAGACGGATGGCGGAGGTCGTGGTGATCGGCTGCGGGGTGATCGGGCTCTCCACAGCCCTCTGCCTGCGCGAGAACGGCCTCGACGCCAGGATCGTCGCGGCGGCCCCGCCGGAAGAGACCACCTCGGCCGTCGCCGCCGCGATCTGGTACCCGTACAAAGCCTACCCGGAGGACGCCGTCCTACGCTGGGGCAGCCGCGCCTTCGAGGTCTTCGAAGGGCTCGCCGCCGTGCCGGGCGCGGGCGTGCGGATGCGCGAGGGCTTCGAGCTCCGGCGCTATTGGGCCCCCGAGCCCTGGTGGTCGGCTGCCGTCCCCGCCGTCCGGCGCTGCGACCGCGACGAGCTACCGCCCGGCTACCGCGACGGCCACGCTTTCGTCGTGCCGGTCATAGAGATGCCCGTCTACCTGCGCTACCTGCAGGACCGCTTCGCCGCGGCGGGCGGTACGGTAGAGCGGCGCGTCGTCTCGGACCCGGACGAGATGGCGGGAGAAGCCGGTGTCGTCGTGAACTGCGCGGGGCTCGGCGCGGGGGAGCTTGTCGGAGACGGCTCGATGGGGCCGATACGGGGCCAGATCCTGCGCGTCCGGAACCCCGGCCTGGACCACTTCTTCCTCGACGAGGACGACCCCGAGGGCGTCACCTACGTGGTCCCCCGCTCGGGGGACTGCATCCTGGGCGGCACGGCGGACGAAGGGTCGTGGACGACCGAGCCCGACCCTGAAGTTGCCGGGGCCATCCTCCGGCGATGCTCCGCGCTGGAACCGCGCCTGGCAGACGCGGAGGTCCTCGAACACAGGGTCGGCCTGAGACCCGGACGTCCCGAGGTTCGGCTGGAGATGGAGGACGGCCACGAAGTCCCCCTCGTCCACAACTACGGCCACGGTGGCTCGGGCGTCACCCTCTCATGGGGTTGCGCCGAAGAGGCCGCCGAACTCGTCCAGAACACCTTGTAGGTATCAGGCTACAGGCATCAGGGGTGCTGTACGCGGCTTGGAGCCCATCATCGCCACCACGGTTGGCCTCGGGGAGGGCGGCCTGTCCGCTGCATCCTCGCTCTACAACGTCTCAAAACCTAGAACCTAATGCCCGAAACCTGATGCCTGAAGCCCCCTACGCTACCCTTTCCGGAGCCGCCAGCGCGAGGGTCTGGGGCCGGCGAGCTCCGTTTCGAGGGCGAGGTCGACCTGTTTGCGGGCAGGGCCGAGCTTCTTGCTCACGCGGCGGGCCATGCCGGCCCTGACCTCTTCGTAGCCCCTCTCCTCGACCTCGGCGGAGAACCGCTCGCGCATCTCCCGGCTCTTCTCGGCGAAGTCCTCGATCCTCTCCCGGGTCTCGTCCGCAAGCCACATCGAGCGGGGCATGTAGCACCGTGAGAACAGGGCCAGAAGACGGTCCACCTCCTCCCGGCGTTCCCGTTCCTCGCGGCCGTCCGCCTCGCCGTACAGCGAGGTCCAGAGCACGAAGCCCCTGTAAAGCCTGGCGAGCGAGAAACGAATCTCCTCCACCGCGTACCGGCGGCGTTCCACCCCGATACGCCCGAAATCTATTCCTTCCAAAAGATCATCCCCCCGGATGCGTATGTGCGCTAGTAAAGATCCAGCCACAACTTGTTGTGTTTCAGGAAGGCAAAATAGCACAACATGCAGCGTTTTTTCACGGGGAGTCTATGCCGGTATTCTTCAGCCCCCGCGCTTGAGCGACCCGCGCTTGAGCGCCCTGGAGACGCCGAGCACCCGGCCCGAGCCGTCCTTCGCCCTGACGGCCACGTAGGGTTCCTCGGTGCGCAGGGTTATGGCGGTCTCGAAGCCCTTGCGGGGGGCTGACCCGGCTGGGCTAAGATCCTCTACGCCGGGGCCGGCGAGGACCTCCCAGGTGGCGACCTCCGTCGCCCCGTTCCAGCTGGCGTAGAGGGTGACCCGGCCTTCCCGCCCGGACTCGCCCCCGAGGTCAGGGTCGCCCTGCGGCCTGCCCTTCCACGGGAAGCGGAAGGCCCGGTAGGACTCGACCTGGGGGGGGAAGCCGGCGTCGAAGAGCAGCCCCCCTTCGGCGTCGTGCTCGGTGAGGTAGGGCGCGCTGCCCCAGCCGACGAAGACGTTGCCGTTCGGGAGCGCCTGCACGTTGCCCTGGTAGGTCGCGAACGGCTGCTCGGGGTGGACGAACTCCTGCACGAGGGTGGCCGTCATCGCGTCCTCGTCGAGCTTCAGGCGGATTCCCCGCGATTGCTCCTCCATGGCCGCCCCCCGGTTATCGAAGAGGGTGATGGTGCCGTCGGGCAGGAGGCGGGCGTCGTGCTGGAAGGCGAATACGGTGCCCTCCCCCATCGTAAAGTCGCTCCTCTTGCCGCCCAGACGCCAGACGACCTCGCCCGTCCTGCGGTCTATCTTGTAGACGGCGGAGGTTCTGCGCGCCGAGATCAGGTAATGGTCGTCTCCGTCTTCTTCTATGGAGTTGATGTGGAAGTAGTCGTAGGCGCTCTCGAGGTCGGGCGTGGGCTCGTAGGAAGACTCCTCAGGGTCGACGTGCTCCAGGCTGCGCCACTCGAAGAGGACCTCGCCGGACGCTATGTCTATCTCCTGGGCGACGCCGTCAAGGATCGACCCTTCCGCCGGCCCGCCGTAGGGGGTGAGGTCCATCTGCCGCTTGGCGTAGATGGTCACGAGGGCGGTGTCGCGCGAGGAGATCAGGAACTCGTGATGGTCCCCCGGGTAACCGTTGCCCGCCCTGAACCGCCCGACCTCCCTGTAGGTGTCGTCGAAGATGACGTACTCGCCGTTCCCGAACCCGCCGTGGACGCCCTCCCACCAGGTGAGAACCGGCTTCCCCCGGTAGGTCTGCGCCTTGAAGTCCATCGCGTCCCGATCCTCGGCGAGCACGGGGCGCAGCCACACCGGCTGGCCGTCGTTATCGAGGATCATGGGTCCGTCCTGGGCGGGGTGCTCCTCGCCGGGACCGTTCTTGGAGGCGGCGAAGAGGTAGCCGGGGGCCGTGGCGCGGGCCGGAGTGGTCACCGCGACCGGGGGCGGCTTGAGGTCCGGACGCGAGCGGAAGACCTGGGTCGGCCCCGTCGCCGGCGCGGCGACCGCCCTGACGGGCCGGTTCGACTCGCACCCCATCAGCCCCAGAAACGCGAGGCCGGCACCGCCGCCGGCCGCAACCTTTAGAAACTCCCTCCGCGTCCGCCTCACGCCCAACCCTTCGCCGCCTCCCCGCTCGTGTCTACCCGAAGCCGCCATCTTATTACGAGAGCCCGGATCTCACACGCAACCCTTATGCGCACGAACCAACCCCCGACGACACACCGGAAAGTTTGCTCTACGGTCGAAAAGGTAGTTGCGGTGGCGGGACCGGGATTCGAACCCGGGACACCACGATTTTCAGTCGTGTGCTCTACCAACTGAGCTATCCCGCCGGGGAAACGTGGGAGATTCTACGTTACGGGCCGGGGGCTATCAAGCGGCGGGAATACCCCCCGGGCCTAGCCGGCTCTCTGGAAACGGTCGAGCTCGAAGGCGGACTCGATCATCTCCCTCGGAAGCGCGCCCATGACGGCCTTTGGCTGCTCGCCGGGCTCGAAGAGGGCGATGGTGGGTATGCTGGAGATGCCGAAGTGCCCGGCGAGCGCCGACTCGGCGTCCACGTCGACCTTCGCGACCTTGATGGACCCCTCGTAGTCGCGCGCGAGCTCGTCCATCACGGGCGCAACCTGCCGGCAAGGCCCGCACCACTCAGCCCAGAAATCGACCAGGACCGGGACGTCCGAGTTCAAAACCTCCGTCTCGAAAGTGTCGGTCGTAACGGCTACGGGCTCTGTCATAGGGGATCACCTCTCGGTAGTAGCTCTTCTCCGTCCCAACCTGACAACGATCGCCCACCAAATGACTGGAAGTCGACCGCTGAGAGCTCCTACGAGGCGGGAGCGACGGGACTCGAACCCGCGGCCTCCGGCGTGACAGGCCGGCGTTCTAACCAACTGAACTACGCCCCCGCGAAGGGCAGACGAGAGTGTAACAAAGAAGCCCCAACCCGTCAGCCTCCACACAAGGGCTTTTCCAGACTACCGCGAATGGACCCGGGAGAGGGAGTGAGGGCCGCTCTGAGTCGAAAACGTGCTGCCCAGCCCTACTCGAAGAAACCCGGCCCGAACGCTTCTGGCAAGCCCGTTGGGAGCAGGCCCGAGACCGTAAGGCACACCGCCACCCAATGTACGATCATCGCCCCGTTGCGAATCCAGTTCGTCGGGATTATCCGAACCATCAAGGCCAGATCCCTGGCCCGTCGCGGGCGCAACTGCGGAGGAACCTGGATAAAGGCCAATGAGCCCCACGAGATGGCCGGCATGATCACGCCGAAGGCCGGCGGCGCTTGGCAGGCCCAGAGCTATTACCTGCACCGTTGCTTCGGAACTCCCGGATCCTACACATGCCTCCGCCTGATCCACGGAAGACGATAGATACGAAAGACCTCCAACAATCCAGGCTCCGGAATATTGACTGACTAGTCACTCTCTGATATCTTTTCAGCCAGGAAGGGCGAGAAGGAGAATCATGGCCAGACCCAAGAGCGACGATAGGCGGAGCGCGATCTTGTCGGCGGCGATCAGGCGAATCGCCGCCGACGGGCCGGGCGCGTCCACGGCAGCGATCGCGAAGGAAGCGGGCGTCTCCAACGGGTCCCTGTTCACCTACTTCGAGACGAAGGCGGACCTGTTGAACCGGCTCTACGTGGAGCTCAAGGTGGAGATGGCCACGGCCGCCTTAGATGGGCTCCCGTCCGGCGACGACCTCCGCGAGCGGGCGTTCCATCTGTGGTCCCGTTGGTTGCGCTGGGCAACGTCCAGCCCCGACAAGCGCCGGACGCTCGCCCATCTCGACGTGTCGGGCGAGATCACCCCGGAGAGCCGTCATACCGCGAGCCAGGCGATGGCCAGCGTCGGCGAGTTGCTGGAGCGGATTCGCGAAAACGGCCCGATGCGCGACGCGCCGTTGGGGTTGGTGGTCGCCCTGACAAGCGCGCTGGCAGACGCAACGATCGACCTCATGATCCGCGACCCGGACAACGCGGACGAACATTGCACGGCCGCCTTCGACGCCTTCTGGCGAATGCTCGCCTAATTTTTTCGTCCCGAATGACCGACTAGACACACATCCAAGGAGGTACAAGCAATGCCTAGAACCGTACCGGCAGTTGGTGGAACTGGTTCGATCGGCGGCTGGGCCGTCGCCGAAATCGAGGACCTCAGGCGCGGCTTCGAGCGGTACGTCGGCTTCGCCGTCATCTTCGACCGCAGCAACGCTGAAAGGTTGCCGAAGGGCACTAAGGAGGCCGACCGGATGCTCGAGTGCATGCTCTCGGAGGCGGAGAAGGGGTTTGAGGGCGGGGACGGAGCCGGCGGCGCAGGCCGTCTGGGCGTTCGCGATGATGGATCTACAGCGTCGACTAGGAGGCGATAATGACGAGCACCGATAGAATGGCCGTCGTAACGGGGGCTTCCTCGGGCCTGGGTCTCGCGACCGCCCGGGAGCTCGCGCGCCGCGGCTTTCACGTCCTGGCCGGGGTCCGCAAGCAGCAGGACGCCGAACGGCTGGCCGCAGAGAACGTCGAGCCGGTGATCGTGGACATCACCGACGAGGAGCAGGTCGCGGCGCTGGCTGACCGCGTCACCCGCGACCCGCGGGGACGCCGTCTCGGCGTCCTGGTCAACAACGCCGGCGTCGCGCTCAACGCCCCGGCCGAGACGATCCCGATGGACGAGTGGCGTCGCCACTTCGACGTCAACTTCTTTGGGCACGTCGCGGTCGTGCGGGCGCTGCTGCCCGCCCTGATCGCCGGCGGCGACGGACGACTGGTCAACGTCTCCTCTATCGGCGGGCGGGTCGCCTTCCCGACCTTCGGCGCCTACGCCGCCGCGAAGTTCGCGCTTGAGGGCTTCAGCGACGTGCTCCGCCGCGAGGTCGGCCGACTCGGGGTCAAAGTCATAGTCATCGAGCCCGGCAACATCGCCACGCCGATCTGGAACAAGACGACGGCGACCATGGACGAGATGGCGGCCACCATGACCCCAGACCAGCACGCGCGCTACGACGACCTCGTCGCCGCCATACGCAATCAGGCGGAGGAACGGAGGAGCGGCGGCATCCAGCCGGCCGGCGCGGCGAAGGTGATCGCCGACGCCATCCAGTCGCCGAAGCCGCGCACGCGCTACCGCGTTGGGCGCGACGCGAAGCTCGGGGCGGTCATGTCGGGCCTGCTGGGCGACCGCGCATTCGACCGCCTCGTCGCCAGGAACCTGGGCCTCTCCGCCCACCGACGCCCGGCCGGGGCTGCTGCACCTCATGCGCAACCACTCCCTGAACCATGGGGAGCCAGAGGCGCTGCTGGGGATGGTTGACGCCTACCTCCGGCTCAACCCGCAGGACGACGAGGTCAGGGAGGCCCGCCGGAGGGTGGCGGACGCCGACCCTATCCGGCGCCACAAGATGTAGACTCCGGCCGCCGCGGTGACCGGAGTCTTAGACCACCCCGCTAGATTCTGAGGTCCAGATCCATACGGAATCTTGGATGCGGGCTTCCGAGAATCGCCCTTCCACGCACTCCGGTGAGTAAGGGCCGGACGCCTGGGCAAGGCCCGACCTTGGGGGCGCGTTCCCGGCGGCTAGCTCGCCCATAGGGAGGTCGAGCAGCGCGCTCGCTACCACGAGGCGCGCCCGGTGGCCTCTTCCAGGGCTTGCAGGGCCTCCGCACGGTCAATGCCGGTGCCTCCTATGAGGTCGACCGCTGAGGAGTGGATCTGGTCGACAAGCGCGTTGACGCCCAGGTTGCTCGCCAGGTCCTCGTGCTCCTCGAGCAGCGTGCTGGCCTCGCTGGCGGCCTCCAGGGCCAACCGGCGCGTCTCCTCGGGAGCATCCCCGGGAGTCTGCAGGTAGGCGGCCAGGGCCTCCGTCGCCCGGGCAAGGCCCCGGATCGCCGCGGGTAGGCGT
>CADCUT010000120.1 GCA_902805975.1 uncultured Rubrobacteraceae bacterium | reverse complement strand
CCGTCGGGGAACAACAGCAACAAGAAGCTCGTGGGGACGAATACCAGAAGCGCCCACGACCACGACGAGAACCACGCCGCCGTCTCGCCGAGGGCGCCCATCCCGAATCCGCCCGCGAGCCAGAACTGGGCGTAGTCTCCCGCGAAGGAGTTGAGGCCTATCGTGACGCCCACGCCGCAGAAGAGCCAGCCTATGGCGTTGCGGGGCTGGCGGGAGGCGATGGTAGCGCCTACCACCGAGAAGGCGAGCGCCAGGACCAGCAGCGTTACTGAGCTGTAGGTTGGACGCTCTGGGACGGGCGACCGGGTCATCAGGGCGAACGAGATCCCGCCAACGGGCAGAACCACTGACACTACCACCAGCGACCAGGCCAGCCAGGCGGCAGCTCGGTCGCCCATGCCGCCGACCCCTCGGCCCTGCCCGCTCGTCTGTTGCCTCATGCCACCACTCTACCGGACGCCCGTCTCCCGAACGTTACGGCACCCGTTACGAGGCCAAGCGGTGAGTGAACCTCGGGGTTGCGTCGGCGGAGCCTTGCGCCGGGCACCTCCATGACTTCTTCTTCAGCGGGACGGAGGAACAAGGGTGCCAGACCTCCGCCCCAGCCCGAGCCTCGTTAGCGGAGGACCCTCGCCTTGATCGTGACGCTCCAGCCCCCGTCGACCTGCCCCACGTAGTCTCCGAGGGAGTCCCTGATCCACAGCTGCCAGGGCCCGTTGGGGTTCGAGCCGTCGAACCCGGAGAGTTTATCCAGATCGCTCGCGGCGGGCGCGGGGGCGGGGAAGAAGTCGCCGTCCCAGACGTTGGTGGGCTTGAACGTGCCGCTGATGAGACCGCCTCCGTAGCCCATCGGTAGGGCCGCCTCGTCGTCGAGCCTCAGGGTGATGTCGTTGACGCTGACGCCTCCGCCCACGCTGCTCAGCACGGTACGGTTCGTTGCCCCGTGGGAGAGCATCACGTGCACGTCTTCGGGGACCGCGTGTCCGAAGCCCTTGAGGGTCACGTTGGCGTCGAGGACCTTGCCCTTCCTAAAGCCCGCGACGGAGATTTCCGAGGGGTAGGGCTTAGCCGCGCCGCTCGTGAACTCTGTTGCCGCATCGGGGACCGCGATCGGCTGCGCGTTGGAGAAGGTCCTGGTGACGGTCTTATAGCGGGATGCGGCGTCCGCCGGTCCCGACGCCAGCAGCGCCAGCAGGACCGCGGCCAACACCACAGCCATCCCCGTGGCGATCAACCCCGGTCCTAGTTTTCCCGTTCTTGCCATGCCCGCTCTCCTTCTGTGTGGTGGGCCGGGGCGGGGGCGTCCCCCGCCCGGTGCCGCTAAAGCACCCCCAGTATCAAGAGAGTTCACGAGCGAGCGCATCGCACGAATGGGCTGGATCGCCTAGTACCTTAGTCGGAGGACTTCCGAGAACCACCTCGGCCCGAAATTCGGAGAACTACCCTTCTAGGCACCCCGGTGCATGGAGGCAAGGAGCGCCGCGCAGGCGGTGGCGCCCATGTTAGAAAGTCGCGTAGCGACAGATATTCTGGCCGACGCGCCCACCCTGCGGGTGCGTTACTCGTTCCGGACGAGCCTCACGTCTTCGCAGTCGGCGGCCACATCGTCGTCGGGGTCAGCTCTGACCTTGTCCGTGCCAGGGCCGCACTCGACGACGTCCGGCTGGTTGGGCGAGAGGCCCATCTGATCGGTTGCTTCGATGGTGTCGTCGCCGTCCCCGCCGTCGAACAGGTCGGTGCCTATGGAGCCGTAGCTGCAGCAGGGGGGGCCACCAAAGTAGTCGCCGCCCTCGCCGCCGTGAAACTGGTCGTCGCCGGGATGCGAGGTGATGATCTCGTCGGATCCACCGAAGCCGAAGACGCGGTCGTCGCCCTCGCTGTCGGATAGCCTGTCTACGCCGGCGAGACCGTAGGTGGTGTCGTTACCGGGGCCGCCGTGGATATCGTCCTTTCCCGCGCCGCCGTTGATCGTGTCGCCGCCGTTGTTGCCATCGACCGTGTCGTTGCCAGCGCGAGCGGAGATCTCGTCGGCGTTGCGGGTTCCCTCGATGTTGTCGTTGCCGCCGGTGCCGGTGAACGTCTTCGCCAGCGCGACCCCGCCCGCCAGTACCACGAGCAGGGTCCCTATCGAGAGCACCAGCATCATCCTCTTCGCCACGCATACCCTCCTCGTTAGCCCTCCACAGCCCGCGGCCCGGCAAACCGATCTACCGGAAGGGGATCAGCCGGATTCTAGCAGCGGGATACGCGCGGGCCGTGGTACCAGGGTCCCATCTTCCGGGCCGAGGCCTAGACCTTAAGGGTCGCAAACTTCGGAGGACTCCCTACAGCCGAAGTTCGCAGAAAGGGTCTTTACCGCACCCGGTTGGATGGGTTTCGGGCGAGGTTCCGAGAACGACCCCGGAACGGACGGGGTATACTGGGGCCGGGTAGCGATGGTAGATAATGGTCAATTGTCGGGGATGGCCGTGGCGCTCGTCTTGACGATCGTGGCGGTGCTCGTGGTACCGGCCGCGTACTTCACGGAAGGTCGCGGGGTCTACCGGCTATGGTTTTGCTTGGCGGCCATCTGGCTGCTGGCGTGCGTCCTGGCCTACGGCATCAACCCGACCACGTGGCCCTTCCGGAGGTCCTAGCCTCCATCGCCCACGGCTGCCGAGCGAGGGCCGTACCTACTTTCTAGAACGCCCCTTGCACGCACCCCGGGGCATAAGGGTCGAAGCAGGTGCAGCGGGGCCGGCCGGGCGCATTATCCGGGTCGTGGGGGAGGAAATGTCCGAGCCTTGGTGGGCTTGCGCGGAGGAGGCGTTGTTCCCCACCTGGAAACCCTCCAGCGCCTCCGTTAGCCGCGAGAGAGCGCCACGCGGACGCCCAGGGCGACGAGCACCGTGCCCATGACACCGTCGAGCACGCGGCGGGGCCCGGACCGGCTCAGGAACGCCCCGGCGGAGCGCAGGAGTACCGTGAGGACGCACAGCCACAGCAACGAGGTCGTCGCCGTCAGCGCCGTCAGGACGGCGAACAGCCAGTTCGGGTCCCCGGGCGAGACGAATTGCGGGACGAGGGAGGAGAAGAACAGCGCCGTCTTGGGGTTGAGCAGGTTGGTCACGAGCCCCTCTGCATAGGAGGCTCGCAGCGGGACTTCGCCCGCGATCCCGTCACCGCCGTCCGGGCCGTCCGCCGGGCGTTCCCGGTATAGGGCGGCGAGCAGCGAGCGCACGCCGAGGTAGACGAGGTAGCAGGCCCCGGCCAGCTTCACGAACGAGTAGGCGGTGGCTGAGGCCGCCAAGACCGCGGCCACCCCGAACGCGGAGGCCACGCCCCAGAAGAGCTGGCCGGTGGAGCACCCGGCGGCGGTGAGCAACGCCGATGCCGCACCCCTGCCGAGGGCGTTCTTGGTCACGAGGGCCGTGTCCACCCCCGGCACCATGGCGGCCAGGAGTGCCACAACGGAGAAGGCCGCGACGGTCGCAAGCAGGTTTTCCATAGGGGGATTATGCCCCGGGAGGGTGCCGCGGTAAAGGGCCACCACGGACGACCGTGGAACCCGGTGGCCCGCAACTCCGGGGCCTTGCCAGCCCCGCGGCACACGGTGTAACGGGGATTATGTCCTGGTCTGGCCCCCATTGGCTCAGGCGCCGTGGGGGCGACGATCCTGTAGTGCGGGAGGCGCGCGAAGAGCTGCGCCGGGGGTTCCCGGCCCGCTAGGCCCGCGGACCGGCCCCCGGGTGGTCGCTACCCGTGCGAGCCGTCGGGGCTTGGGGTGCCGTCCCCGGGGGCAAATTCGGCGTCGGTTATCTCGTAGATGCCGATCCACTGCTCCATGAGCGCCTTCCTCACCGCCTCGTTCCTGGAGCGGACCCCTATCCTCTGGTAGACGTTGGCCAGGTGGCGCTTGACGGTGCCCTCTGAGATGAACAGCTCCTGGCCTATCTGACGGTTGGAGAGCCCGCGGGCGGCGAGCACCACCACCTCGGTCTCCCTCTCTGAGAGGCCGCCGGCGGGATCGTCGCCGAGGCGCTCCAGCAGGGCGCGGGGCATGGAGATCACCGCGTTCCCCCCGCCCGGTTCGCGGGTAATGGCGCCCAAAGTGGCGACGAGCTCCTCCGTCGATGAAGACTTGTGCAGGTAGGCGTCTATGCCCATCTTCGATATCGCTTGCACGTAGCGCAGGTTGTCCCACAGGGTGAGAACGATGATCCTCGAGTCCGGCGAGGCCTCCCGCAGCCCTTCGATGATCTCCCGGGCCGTCTTGGGCTGCATCTCCAGCTGGGTGATGATCACGTCCGGCCTGGCCTGGCGGACCAGCTCGGCGGCCTCCTCCCCGGTGGACGACGTGCCGACCACCTCCACCCCTTCGCGGGAGGAGAGGATGGACTCCAATCCTTCCCTGAACATGGTGTGGTCGTCTGCCAGGTGCACCCGCATGACGCTCACGGCCTGCCCTCGCCCTGGGCGTGGCCCCGGCCGAGGAGGAACTCATCTTCGGCCCGGTCGAGCGCCGCCAGCACGTGCTCGGTGCGGACGTCGGCCACGCTTCTTGAGTACCCGTTCGCGCTTATCTCCGCGCCGACGGGCTTGTCCCCCTCGCCACCGGCGAGCTCCGCGATCTCTATCCAGAAGGCCCCGACCCTCGCCTCGGGCGGCACCCGGTGGGCGACGATGAGGTGCGGGCGCACCCGAAGGGCCCCGTGCTCGACGTCTTCCGAGGGGCCCAGGATCGTCACCTCGGCGCGGGGACGGTGCGTGCCCAGTGAGGAGGCGAGCCCCTCCGCGTACAACCTGGGACCTATGGCTACGAGCACGCGCGGTGCGGTCATCTTGGTTCCTCCCTGCGAGAACAAGGTCCGCGCGCAGGAAGGCCACGAAGATCGTCCACGGGACGTTGGTGTGTGGGGCCATCATCGCAGGTCGAGGACCGCCCGGAGGCTACGGTCCGAAAAATGGCCCGAAGGGCGCAACGGGGAAGGGTGCAGGGGCGGCGCGAGCGGGTACGAATGCACCACAGCGGGAGGCCGCTATCACCCAACCGGGCTCCTGCGCCCGCGGCCTCCGCCCAACACATCGCTGGGCCCGCGCCTTCCACCATCGGCGCGGTTCCTTCTCGTTTCTCTCGGTGCACCTTTGGGGCCATTTTTCGACCGGGCAAGCCCCATCTGTGCGCCCCATCACCGTCGCGGCATCGGGCCGGGGCTAGCTTGGGCCGGGGCTAGCTTGGGCCCGCGCACGCTAGGGAGAGGACGGGGCTTAGTGATAGAGGCGAACAGGGCGAAGGCGGGGCCGGCGCAGAAGACGGCGTGGTGGATCATCTCGCGGATCCAGACAGGGCGCGTCGAGGCTATGAGCATCCCCCGGGGCGGCGGGGGCAAGCTACTGGCGGTCTTCGGCCACGAGGAGGAAGCCAGGTTCTTCCTCTGGTCTTTGGGGCCCGGCGAAGCCGCGAACGGGTGGCGGGTGGGGGAGACGCGGTGTGGGGAGCTTGCCTCGATCCTCTGCGGGTCCAGGGGCATAAGGGGTGTGGCCCTCGACCCGCTGCCTGGGATGCTCGAGGACGGGACGGGCCCCCTGGTGGGGTTGGGCCGGGAGCGGTTCCTGGCGCGCCTGCTGGGACTGCCCCGTCTCGGTCCGGCGTTGCGGGCCCTCAAGGGAGCGTAACACCCTCGCGGACTTCCCCAGAACTCCCAAAAGACCGGGTGCGGAGCATCCGGTTACGCTCGCGGAGGGTCCTCGTCCACCACCGCCGGGTTCTCCTCCAGCTGCGGCTCGGCCCCCTCCGGAGGAGGTGGCGCTTCTACTTTGCCCGAGCCCTCCTCTATCTGCCGGCGGATGCTCTCCAGCGTCGCCGAGATGCCCTCCGCCAACGGATCTTGGCCCTCGGGTGCCTGCTCTCGCATCTCCGGCTCCGCCGAGCGTTCGCCAAAGGAGAGGTGCACCACCACCTCGCTCGCGCCCTCCCCGCGGTTCGCCACCGTAAGCCACCCCGAGTAGTCGCGCCCGGCCTCCGCGCCCCACTCCATCCTGCGCTCCCCCTCGTCCACAGCCAGGTAGCCCTCGGCATCGAAGGTTCCGCCTTGCCCGCCCGGGTACTCGAGCGTAGTCCTGATCCTCTGGCCGGGGACGCCCTCGGCGGAGGGCCCCACCACGGAGGATGCCACCACGGGTGGCAGGTACTCGGGGAGGTTGCCCACGTCCGAGAGCCACGCGAAGACCTCCCCGGGCGGCGCTTCTATCGCCTGGCTCTGCTCGTACTCCTGGGGCACGGTTCGCTCCCTTCTTCGATTGACCGGCCTGGGCCATGTTACCCGCGGACCGCGTTCCCCATGCGCTCCGGCCGACCCCGGCTCGGCGCGAACTTCCGAGAACCTTTTACTCCAGAAGTTCCGAGAAGAAGCCTTCCACGCACTCCGGTGGACAGCGCGGGTGGCGGCTCACTCCGACCCCGGTCCTTCGCCGAGCACCAAGAAGCACCCCGCGGACGCTTCCGGTGCACCCGCGGCGACCACGCACGCCCGCCCGGGCTCGGATTCTGCCGGGACCCGGAGGCGCGCGTCGAAGGACAGCCGGCGGTCGGCGTCCACGGTGGCCACCTCCCGCTCCCACGAGCCTCGCCGCAAGATGAGGCGGATGTTGCGCATGGGCTTCGAGGCGTCGAGCAAAGGGCCCGTGTCGTCGCAGGTGCCGAAGGCCTCCCCGCGCACACGGAACGTCCCGCCCGGGGCCGCCCGGCGTGGCTCGACCTCGATCATGGGCGCGGCGCAAGATGCCTCGGGACGAGGTCCGACCAGGGCGCAGCCCGCCAGCGCCAGACAGGCGAGCGCCGCCACCGCAGGTGCCGCGTTTCGCCGTTGCATCCACCGCCTCGGGTGTATAGGTACAGGGAGTTCGTTGCCCATCCTACAACGCCTAGGGCGGTGGGGCCCGACTTCCGACTTCGGAGAACCCCCTCAAGCCGAAGTCGCGGGACCTTCCTTCCACGCACTCGGGTGAATAGGGGCCGAGAATACGCCGCTGGCGTGATCCTTTGCAGCTCGCGGTGCAGCTATGATGCCCCGGCTGTTGGCGACGTAAGGCACCCGGTAAGGAGGAGAGCGGTGGAGCGAAGGATCATCAACCCGTGGACCTGGCAGGACCAGATGGGCTACGTACAGGCCAACGAGGTGGCGGGCGCCGGGCGCACCATCTACTGCGCGGGGCAGGGGTCGGTCGATGGCGAGGGCTCGCCGGTGCAGCCCGAAGACATGGGGGCCCAGATCGGCCAGACCCTCGACAACCTGGAGGCCGTCCTAAGGGAGGCGGGCGCCAGCCTCTCGGACGTGATGCGCTTGCACATCTACACCACCGACGTTGACCGCTTCCTTGAAGCTTACGGCGCCCTGGCCAGCCGCTTGGCAGAAGCCGGTTGCCGACCGGCCAGCACGCTGGTGGGCGTGACGCGGCTGGCCTTGCCGGAGATGTTGGTGGAGATAGAAGCCACGGCCGTGGTGTAGCGGACCATGGCTTCTTGTGAAGGACTTCTCAGAACCTCTTGGCCCGAAGTTCGGGGGAATAAACCTTCCGCGCACTCGGGTGCATAAGCCCCCGGGGCGGGGCATCGGTCGTACCAAGAGGGGGTCAGATGGGACGCTCGGTATCGACCCCGAGTGCGTACTCGACCGCCCGGTCAAAACTCATCCCTCGTCCCCACTCCCACGCCTCCTCGAAGGCCGTCGCGCCTAGACCGGCGCGCGCCTCGGCGATGGCGCGTTCCCGCAGTGAGGGATCCGGGGCGTAGTAGTTGTGGACCCGCGCCCCGACCTCCTCCAGCAAAGCTTCGGCCGCCCCCAGCAGGGTTGCGGAGCGCTTAGCCTCGTCCCGAAAGGCGGCCACCGCCGCGAGTGCGTCCAGGAAGTGCGCCAGGTTGGCCCGGTCCTTCGTTCGCCCGGAGAGATCTATCCCTTCCTCCAGCGTGCGGGACGCGAGCTCGAGATCATCCCGGGTCAGCGCCAGCTGGGCCAGGTTGTACAGTCCCACGTAGGTGGCCATAGGGTTGTCCGTACGACGGGCGACCTCCAGCCCCTCCTCGAACATCCGCTGCGCCCCGCCGAGGTCGCCGCGCGCGAGCATCGTCGTCCCGAGGAACACGCGCGTCACGGAAACCACGCTTGTAGGGTCTTCGTAGTCCTGCCCCTCCGGGGGCGGATCCTCGTCGTAGCGCTCCAAGAGCGAGAGGGCCTTCTCCATGCGGGAGGCCGCCAACTCGAAGTCCGAGCGGACCATTACGATGATCCCCAGCCCGCCCCACGCGTAGGCCTCCGCCAGGATGTCTCCCTCGCTCTGGGAGAGGCGCAGGGTTTCTTGCCAGCCCCCCTCGGCGGCAGGGTAGTCCCCTTGCGCGAAGGCCATAGCCGCGGCGGCGTGGTGGGCTCTGGCCCGCAGCTTGGGCGGAAGCGGGCCTTCGAGCGTCGCCTCCGCCCAGCGGCGTCCCTCCCGGTGGTACCCGCGCAAGAACCAGAACGAGTTCAACATCCAGCCAAACCGCGCGGCGGTCGCCGCCTCCCCCGCCCCAAGCGCCCAGCCTATGGCCGCCTGCAGGTTGCCGTTCTCTCGGTCGAGCCTCTCCAGCCACTCACCCTGCCGTGGGCCCCACATCCCGGAACCCGCACGCCGGGAGAGAGCCAGGAAGAACGCGGCGTGCTCGCGCAGGACGCCTTGCGCCTCCCCGCTTTGTTCGAGCTTCTCCCTGGCGTACTGCCTTACCGGCTCTAGCATCCCGTAGCGGGCCTCGCCGCCCGCATCCGGGTCAACCGTCACCAGCGACTGTTCCACCAGGGTACCGAGGTGGTCGATCACGTCCTCCCCCCCGGCGTTTCCCACCGCGTCGGGCCCCGCCCCCACGGCCTCGGCCGCCGGAAGCGAGAAGCCGCCGACGAACACGGAGAGGCGTCCGAGCAGGCTACGCTCCGGTTCGCCGAGCAGCCCGAAGCTCCAGTCCAGCGTCGCCCGCATCGTGCGCTGCCTCTCGGGCAAGTCGCGGGCCCAGGCCGTCGACAGCGCCTGGTCCAGCCGCGAGAGCAACGTCGCGGGGTCCAGGAACCTGGCCTTGGCCGCCGCAAGCTCCAGCGCCAGCGGCAGCCCCGCCAGCCGCCAGCAGATCGCCGCCACCGAGGCGGCGTTCTCAGGGGTGAGCTTGAATCCGGGGGAAGCCGCCCGGGCACGCTCGGCGAAGAGCATCCCCGACGCCGAGGCGAGTACCCCTTCTTCGGACGGCGCACGCGTGGAGGCGGGCAGCGCGAGGGGAGGAATGGGATACTCCTGCTCGCCCTTTACGCGCAAGGGCGCGCGGCTTGTGGCTAGCACGACGAGTTTCGGGCAGCCCTCGATCAGGACCGCCACCTCCGTCGCCGCTTCGAGCAGGTGCTCGAGGTTGTCGAGTACAAGCAGAAAATGCTCGCTTCTCAGGTGGTCGACCAAGGACTCGAGCGGGGTCCTACCCTGCGCCTCGGGCGCGCCTAACGAGCGCAAGACCGTCGGAACCAGGAGGGCGGCGTCGGAGAGCGAGGCCAACCCGACGAAAGCCGTCCCGTCAGGGAAGTTTCCCCCGGCCTCTCGTGCGACCTCTGCGGCCAGACGAGTCTTGCCCACGCCCCCTATGCCGGTAAGCGTCAGCAGCCGCGCGTTCCGCTGAGTGAGCAGGCCTCGCACCTCGGCTATCTCGCGCTCGCGGCCCACCAGCGGAGTGGGGGGCCGGGGCAAAGCGGGCACCACGGGGGACGCCGAGCGATGTCTCTCCGCGGGCGGGGTGGGCCCGCCCCGCTCGGGCACCGATGCGAGGAGGGCCGCCCGTTCGCCTTCCGGCAGGTTCAGGGCGTCGGAGAGAGCCCTGACGGTGTGCGGCTGCGGCCGCCTCCTGGCACCGCGCTCCAGGGTGCCGACGGCGTTGGGGCTCAGGCCCGCCCGCGAGGCCAGCTCCTCCTGCGTGAGCCCCGCGGCCCGCCGCATGCTTCGCAGGCGGGCGCCGAACGGCAAGGCCGCTACCCCTTCGGGGACTTCGCCTTTGGTGTCGCGTTCTCCCATCGAACCAAGGATACCAACGGTCCCGTCCCGCGTCCCCGGCCCCGGCGTCTTTCTCCTAATCCTTTAGGTCCTCCGTAGCTCCCACACGACGCCCACACGGCAGCCCTTGTGTGGGCGTCGTGTGTGTGCTGTGCGTGGTCCACCGCCCGCCGGCGCGGCAGACTCCGGTCAGTCGAGCAACCGGAAGCGGAGGAGAACAAGGATGACACAAGGACGCCACAGCGAAAACCCCAAGGGAAGCACACAAATACCGCAGGACCGAAAAAGGAGAAACAAGCAAATGAGGAAGATAGCGACCATGACCGCCGCGCTGATGCTTATGTTGACCCTCTCGACGGGCGCGGCCTTCGCGGCGGTGGCCGTGGAGGAGGCCACGGCGGGCGGGGATCTGATCAAGGGCACTGCCAAGGCCAACACCTACCACGGTCTCGGGGGCAACGACGCCATCCACGGCATGGGTGGGAACGACACGCTCTACGGCGACGGCGGCAACGACGGCCTCTACGGCGGGGCGGGCGACGACACTGTGCGCGGCGGCTCCGGAGATGACCGGGCCGAGGAGCGCAAGGTGTTCGGCGGCTCCGGCGACGACACGCTCTACGGGGACGCCGGCTCGGACGCGCTCAACGCGGGTCCCGGCAACGACAGGATCTTCTCCGTCGGGGACGGGGCCGACGATATCGTGGACTGTGGGTCCGGCACGGACACCGTGAAGAAGGGCCCCGACCAGGACCTCGACCGCTTCGTGGGCTGCGAGCGGTTCGTCAACTAAGACGGCCAGACGGATAGTTGGGAGCTGGCCGGCTCACCGGGCCAGCTCCCAAAAGAGAGAAGGGAGCACTTCATGACGAACACGACAACGGCAGGGACGGGACGGCTTTGGGTGGCGGCGCTGCTCGCGGGGGCGTTCGCGGCGACGGCCGCACTGCTGATGGCCCTGGGAGGCACGGCCGGGGCGCAGACGGCGCAAGCAGGGCCGGACCTCGTCCTCAAAAAGACGGTCTACCCCAGGGCTGTCGAGGTGGGCGAACGGCAGGCCTTCACCATCAGGATCACCAACGAAGGCACGAGTCGCGCCGAGGGTGTGAGGATGACCGACCCGCTGCCCTCCAAGGTCAGGTTCATTCGGGCCACCACGAGCAGGGAAGTGCCGGGCAGCTGCGGCATAGAGGACCGGGTGGTGACCTGCCGCCTGGGCACCCTGGGCGTGGACAAGACGGTTACGGCAAAGATCCACGTCAAGCCGGTGGTGGCAGGTTCCTACACCAACAGGGCCTACGCCAGCTACACCAGCCCGAGCGCCCGCGCGCTCGAATCGGACACCTCCGACAACTCCGACGCGGCCAGGGCGTTGGTAGAGGCGCAGCGTCGGTAGCATCCTCACGGCGGCCGGCTTCCTGGAAGTGGCGAGGAGGCTCTCAGCGATACTGGGAGCCCACCGCCGCAAGGAAAGCCGACGACACCACCCAAAGGAGGGCCGGGCGCACGACCCGGCCCTCCGCGAAGCACCAGGGAAGGATACGACGGATGAAACCGAGGAACCCGAGCATCAGCGGCCCCGCGCACGTCGGGCCAGGGGAGGGTCAGACCACACGGATGCCGAGGGCACAGCTCGTTACTCGCAAGGTGGGCAGCGAACAGACCGGCGGGGCCTACTCGCTCTTCGAGGTCACCGTAGGCTCCGGGGGTGGCGAGGGGCCCCACGTCCAGCACCGCGAGGACGAGTGCTTCTACGTGCTGGAGGGCCGCTTCGGGTTCGTCGTGGAAGGCGAGCGGATCGAGGCAGGCCCGGGCTCGCTGGTCTACGTGCCCAAGGGCGTCCTGCACGCTTTCGAGAACGCGGGCGAGACGACCGGCAGGATGCTGGTGAGCCAGACGCCGGGCGGGGCGTACGAGCGCTTCATCGAAGAGGTAGGGCCTCCGGCGACCACCGAGGGGATACCCGCGCAGACGGGAGAGCCGATGGGGGACGACATCCGGAGGCTAGCCGCCGTGGGGGCGATGTATGGCGTAGAGATGGTGTCGACTCTTCCCTAGCGCGGGCAGACTCGGGGCTTTGTGTCGCGGCGACCTTCGGGAACAAAGCCCCGCTTTGAAGAGCGACTTCAACCCTCCTTTTTGGACGCCCACGGAACTTCGCGGAACCCTCTACGCCCGAAGTTCGCAGAATGAGCCTTCTACGAGGTTGGGTGAGCAGGGGCGGAGGGGACGAGGCTGTCCGGCCGAGCATCCTCGGAAGCTGCCGCGTGTCGTATGGCAAAATATACTCCCGCCCGCTCGTATTGGGCGTCGACACAGCGGACCGGTCGAACCCCTACCGATGAAGAGCCTGCAACAGACGGGAGGCGAACGATGAGCGAGTGGCAGGAAGAGTGGCGCGAGGCGAACAGGGCAAGCTGGGACGAGCGCGTGCCGATCCACACCTCCGGGGGATTCTACGACGTCGCCTCCTTCAAGGCCGGTGGAGAGCGCCTGCTGCCCTTCGAAGTGTCCGAGGTCGGCGACGTTGCGGGCAAGGACCTCCTGCACCTCCAGTGCCACTTCGGGATGGACACCTTGAGCTGGGCCCGTCGCGGCGCCCGCGTCACGGGCCTTGACTTCTCCGCCCCGGCCGTCGAGGCGGCCGAGAGGCTCGCCGCGGGGATGGGGATCGAGGCCGCGTTCGTGCAATCCGACGTTTACCAGGCCGCCGAGGCCCTGGGCGGACGAACCTTCGACGTCGTCTACACCGGCCGGGGCGCCCTGAACTGGCTGCCGGACATGGGCGGGTGGGCCGGGGTGGTCGCCTCGCTGCTGCGCCCCGGCGGGTTCCTCTACGTGGCAGAGTTCCACCCCCTCACGGAGGTGTTCGGGGACGAGGGGCTGACAGTGGAGCGCGACTACTTCCACTCAGCGGAGCCCGATGTCTGGGACGAGCCCGGCACCTACGCCGACCCCGAGGCCGAGACGGAGAACAACGTAACCTACGAGTGGAGGCACCCCCTGGGCGAGGTGGTGAGCGCGGCGGCCTCCGCGGGCCTGAGCATCGAGCTCTTGCGCGAGCACGACCACACCACGTTCCCGCGGTGGCCGTTCCTGGAAGAGTCCGCGCCTCGCACCTACCGCCCCCCCCGAGGGGAGTCCCAGGCTCCCGCTCATGTACTCGCTTCGGGCCCGCAAGACGTAGGAGGCCGGGGCACGGGTCTCCCCGGCGGTCGACTTCTTAGAACCCCCTCAGCCCGAAGTTCGCAGAGCTCCGGTACGATGGGGCCAGCTTGCAGGGGGCGTAATACCCTCCGGTGGGTATCACGCGGTTCTTATGTGCGGGTAGGGCGCTGTCTTGACCCAGGTCTTCCACACGCCTCGGTGGAGAGGCTCTCGACGCGTGCGCTGTGCGCGGCCCGGTGTCATCATGTTGGCTGAAAGAAGCGTTAGGAGGGAAGGATCCGATGGCCGATCAGCAGGTGCACCACCCCCTCTTCGCCCGCCTGTGGGAGCGGGTCATCGCACCCGCGTCCGTGAGCCGCGGCGCGGACGAACACCGCCGTAGGCTCCTGCACGGCCTCGGGGGCCGCGTGATCGAAGTTGGCGCGGGCCACGGGACGAACTTCCCCTACTACCCGGCGTCTGTCGAGCGCGTCGCGGCCATCGAGCCCGAGGGGCGCCTCCGCCGACAGGCCGAGCGGGCCGCGAGCTCGGCGCCGGTCCCGATCACCGTTCTAGACGGCGTAGCCGAGGAGTTACCAGGGGAGGACGGATCGTTCGATGCCGGCGTGGCCGCGCTGGTGCTGTGCACGGTCCCCGACCAGGGGCGGGCGCTGGCGGAGCTCTTCCGGGTGATCAAGCCCGGGGGCGAGCTGCGCTTCTACGAGCACGTGGTCGCGCGAAATGCGTCCTGCGCGCGGTTGCAGCGCCTGGCGGACGCGACCTTCTGGCCGCGGATGCTCGGCGGCTGCCACCCTGACCGCGACACGGGCGCCGCGATCGGGCGGGCGGGGTTCGTGATCGAGCGCTGCGAGCGGTTCGCCTTCAGCCCCGTGCCGCTCTCCCCGATGCCGCACATCCTCGGGATGGCCCGGCATCCGGCGAACTGAAACCCGCCGTGCCTCCACCCGGGCACCTCGCAACAGTCGGGGCGAACTTCCGGGAACCATCCTTCCACGCACTCCGGTGAATAAGGATAGGAGGAGGGACCGAAGCGGCGAGGCATGAACTAGGGCGGTGGGCCGGGGATGAGCAGCCCGAGCAAGGCGATCCCCAAGGCGATCCCCAGGGCGGCAAGCCCGATCAAAAAGGAGCCTGAGATCCACCAATGGTAGTCTCGATCCTCTCCGGCGAAGAGCAGGGCGAGGATCACGTCGGAAACGAGGCTCAGAACCCGCGAGCGCGAGCTCCTCTCCCGGTCCTCCGCGATGAGCCAGAACAACAAGGCGCCTGCCATGGCGTAGGGAAGGATCGCGTTTAGCAGGTCCACCGCCGCTCCCCTCCTTTCCGGCCCAGCGACTTACATCCTATCCGACACTTTATCCCTCCAGACGACCTTTCTAGAACGCCGTCAAGGAGAAGTTCGCAGAACGGCCCTTCTAGAGGTTCGGTACATAGCTCAGGTGCTCGGGTTGCGCCCCTCCGGGGGGCCGTCCTCGGGGTGGGCTTCGTCTTGCGGTCCGTAGTAGTGCCCGGCCACGGCGACAACGACGCACAGCGCCAGGACGAACGCCGACCACCATACCCACCCCCAACTCCCCGTCAGCGCCATCTCCGCTATAAGCAGGCCCAGGCCGACGAGGAACAAAACCATCCCCCCCAGACGCACCAGATCCCCCGTAAGCTCCCCCCACCAGCGGTAGTGAGCGGCGGCGTTCGCAGGCCCGAACAGCAAGCTGCCCAGCATGACGCAGGCGATGGAGAGGTCCAAGAGCGAGGGGCCTCCCCGCCAAGCGAGAGCGGCGAGTAAGAGACCGACCGCGAAGACCAGGAGGAAGATCGCCGAGGACACCCTGCCGGGGGGCTTCTCGGACGGGCGGCCGACGATCCGCCTCAGCAGCAGCCGGGCTCTCCTTGGCTGTCCTATGGGTGCCGTGCTCACGCTCCCTCGTCGTATCGGCGTGATTGCCCCGAACGCACCACGTAGAAGATCGCGCAGGCCGCGACCACCACACCGACCGCCCACGGGAGCCCCACCCACTCGTAGAGCAGAAGGAACCCGAAGGCGACCATCGGAACAGTAAGCAGGGCCTGGAGGACCGAGAACCACAGCGAGAGCGTCTCCTTGCCCCGCCTCATCAGCAGGCCCGACGCACCCTGCGAGACCAACGTCGGCCCCAGGCAGAGCCACAGCAGCCGCGAGTACTGGTCGGCGGGGGAGGAGACCCACCCGGGATCCGGCAAGGCGTTCAGGGCGAATATCACCGCACCGAAGAAGATCGAGCGCCAGTGCCGGCCGTCAGAGAGTCCCGGGTCAGGGCTGGTGCCGATCCGGTCTACCAACCTCATCAAGGACCGGGGCGTCTCGTTGGTCGGCGCGCTCATGCTACCAAGTGTACTATCGGTGCCCCGGACGCGATACCGAACTCCTGAGAACTCCCTCAGGCCGAAGGTCGGGAGACGCTACCAGGGCGAAGTTCGCGGAGAACCCCTCAGCGCGGAATCTTCGTCTGGTGGAATCCCACTCTTGACGGAGATCTGGCAGTTGCGTGACAGCGACCGGGGTTAACGTCCGGCGACAACCACAGGCGCGATGTACGAAAATTCCGCTTATGTATGCGGGTTTCTGGAGATCTAATAGCGAGTGCAGGCCTACGAGCTAGCGTTTGCACGGCGGAGGTCAGGGGTTTGAATCTCCCCGGCTCCACCTTCGAAATACGACGATTTGCAGGATGAACGTCGAAGCGGTTGGGTAGACGGGTCGCGATCCGGCCCCTTCGACGGTTGGGTGGGGGTGGTGCGCCCTTATCTTGCGGTCAGCCCCAGGCGAACGAGAGCGTTGACTCCGGTTCCGGTCTGACCAAGGACGCGCACGTCGGAGAGGGCCCCGACCACGACGTCCGCCTCGCGGAGCTGCTCCTCGCGGTGGGTCGTCGCGACCGCCACCACCCTCATGCCCGCGGCCCTGGCCGATTGAATACCGGCCGGTGCGTCTTCGATGACGACGCACGTCTCCGGGCTCGCGCCGAGGATATCTGCACCCTTGAGGTAGGCCTCCGGGTGGGGCTTGCCGTTATCGACGTCGTCGGCCGTCACGAAGCGCTCCGGCAGCGGCAACCCGACGTGCCTCATGCGGCCGGACGCGAGAGCCCTTGAGCCGGAGGTGACCACCGTCCAGCTGCCTTCGGGCAGGCTGCCGAGCAACTCGAGGGCGCCTTCGATCTCCAGGATGCCGTCCGTGTCGTTGACCTCCAGGCGCTCGAGCTCCGCGGCCTCTGATTCAGCGTCGAGGTCCGGCGCGATCAGGCGTAGCGTCTCGGCGGGCCTGCGCCCGTGGGCGATCTCTATAAAGCGCCCGGCGTCCAGCCCCTTTTGCCCGGCCCAGGTGTCCCAGGTACGTACCACGACCCTCGCGGAGTCGACCAGCACCCCGTCGAGGTCGAAGAGCACACCGCCGCACTCCAACGTTCTCAAATCCACTCCCGTCGTCGAACTCATCGCTACCGATCCGTGACCTGCGGGATCATATCCGGCCCATCGCCGGCGTGCCGCGTCCGGCGGCCTCTAACTTCGTCTGGCCGCCGAACCTTCGAGCGCCGAGGCGGCGTCGCGGTCCAGAAGGAACGAGACGTTGGGGTGGCGGCGGAGTGCCGAGGCGGGCACCTCCTCCGAGACCTCGCCGCCGACGGCCGCGGCGACGGCCCTTGCCTTGTTCGCACCCGAGGCGAGGAGGAGGACTTCCCCCGAGTCGGAGATGGTCCGCATCCCCACCGAGATGGCGCGCTCCGGCGCCCGGTCGCCTTCGAAGTCGGTGGCGTTGACGCGGCGCGTGGACTCGGCGAGCCTCACCACGCGGGTGCGGGAGTCGAAGGAGGCGCCCGGCTCGTTGAAGCCTATGTGGCCGTTGCGCCCGATCCCGAGCACGCACAGGTCCACCCCGCCGGCCGCCCGGATCTCCTGCTCGTACCGCCCGCACTCGGCCTCGGGGTCCGGGGCGAACCCGTCCGGAACGTGGACCCTCTCTGGCTCGATGTCCACCCGGCCGTAGAAGTTCTTTCGCATGTAGACGTGGTAGCTCGCCGGGTGGTCCGGCGGAAGCCCCAGGTACTCGTCCAGGTTGAAGAAGGTCGCCCGGGCGAACGAGAGGCCATCTCCCTCGTGCCTGGCGACGAGCTCGCGGTACATCCCAAGGGGCGTGGTCCCCGTTGGAACCATGAAGACGGCGTGCGGCTTCTTCCGGAGCTTCGAGGCCACCACGTCGGCCGCGGCGGCGCTCATCGTCTCGTAGTCCGGGAGGACGCGGGTGCGCAAGGCGGCCCTCACCTGAGCGCCATGCGCCGGTAGGCGTGGCGGCGGCCCCGGATCGCGATCGAGGCCGCGAGCACGTTCATTGGCTCCGCCATGCCCGAGTAGTCTGCGTCCCCGAGGTGCAGCACGTCGGCCCCGGCCCGCTTGGCGGCCAGGGCCAGCCCGCGCACGGTCTCTGCGTTAGCCCCCTCCTGGGAAGTCCCGACCGTCGCGACCGCGAGCGCCCCGGCCTCGTGCGCCGCCGTGATCAACTCAGCCACCACGGACTCCCGGCTACCCGGCACCGTGCCAGGCGCGGGCAGTAGCACCGCGTCCGAGAGGGCCGCGAGCCGGGAGACCTCCCCGGCGCCCACGAGCCCGCGACCGCCGCTCCCGTGCATCTTGCCGACGAACACCGGCACACCAGGCAACACCTCGCGGGCAAGTACTGCCGCCTCGGCCATCTTCTCCGTTCCGACCTCGGCGTCCGGGTTCGCCGTGACGACGACGAAGTCCGCGGCCTCCAGGCTCCTCAGGTTCTCGCGGCTCGCCCGGCGGTGGGGCGGCACGGCCTCCGAAGGCTCGACGTTCACGCCCACGGGCCGCCCGAGACGCTGTTTCAGGACGGGTAGATCCCCCGCGCCGTCGAACTTGTTGAGCAGGACGAGGTCGGCGCCGAAGGCGACGGCGAGATCCGGGTTCGTCGTGCCGTCCACGAGCGGCGGGGCGGGCCAGAGCACCTCGCAGAGCACGGTGCGGCCCTCCGAGCGACGAATGGAGCTCAGCAGGCCGGCCCCGTCCATCGACGCGAAGTCCGCGGGGCCGCAGTCGAGGATGCGCCTGGGCGGTTCCAACGCCGCCTTCAGTCCCCGGCCTCGAAGAGTGCCTCCCCGGCCTGAACGTCGCCGGTATGGGTGCCGGTAACCGGATGGTCTTCGGGGTTCGTCACGAGGACGGGGGTCACGGGGTCGTAGTCGCCGGACCGGATCTCCTCGAGGTCGAAGCGCACGATGGGCTGGCCGGCCTCGACCCGGTCGCCTTCGGTGGCTATCTTCTCGAAGCCCCTGCCGCGCAGCTCGATGGTGTCGAGGCCGAGGTGAACGATCATCTCCATCCCATCGTCGGTAGCTATTCCGAAGGCATGCCCGCCCTCGAAGAGCTTGACGAGGACGCCTGAGACGGGGGCGACGGCCTCACCGGAGGCCTCGGGGATGATGGCGCAGCCCTGTCCGGCCATCCCTTCGGCGAAGACCTCGTCAGGGACCTCGGCGAGCGGTACGGCGCGGCCCGAGATGGGGGCGAGAACGCGCACTACTCGCCGCCCTTCAGGAGCCGGTTGATGCGCTCGGCGATCCGGTCGCTCTGGGTGCCCATGACGACCTGGGCGACCTTGCCGCGCTTGACGACGCCCGCAGCACCCAGCTCCTTGAGCCGCGCATCGTCTACGCGCTCGGGGTCGTCCACGAAGAGCCGCAGGCGCGTGATGCACCCCTCGACGCTCTCGACGTTCTCCCGGCCACCCAGCGCCCCGAGAACGTCCTCCGCGAGCACGTCGTCCCTGTCGCGCTCCGCCGTGGGCGCGGCGGTCGCCGTCGCCGCGCCGGCGGGCGCGGGCTCGCGTTCGCCTTCGCTCTCGGCCTCGCTCTCGGCCTCGCGTTCGGCCTCCCGTGCTGCCTCGCGCTCCTGGCCGTCCCTCGGACCGCGCTGGCTCTCGGGGAGGATCCAGTCGGCCGCGAGGCCCGTGCCCGCCTCCCCGCGCCCCGGTGTGGCGAGGTTGAAGCGCTTGATAAAGAAGCCGAACACGAAGTAGTAGATGGCGAAGTACGCGGCCCCGAGGACCAGGATGAGCAACGGGTTCGTCGTGTTCCCCTTGCCGAAGTTGAGCACGTAGTCTATGAGACCGGCGGAGAAGCCGAAGCCGATCTTGATGTTGAGCAGCGTCGCGATCGCCAGCGCCGTCCCGGTGAGCACCGCGTGGACGAGGTAGAGCAGGGGTGCGACGAACATGAACGCGAACTCGATGGGTTCGGTGATCCCCGTCAGGAAAGACGCGAACGCCGCCGAGAGCAGGATGCCCGAGGCGACCTTCGGGAAGCGGGCGTGCCGGATCATCGCCAGGCAGGCCCCCGGCAACCCGAACATCATCACCAGGAAGAACCCTGACATAAAGAATCCGGCCGAGGGGTCCCCCGCGAAGTAGCGGTTGAGGTCGCCCGTCACGGGGCCGTCGGGACCATCGAAGGTGCCGAGCTGGAACCAGACGTAGGTGTTGAGGACGTGGTGCAGGCCGACCGGTATGAGCAGCCGGTTGAGGAAGCCGTAGATCCCGGTCCCAAGTGCGCCGAGGCCCACGATCCCCTCGCCAACCGCGTTGACGCCTAGCTGCACGGTCGGCCACACGAGCCCGAAGACGGCGCCAAGCGCCAGCGCCGCCAGCGCCGTCACTATGGGCACGAACCTCCGGCCGCCGAAGAAGCCAAGGTAGTCGGGCAGCCGGATGTCGGAGAAGCGCCGGTACAGGCCCGCCGCCACGAGCCCGATGATGATCCCGGACAAGACCCCCATCGTTATGTCGGGATCGGGCCCGCCGTCGACCTGAGGGATGATGGTCTTGAAGACCCCGTCGAAGACCAGGTACCCGACGAGCCCCGCGAGCGCCGCGGCCCCGTCTCCCCCCGCGAGCCCGAAGGCTATGCCGACGGCGAAGATCATGGGCAGGTTGGTGAAGATCGCGTCCCCGGCCGCCGCCATCCACGCAAGGTCCAGCAGGTCCGGCTGCCCGAGCCGCAACAACAACGCCGCCGCCGGCAACACCGCTATCGGTAACATCAACGACCGCCCGAAGTTCTGGAACGCCCCGAGAACCCTATCCCCACCCCGCAGACGACCGCCACTCGCCCCGCCACCCGCCGCCCGAGTCGCCATAATCGCTCCCTTCGTCCTCCCCGTGAATACGTACGTTGACTATGCCAGTTAAGGCATTTAGAAGCAAACGGTGCTGTATGGACCGGCAGCGGAGGTTGCGTCGCGGCTGCGGCCATCGCGATGGGTGCCGTTTCGTACCCGAGGGGATCGCCTGCGTCGAAGCTGACGCTCGAAGAGGCGGCCTCGTAGCCGGGTTCGACCCGTGAGATCATGGGCCCGGGTTCGTCGTGCGCCGGTCGCGTCGACGGGCCGGAGTCGAGGACTCCAGAGAGGAACCGGAGGAGGCTTTTTGACGGCTAGCGGTATGGAGGACGGCGCGGGGCGGCCGGGCGCGGGACGGCCGGGCGCGGGGCTCGACGCTTACGCGGCCCGGCTGGGGGAGGTGCAGGAGGCGGTTCTCTCTAAAGGGAGGGAGAATCTACTGGAGGCGGCGCGGCTGCTGGCGGGCTCCCTGGACGGGGAGCCGGACCGGATGATCCATGTCTTCGGCTGTGGTCACTCCCACCTCATGGCGGAGGAGGCGTTCTGGCGGGCGGGCGGGCTGGCGCCGGTGCATCCGATCCTGGACCCCAACCTGACGCTCCTTGGTGGCCGGCGGACCTCTCGGCTGGAGCGCCTGGAGGGCTACGCCCGCGTCCTCCTCGCCGGCGAGGAGTTACGTCCCGGCGAGGTCATGGTCGTGTTCTCGAACTCCGGGATCAACGCCCTCCCGATAGAGGTGGCCCTGGCCGCGAAGGAGGCCGGCCTGTGGGTCGTCGCTGTAACCTCGCTCGCCCACAGCAAGGGAGTCGAGCCCCGCCACTCGAGCGGGCAACGCCTTTTCGAGTTGGCCGACGTGGCCATCGACACGCGCGTGCCGGCGGGCGACGCCGCCGTGGACCTCTCCAAGCTGGCAGGCGGCGCGGGGGGGCACCGCGTCGCCCCGCTCTCCACGGCCATCGGCGCCCTTGTCTGGAACGCGCTTGTGGCGGAGGTCGCCTACCTGCGCGCGGTCGCCGGGGCCGAGCCCTCCTCCTTCACCTCGCAGAACGTGCCGGGAGGGGACGAGGCGAACGAGGCGCTAATCTCGCGCTACCGACCCCGAAACAGGTTCTACGGCTGACGGCGGGCCCGTTTGCGCACGGGCGTACCATGCGGTCGCTGCTGGGGCGAGGGAGGCTGCTGTGCCAGAACCGCAATTAGCCTGCCTCCCGTCTTTGTGCCAAATGTGGTGCGGGGCGCGCGGCACACCCCCACAGGGTCCACTCCGCCAAACCCCCCGGCAACGTGGGGGTGGCAAACGGCACCTCCTCCCGTACAAACAGGATCAGCTAGACCAAACAAGGCCCCGCCTGAAATCACGGACGGCGGCAGAGAGGAGAGGCCATGAACAAGACGGAGCTGATCGAGAGGATCGCCGAGCAGACCGACGTGCCCGCCAGCGAGGCCCAGAGGCACTTCGAGGCCTTCGAGCGGGTGGTGACCGAGACGCTCAAGGGCGGCGACGAAGTCAGGATAACGGGCTTCGGCAAGTTCTCCGTCAAGGAGCGCAAGGCCAGGGAGGGAAGAAACCCCCAGACCGGAGAGAAGATGAAGATCTCGGCCTCCAAGGTTCCCTCCTTCAGCGCGGGCAACGCCCTCAAGGGGGCAATCTAGGGGCGCGCCCCGCAAGGGTAGCCTTTTCGGACCGGGGATCTGCTCGTAGCCAGGATTCCCGGTCCTTCTGGTTATAGATGTGTCTGGTGCGGCGAGAGCGCGCCACGTTCGCGGGAAGGAGGACACCTTGACCGAAGCGATGAGACCGGAACCGTGCCAGGTGGGAAGCAAGACGGAGCATCCCTGCCCCCGTCCGGCGGTCATGGAGGTCCGGGGCATATTCTTCTGCGAACCGTGCGCCCGCAGGCAGGAGGCTTACTTCGCCATCGGCGAGCTTACGCGGGGGAAGCAGGGCCTCGGCGGCGGGCCGCTCGCCGAAGCGCTCAGCGGGCTGCGGAGAGAACGCGCGGGTGGCACATCGTCGCGCCCGGGAGCAACAGGAGCACGACAGAAGAGACCGGGCCGGGGAGCCGTCCGGTCGGGCTCGGCGTAGTCGCCTTCCCGCCTGCCGGGTAGACGCTCTCGCGTTCGTCGGGCGGTCACAGGGGATCCGAACGGGGTGGGATCACGGTGATGAGTGGGGGAGAGATAGACGAGAGGACCGGCGCCCTTGCCTGAACCGGAGGCTTACGCCTACACAGACGGGGCATCGACCGGCTCCCGGGGGCCCGGGGGCTACGGGGCGGTCGTCACCTGGGGGGGGAAGACCGAGGAGATCTCCGGCGGCGAGGGGGACACCACCAACCTTAGGATGGAGGTGACCGCCGCGTGCGTGGCCCTGGAGACGATAGACGAAGGGTGCGTGGTAACCGTCTACTCAGACTCGTCCTACCTCGTCAACTGCATGAGGAGGGGCTGGTACAAGAAATGGCGGGAGAACGCATGGCTCAACCACCGTAAAGTGCCCGTGGCGAACAGGGACCTGTGGGAGAGGCTTCTGGTCGCCGCGGGGCTCCACCGGGAAGTGCGGTGGAGAAAGGTCAAGGGACACTCGAAGACCGCCGGTGCTCACAAGAGCGGCAACGATCGGGCCGACGCCCTGGCCGTGGCCGCGAAGAAGAGGGTCGGCGGTGACCAGGGAAGCGGCCCGGAGCCGGCTGCAAGACCAGAGCGCGAGGCTAGTCGGCCTTCCTGCCCCTGAGGTAGGCGACGGTGACGAGCGCGAGGCCCGCCTGCACGAGGACCCGCCGGACGAGGCCCCGCCTGTTGTGTTCCCACTCTGCCTTCCAGCCCCGCTCCGCTAACACGTTGGGGACGCGGCCGTGACCCAGATCGCCTAAGACGCCTTCCACGACACCGACCCGGTCGGCCAGCATCAGGGGCAGCCAGTGGGCGTAGCTGGATTCGCTGTATCGGAAAGCGAAGCGGCGGAGCGCGCCGCTCGGTCCCGAGGGCGGCGTCGAGGTGCCAAACGCGGACGTGAGGTCCGAACGCTCGATGGAGTGGAGGACCTCGACGGTGGGCGGCTGCTGCGGCGGACGCTCCCAACTGTAGCCCGCGTGCTCGCCGTCGGTGCGGTGCTTCATCGGGTAGGTCGGGTCGTTTTTCGGGTCGACGTCCACGCCCCATCCCTCTACCTGCGAAGGGTCCTTCGGTGTGTGTTCCATGTCTCGTCCCTCCTACGATCTGGCCGACGGCGGCATCAGCACCGGTTTAATGCAGTCGTCGAGCTTCGCCGAAAAGATCCGGTACGCGTCCGACACCTCCTCGAGGGGGACGCGGTGGGTGATCATCGCCTTCGGATCGAGGACGCCGCTCTGCACGTGCTCGATAAGCCGCGGCAACAGGCGCTTCACCGAGGCCTGGTTTGCCCGGATGGTGAGGCCCTTGTTCACCACGTTCCCCATCGGGACGTGGGTGCCCACCGGGCCGTAGACGCCGACGATGGAGACGATGCCGCCCTTCTTCACGGAGTTGATGGACCAGTGAAGCGCGGTGGCCGACCCCCCCTGCAGCAGCAGCTTCCTGCCGAGGACGGTCTGCAGCGCGCTACCGGCCGCCTCCGCCCCGACGGCGTCGATGACCACGTCGGCACCTAAAGAGTCGGTGGTCCCTTTTATGAACACCACCGGGTCTTCGAGGGACCTGAAATCGTAGGCTTCGCAGGGCGCGTAGTTTCTGGCGAACTCGAGCCGGAAGTCCACGCAATCTATTACGATGACCCTTCCCGCCCCGAACAGCCAGGCGCACCTGGCCGCCATGATGCCGACGGGACCGGCCCCGAAGACCACGACGGTGTCACCGGTTTGGATGCCGCCCATCTCGGCCCCCTGGTACCCGGTCGGCACCACGTCGGTGAGCAGCACCGCGTCGTCGGGATCCATCCAGTCGGGGATGACCGTGGGGCTCACGTCGGCGTACGGGACGCGGACGTACTCGGCCTGCCCGCCGTCGTAGCCGCCGGCGGTGTGCGAGTAGCCGTAGATGCCGCCCACGGCCGTAGCCTGGGGGTTCGACTCGTGGCAGTTCCCGTAGAGCCCCTGCTGGCAGAAGACGCAACTTCCGCAGGCGATGTTGAACGGCACCAGGACGTGGTCGCCCACCTTCAGCTTCTCTACCCCGTCCCCGATCTCCTCCACCACCCCGGTGAACTCGTGGCCGAACGTCATCCCGACCCGGGTATCCGGTACGGACCCGTTGTAAAGGTGCAGGTCCGAGCCGCAGATACAAGTTCTCGTGACCCGGACTATTGCATCCTGGGGATGCAGGATCTCGGGTTCGGGTTTATGGTCGATGCGGACCCGATGGGGCCCCCGGTAATTCATGGCGAGCACGGAAGCGGTCCCTTTCTCTCTGGCCTGCGTGGATCTCTTCTTCGTCCTGACGGATTATGCCCGGACGCTCGCTTATCGAAGCTTCGGCGCCCCCACGGGAGCCGGACCGGGTGGAGAACGCTAGAGGACGCCGACCCGGCGCGCTTCTCGCACGGCGCTCTCGACGCCGCCCGTCCAGGGCTCACCGTGACCCGGCAGGACCGTTCCTGCGCCCGACTCCGCCAGCCGCTCCAGCGAGGCCAGCGCCCGCTGGCTGTCGGCCGTTGCCCCGCGGGCGACGATCCTGGGCCCCCGGGTGTTCGTGTAGGGGTCGTGCGTGACCAGCGCGTCGCCCGAGATGACCGCGTCGCGCCCGGGCAGGTGGAGCGAGACGTGGCCCAAAGTGTGCCCCGGGGTGAACAGGACGCGCGGGGAGCCCGGCACGTCCAAAGTTCCTTCGTCCCCGAACCGGCGCACCCCGCGGATGGCGCCCACCCGAGGCGCCCCGGCCCGGAGGAAGGAGGCCACGATCGGCAGGTTGCCACGGCGCAGGTAGGTGAGCGGGCTGCGCTCGCTCATGTACAGCCACGGCCTTCGGGTCAGCGAAGCGTCGTTCTCGTGGACCCACACCGGGACGCCGAGCTCGGCCCGCGCGCGCTCTGCGAAGCCTATGTGGTCGAAGTGGGCGTGCGTGAGCACGAGCGCCTCTACGTCGCGAGGCGTGCGACCGATCTCCTCCAGGGCCCCGAGCAAGGAACGCCAGGAGGCCGGCAGGCCAGCGTCGACGACCGTGAGCCGGCCGCCCTCCTCTACGAGGTACCAGTTGACGAAGTGCTCGGCTATCCGGTGCACGCCGTCGGCTACGTCGCGGTGCAGCATCGTTGCCTCCTTCGGCCTTGCGCTCTTCAGGGGTCGCCGCGGGGATCGCGTGCCACCCGTTCTCCGGGGCGGCCGTTGAAAGCCACCTCAGGCCGGCGCCGTGGCTTCGAGCAGGTAGTCGGCCACGTCCCGAAGGGATCCCCGCTTCTTGTAGGCCGCCCGCTGTAACTCGGCGCCGTCGCCCCGGTCCAGGGATCTCCAGTACGCAGCCAAGCTCCTCCTCGCATCTCAGGTCCTGGGAGACGGGGCGAAGCCGGGCGACGAGGTCCCTGGCGGTCTCGCGCGCGCCCTTCTCCTCCCCCGTGCCGAAGTCGTAGAGGCGGGCGTCCAGGCCGCGGCGGATCGCGCGCCACTTGTTCTCCGAGACGAAGCGGGCGTCTTGTGGGGCGTAGTCGCCGGCGGTGGCGACGAGGCACTGGGCGAGGGCGGCGAGCGCGACGGCGTAGTCGCCTTCGGCCTGGGCGTCGGGGACCCGCAACTCGACCGTACCGTGGCGCGGGTGCGGGCGCACGTCCCACCAGAACCACGAGAAGTCCGGTATGTTCCCCATGGCCACGAGCGCCTCGGTGTAGCCTTCGAACTCCTCCCAGCTTCCGAAGGTTGGTGGGAGCCCCGAACGCGGGGAGGCGTCCCGAATCTTGACCCGGGCGGAGGCGAACCCCGTGTCCATACCGTGCCAGAAGGGGGAGTTGGCCGAGAGCGCGGTCAGGATGGGCACGTGGCGCAGCAGCGCGTTCGTCGCCTGGATGGCCGCCTCCTCGTCCGGCACCCCGACGTGGACGTGGAGGGCGTAGATGATCTGGAGCCGGGCGAGGGCGCCGAGCTCTTCCTCCATCCGCCTGTAGCGCTCGCCCGGGGTGAACTTCTGGGCGAAGGGATCGGAGACGGGGTGCAACCCGGAGGCCGAGATTCCGACGCCGGCCTCCTTTGCCGCCTTCGTCACCTCGCGGCGGAACTCCGGCAAACGCCGGGCGAGTCCCGCGACATCGGAGAACACAGGCGTGCGCATCTCGACACAGTCCTGGAAGAGCTCGCGGGCCATCCGCTCCGAATCCTCCGGGGCGGCTCGGAGCACGGCCTCCACGGCCGGAACCAACTCCCTGGTGAGAGGATCGACGAGTTGGAACTCTTCTTCCACCCCACGGTGTAGGGCGCCGTCGACCCGAAGCATCTTTCCATGGAGCGGTCATACCCAAACGGACCCGCGCATAAGCCCGAGGGTACTCTTCCCCTGGAAAGAAGCGGCGGGGGCGCGGATTTCCTGGTACCGTTCGCGCGGTCGTCCGACGAGCTGGACCTAGACGGGAGGGACATGGACCTCGGGCTGAAGGGCTGTTCGGTCCTCATTACGGGAGGCTCCGGAGGCATCGGCCTCGCGACGGCCCGCGCCTTCGCCGCCGAAGGCTGCGCCCTACACCTCGCGGCGAGAACGGCCGACAAGCTCCGGGCAGCGCGGGAAGGCATCTCGCGCGACTTCGACGTGCCGGTCACCGTCCACGCCGTCGACCTGAGCAGGGGCGAGGACGCGCGAAGGCTGGCTGGGACCTGCGCCGACGTGGATGTCCTGGTCAATAACGCCGGGGCCATACCGGGTGGGAAGATCGAGGAGGTCGACGACGAGCGCTGGCGCGAGGCCTGGGACCTCAAGGTCTTCGGCTACGTCAACATGATGCGCGCGCTCTACGCGGATATGAGCGCCCGCGGGCGCGGCGTCATCGTCAACGTTATCGGGACCGCCGGCGACCAGAGGGCCGCAGACTACGCGGCCGGCATCTCGGCCAACGCGGCCCTCGCGACGCTCACGCGCTCGCTCGGCGGGGAGAGCCTCGACCACGGCGTGCGGGTCGTCGGGGTAAGCCCGGGCGACATGTCCAACGAGCGCGGCTTGGAGTTCCTGCGTCGCCAGGCCGCAAAGGAGTTCGGCGACCCCGAGCGCTGGCGAGAGCGGCTCGCGCGCCTGCCGGGCGGACGTGCCGCGACCTCGGAGGAGGTGGCCGACGCCATCCTGTTCCTCGCAAGCCCCCGCGCCAGCTACGTGAGCGGCGCGGTGCTCACCATAGACGGCGGGCTGACCTCCCGACGCGCCGTGATCTGAGGGAGAACCAACTCCAACCGCGTGCGCAAGTGGCTCCGGGGCACCCCGCAGACCCCGTTCCCCGGCCTCCGGAGGTCCCGGCGGGCCTCACGAGTGGCGCGTTATTCGTCCTTTAGTTGCAGGTATTCGTCCACCCTGAACCGGAAGACCTTCTCGCTGCGGTTCTCTGAAGCGTCCTCGACCACGAGGCTTACGCGGGGACGGCCGTCGTGTCCGGCATCTTTAAGGACTCTTGCCAGCGCCTTGGCGCGGGCGTGGAACCGGGAAGATTCACCGGGCGCCAGGGCGAAGGGCAGGGCGTGATCTCCTTCGAAAGGCCCCTCGTAGACCGGACGCGGCCCTCCCTTCGCGGACAAGTAGACCCTGGTCACCTCGACCGCTTCGGCCCCGGCGTTGGTCACCTCGAAAAAGACGTGCAGGGGGGAGATGTTCCCGTCTGGGCCGGCGAAGGCCCCGAGGGACTGGGAGAGCCGCAGGTCGGGTCCGCCGCCCCCGAACGCGCGTCGTAGCCAGGATTTCACGGGGGCAGCATAGGGTAGCGGCGGGGCCGGCGCGAGCCTCTTTGGGGACCTAGATCCTGGTGCTCTGCCCACCGTCGACCAGGTCGGAGATCCAGGGGTACCGGTAATCTACCCCCTGGTTGACCTTGTAGGCCGCGTACGCCATGTGCACGAACGGGACGGCGGCGAGCAGGATGCCAAGGGGCGCCACCACGAAGGAGGCCAAGCCGAACGTGACGACCGTCAGGATGAACGCCACGAACGTGAAGCCGAGAACGATCACCATCCAGGCGACCTGGTACCAGAGTGACTGTAAGGCGTGGAAGGCGACCCGCGGGGAGCGGTCCTTGTATATCGCCCAGATCACCAACGCCGCCACCGGCCCCAGAAAGCCGGTGAAGAGGTTGAGAAAGACCGAGAGGTGCGCCATCGCCGACCAGGTATCCTCGTCCCTCGAGCTCATCATCGTCGTGGTGGGCCCGCCGAGGCCCGAACCGCCGGCCGACCTGCCGGGCTCGGGCTCGACGCCGTAGTTGCCGCGTTCTTCGGTCACGGGCGCGCTCCTTTGCTCTCTTGGGTAATATCCTAGTTTACGCAGAGGGATACCGGAAGTTTCCCGGACCCCGCCGGGCGCTCTTCGCGGGGATCACCCCGGCTCTTTATCTGCATCTTCGCGGTAGGCCCAGAGGTCGGTGTTGACGCGGAAGGTGCGCCTGTAGGCGTTACCCAGCCTGTCGGTCGCCTCCAGCGAGAGGGGGACGTTGCCGGTGTGGCCCTCTTTCTCGAGCGTGTTGGCCAGTCGGGTGAGCGAGAACCTGTAGCCGACGCCGTCCCCGGGGACGACCTCCACGGGCAGGCCCTCCGCCGCGCCGGACCCCGCCACGTTGGCGGCGTCTCTGGCGAGGTGCAGGGGCAGCACCCGCTTCTGGACGGGGTCGAGCACCATCCGGCGCCCGGGCAGCCCTCCCTCGCGGAACACCAGCCGGACGGCGCCCAGGTAGGCGACCCTCTCGCCCTCGTTGGAGATCGCGAACCGCACCACCGCGGTGCCCCTCGGATAACCCACGCCGTGCTCCCGAAGAAAGTCTCCCAGCCGCATGTACAGCCCCTCCTGCGACTCGTCGTGCAACTGGGAGGCGGGGGAGTCCACCGGAGATCCCGCCTCCGGCACCCCGACCCGGTACTCGTAGCGGACCCGGATCTTGAGCCTCGGCCTCCGGTCCCTCCTCTGAAGGTAGAGGTTGAGCAGCGAGAGCACGAGCGCCAGCACCGAGACCACCGTGGGCCCCAACCCCGCCAACTCGTCACCCCTAAGACCTGACACCTCTGCCCACCCCCCAAACCGCCCCACGCCGAAGCCCTTGCACCCCACGCGGGAGCGCTAGCCTCTTTGTTTTCACTGTACTACAAACGATTGTTTGTAGTCTACGGCGAGGTGGGGTGGGGCTGGCGGGTTTACAGTCCCTGGAGGACCTCTTGCATGCGGTCGAGGGCGCTTGAGATGTTCTCGCGGCTGTTGGCGTAGGAGAACCGGAGGTGGCCCTCGCCGTGGCGTCCGAAGGCGGTGCCGGAGAGGCAGGCCACCCCAGCCTCTTCGAGGAGCAGGTCGGCCAGTTCATCGGCCTGACGGCCCGTACCGGAGACGTTGGGGAAGGCGTAGAAGGCGCCCTGGGGGGAGATGCATTCGACGCCGGGCAGGTCGTTGAGGCCGGCCACGATCAGGTCCCGGCGGGCCCGGAACTCTTCAAGCATCCGGTCCACGGCGTCCTGGGGGCCCGAGAGGGCCGCGAGGCCCGCGTGCTGGGTGGCGGCGGCCGTGCAGGAGTTGGAGTTGACCTGGAGCCTCGTTACCTGCTCGGCCAGGGCTTCGGGCATCACGCCGTAGCCGAGGCGCCAGCCGGTCATCGCGTAGGTCTTGGAGAAGCCGTCGAGGATGATGGTCCTCTCGTCGGGACCGAAGCCCGATTGTGAGGCGATGCTGGCGAACGAGCCCGTGTAGAGGAGGCGGGCGTAGATCTCGTCGGAGAGCACCATCACGTCGGGGCGTTCACGCAGGATCTCCGCGATGCCCGTTATGTCTTCGGCGGTAAACACGCCGCCGGTCGGGTTGGCGGGGGAGTTAAGGATCACGAGCCTCGTTCTCTCGCCCAACCCGGCCCTGAACTCGTCCAGATCGAACCTGAAGCCGTTCTCCTGGCGTAGGGGTACGAAGACCGGGGTCCCCCCGACAAAGTCGACCATCGACTCGTAGATCGGAAAGGCGGGGTTCGGCATCAGGACCTCGTCTCCCGCCTCCACGAGCGCCAGGATGGCGAAGAACATTATGGGCTTCCCCCCGGGCGTGACGACGACCTGGGCCGGGTCGACGCCGATCCCCCTGCTCCGCGCCACGTCGGCGGCGATGGCCTCGCGCAGCTGTGGGATGCCCGCGGTCGGGGTGTAGTGGGTCTCGCCGGAGCGGAGCGCCCGGCAGCCGGCCTCGACGATGTGGTCGGCCGTGTCAAAGTCCGGCTCCCCGATCTCCAGGTGGATGATGTCCCGTCCCCGCGCCTCCAGCGCCTTCGCCTTCGCCAGGACGGAGAACGCCGTCTCCGTGCCCAAACGCCCCATACGACCCGCCAGCTTCAAAAGGCTCTCCCTCCCTCGCGCCGTTCCCCCTGTGCCTTTTCGCATTACACCACGGCGCGGACGCGGTATCATCGGGCCACCTTTGGTGGCCGGGGGGACGCCCGGTTCTAACGGTTTTTGAGGGGAGATCCTTGGTCGCGGAACACAACGGGGGGCTGCGCTTCGATCTCGGCGCCTTCGACCTCGACGGCACGTTATTGCGCCGGGACCTTGGGATAACGGACCGCACCCTGGCCGCGATGAAGAACCTCCGCGAACGCGGGATGCGCCTCGTCGTCGCGACGGGCCGACGCTACGAGTCAGCCGTCGAACACGCCGGGAGGCTGGGCTTCGGCGGGGGAGACCCCGTGGTCTGCTACGGGGGATCGATGATCCGCCGCATGGACGGGGAGACGCTCCTGCACCGGACGCTGCCAAGAGACCTCGGCCTCGAAGTCCTCCGGTGGGCCGCGGAGCGCGGCCTGCACGCCCGCGTCCTCGTGGACGGTCGCGTCATCACCTCCCCGGACAGCCCGGCCGCCCTGCGGTTCTCGAGGCGTAACGAGGAGCCGGGCGTCGTCGTGGTCGATTCCCCGGCGGAGTGGCTCGCGGGCGCGGCAGAGGAGCCGACCAAGGTCGTGATCGTGGACCACCCCGACGACGTCGAGGGCTGGCTCGGGGAGGCCCAGGAGACGTTCCGGGGCAGGCTCTTCGTGACCCGGAGCCTGCCGCACTACGTCGAGGTCGGGGTACTCGAGGGGACAAAGTCAAACGCCCTCGAGTTCCTCTGCGGACGGTGGGGGATCGACCCTAGACGCACGGTCGCCTTCGGGGACGCGGACAACGACGCGGACATGCTCCGCTTCGCCGGATGCGGCGTCGCCGTCGGCCCGATGACCGACGAGGTGCGCCGGGCCGCAGACGAGGTGGTCCCGAACGTGGACGAGGACGGGGTCGCCCTCTACGTCGAGAAGCTGCTGGGGGACTACTAGTGCCCGAGCTGCCCGAGACGACCGTAATCTCTCAGGACGTCGCGGCGCTCGCCGCCGGGCGCGAGGTCTTGCGGGCGGAGGTCTTCCGGCCCGACGTGACGAACGTGGAGATGCAGGAGTTCCCGCGCAGGCTCGTCGGGCGGAAGCTCCTGGGGACGGGAAGACGGGGCAAGATCATCGTCCTAGACTTCGGCGACGTCGTCGGTATCGTCCACCTGGTGATCTCCGGCCGTGTCCTCCGCCTCCCGGAGTGGCAGGAGCCTGACAGGATGAACACGGCCGTCCTGGAGTTCGACGGCGGTCTGGTCCTCGCCTTCACCCGCCTCTGGCTCGGCTACTTCGACCTCTACGAGTTCGGCGAAGAAGAGAACCATCCCCTGATCTCCCGCCTCGGTCCCGACCCGTTCTCCGAAGAGTTCACCGTCGATTACCTGACGAGGGCCTTCGGGAGAAAGGCGAACATCAAGGGCCTCCTCCTCGACCAGTCGGTCGTCGCCGGGCTCGGCAACATCTACGTGGATGAGGTCCTCTTCGCCGCCGGCGTCCACCCGACCCGCAGGGCGAACACCCTCACCCCCGAAGAGACAAAGAAGGTCCACGCCGCCACCCGCGACATCCTCAGCCGCGCCATAGACTTGCGCGGCACCACCTTCGACTCCTACCACGACGCCTTCGGCGAGACCGGCCAGTACCAGCACCAGCTCCAGGTCTTCACGCGAGAAGGAGAACCTTGCCCCCGATGCGGCACGACCATCGAAAAAACCCGCGTCGCGGGCCGCGGCACCCACGCGTGCCCGACCTGTCAGCCGCTGTAGGTTCTAGGTTTTGAGGCATTAGGTTTCGGGCTTGAGTCAGTTTCGTCCGCGCCGATGGGAACACCCGGCGCCACGCTCTCCACGTCTACGCATCGAACCGCAGACCTGAAACCTGATACCTGTAGCCTGAAACCTCTACTGCTGCGTCGACTCTATAAGTTCCGGGTTCTCGTCGGCCAGGTCTCTGGCTTCGGCGTAGGCTTGCTCCGCGCGTTCGTAGTCGTTGCCAACCTGTTCGAGCAGGTTCTCTGCCTCTTCGCGGTTGTTCTCCAGGGCGGGGTCTTCTTCGAGGAGGGCGTAGAACTCTATCTCGCGGTCCTCGGCGGAGATCTGGGCCTCCATGGCGTCGGAGAGGGTGCTGGCGTAGCGCTGCACGGCGGGGTCGACGTCGAGGTCGTTCACGCCGTCTAGGGAGTCCCTGGCGTCTTGCAGCCTGGAGCGGGCCTGCTCCATATCGTCCCTGGCTTGCGTTATGCGGTCCTGCTGGGCCGAGGGGTCGTTGCCATCTTCGATCTGCTGTTTTACGTCGTTGTAGGTGGCGCGCGCCTGGTCGAAGAGCCTGTTGTGCTCGTCGATGGCCCGGTTTGCCTCGGTGATGGCCTGGTCCGCCTGCTCACCCGGGCTCTCCCCGAAGACGCCGGAACAACCGGCGAGGAGGAGGGTGGAGAGCAAGATCACAACAGAGAACGCTTGACGGTTTATCATATGGTGCATGAGCGAGGGAAGTCTACCGCCTTTCGGAATCCCGAGACCGAGGTCCGTGCCAGGGGCGCTGAAACGCGCCGTTGGCCGTCTCTTCGGGCGGCCTCGTGGACAGACGCCCGAGCCGGCTCCGGATCCGGCCGTTGTATCTCGGGCGGGGATGGCCATAGGACGACACGCCGGCGAGCACGCCGCGCTCTTCGAGCGGGCGGAGCGGCTGGCGGTCAAGGCCGGTCGTCTGGAGGAGGCCGGAACCCCCAGCGAGAGCGCCAGCAACAGGGCCGCGCGCGCCAGGGAAGAGGTCGAGGCCGGGCTGTC
>CADCUT010000119.1 GCA_902805975.1 uncultured Rubrobacteraceae bacterium | reverse complement strand
TCGAGGGCGTGAAGCTCAGTCGCCGCATCGGCCGCGACCCGCTCTTCGCCTCCGTGGTCGCGGCTGAGATGCTCCCCGGCGACACCGTCCAGGGCGACGAGGCACTGGCCGCGTCCATCGCGGTGGGCCTGCAGACCTACAGCCACCCCACCTCCACCGCGCCGATGGGCGGCCCGGACGACCCGTGGGCGGTCGTCGACCCGACCGGGGCCGTGCGCGGGGTGAGCAATCTGCGCGTGGTGGACGCCTCGATCATGCCGCAGGTGCCCTCGACGGCTACCAACGTCACGACGATCATGATCGCCGAGCGCATCGCCGCCCAGACCTACTCCGCCTGATCGGCACCCGAGCATGGCCCCGCTCATGGCGGGACCCTCCTCGGGTGCCGGCGATCCCTCGGGAGGTCCTGCGCCGGTTGATCAGGCGTCCGTCTCACGGCAGGACAGGCTCTCGGCCAGGTCGCTCAACGCGTGCCGCTTTCAAGGCGACTTCGTCGTCGGCCAGATCTTCGCGTACCTGTCCAGCATGCTGTCCACCGAGTTCGGGAAGTAGGTCGAGAATAGCGGCCGGCCGGAGAAGGGAGGCACGAAAGGTGGTCTGCGCCGGCTTCGAGCTGGCGGTCGTGGGCCGCGTTCGTCCGGGAACGAAGTTCTTCGGACACGTCGTCAGAGGAATGGTGGTCGAAGCGGAGGCCGAGCTTACCGACCCGGACGGCACAGGCACGTACACCGGGAGCGCTAGCGTCGAGTGCGGGTCGACGCGTTCGGTAGGGATAGTAGTTAGGTATGATGGTCTGAGCGATCTGGTTGCGGACTTCGGCCTCGTAGTGTTCGACCAGAACCGGACCTTCTTCGACCGCACGCCGGCGGCGAACCTCTAACTCTTGTGATTCATCTACCGCGTCTTCGCGGTCCAAAAGTACCAAACGTTTCTATCAAGTCAAGGCTAGTGGCACTATTTTGCGGATATGTCGGCTGTACCCCCAGATGTGGCGACGCTCATTCGGCCCGACTCAAACTTCCTGCCACAGGAGGGAAGCTTTCAGGCCCTCGGCGTCGCGCATCGGGGGCGCCCCGAACAGACGGCCGTACTCGCGGCTAAACTGCGACGGGCTGCCGTAGCCGACGCTGAAGCCCGCCGTCGCGGCGTCGAGCGAGGAGCCCAGGATCAGGCGCCGCGCCTCCTGCAGCCTGAGGCGTTTCTGGTACTGAAGCGGGCTCATGTTGGTCACGGCCTTGAAGTGGTGGTGCAGCGCGGACGTGCTCATCCTGGCTTCGGAGGCCAAGGCCTCGACGCTCAACGGCTCGCGGTAGTGGTCCTTGATCCAGCCTATCGCCCGGCCCACCTGGCCGAGCTTTCCCTCGGAGAGGGCGATCCGCCGGATGGTCGGGGCCTGATCCCCGGTCAGGAGACGGTAGAGGATCTCGCGTTCGGCGAGGGGGGCGAGGACGCCTATGTCTCGCGGCGTCTCCAGCAGCCGCAGGAGCCGGACTACCGCGTCGAGCAGCCCCGGATCGATCGGGCTCAGCGACAAGCCTAAGCCCGACTCCTTGCCGGACGCCGCGTCTAGGCCCGACTCCGTGAGCAGCTCCCCGAGCTTGGCCGCGTCGAGGTCGAGCCGGAAGCACAGGTAGGGCGCCTCCGGATCCGCCTCCAGGACCTGCGCGACCACCGGCAGGTCCACCGAGACGACGAGGTACTGCCCGGGGCCGTAGAGGAACGCCTCTTCGCCCAAGAGCACCCGCTTCTTGCCCAGGGCGACGATGCACAGGGCCGGCTCGTGGAGCGCGTGCAAGGGCCCGGTCGGTCGCGAGCCGCGGATCAGGTTCAGCCGCGGGACCCCCGTCGGGTTGACGCCCTCTTCTGTGGCGTGCCGGCCGATCAGCAGGGCCAGCTCGTCTTGACCTCTCATTCCACCCCTCGGATCGAAAGCCAAAGCACGCGGACACGATTATAAGGCAACGCCCCAGGCCAGACGCGCGCTTCCGAACGACGAACCGCGGAGGATCGTGCAAGGATCGTGCAGTTCTGGTCTATTGCTCGCCGCCGCCGGCATCTAGTCTGGTCTTTGTAGCGAAACCAGGAGAGAGGAGAACCCAGAAAATGCCAGGACCAGACGGACGAATCGTTGCCATCACCGGCGCGAGCAGCGGGATCGGGCGGGCCATCGCCCTAGAGCTCGGCAAGGCGGGCGCCACGGTCGTGCTCGGGGCGCGGCGGCTGGAGCGGCTGCAAGAGACGGTCGCGGAGGTAGAGGCCTCAGGCGGGACGGCCCGCGCCCGCAAGCTCGACGTCACCGACCGGGAGGAAGTGGCGGCGTTCGTCGCCGAAGCCAGGGACGAATTCGGGCGGGTGGACGCCATCGTCAACAACGCCGGCGTGATGCCGCTCTCGCCGCTGAGGGAGCTCAAGGTAGACGAGTGGGACCGCATGATCGACGTCAACGTCCGCGGCGTCCTAAACGGCATCGCCGCCGTCCTGCCGATCATGGAGGAGCAGGGCCACGGGCACGTCGTCAACGTCGCCTCGATCGGAGCCCACAGGGTCGTGCCGACCGCCGCGGTCTACTGCGCCACCAAGTACGCCGTCTGGGCTATCTCAGAGGGGTTGCGGCAGGAGACCGAGACGCTGAGGGTGACGGTGGTCTCGCCCGGCGTCGTGACCAGTGAACTCGCCGACACCATCACCGACGAGTCGACGCGCGAGGCGATGGTCGAGTACCGGCGGGTGGCCATCGCCCCGGACGCGATCGGCCGGGCCGTGCGCTACGCGATGGAGCAGCCTGAGGACGTGGACGTGAGCGAGATCATAGTCGGCCCCACCGGCAGCTCGAACTGATTAACGGAAGGAAAATCTCTTGAGACAGCGCACTCTGGGAAGCGAAGGCCTCGTCGTCTCCGAGCTCCGCGCGTAGGTTCTTGTTCATGGTCTCGTCCCGGTCGTCTGCCGTGATGTCCTCGAAGCCCTGCCGTCGGGCGATGGCTGTCCCGATGCCCCGACTTGCTCCCGTTACCAGCGGCCACCCTGCCTTGTAGGCTCGACACCACACTCTGACCTCCACACTCGCATTCAACGCTCCTGTGGGCATCGCCAGCGACGACGGGTTCTCGATGCGGACACGTATTCTCCTCTTGCGCGGCGTCGAGCAGCTTACGGCCCGTGGCCGACTGGCGCTGTTGCTTGCGGTTCGAAACGGCCCGCCCTGTCACCCTCGGTGGTTGTGAAGCCGCTTCGAGTAGCCCTGCACCTCACCGAACGCTTCGAGCGAGACCTGCTCCCACTCCCGCCAGGTAGCTAGGCGCTGCTCGTACTCTTCGGTTACCGGCCCGAGCGACTTGCCGAAGAAGATACGCAGCGGCGGCTCCTCGGCGTCGACGAGCCGCAGGATCGCTCCTCGCGTCGCGCTCGGCGTCCCGCGTTCGGAGAACGCCCGTTCGAACGCCGGTCGGTATCCGTTTCGTGCCTCGTCGTAGGCGGGGTTTTGTTCGCTCGTCTTCAGCCCGCTGCTGCCGAAGCCGGTCGCGTACGGACCGGGCTCGACCATCGTGACCCGGATGCCGAAGTTCCGGACCTCCTGGGAGAGGGACTGGGACAGGCCCTCGAGCGCCCACTTCGAGGCGTGGTAGGCCCCGAATAGCGGAAAGGCGCGGACCCCGCCCTCGCTCGTCACCTGGATGATGTGGCCCGAGCCCTGCTCGCGCATGATCGGCAGCGCCGCCTGGGTGACCCAGAGCGCGCCGAAGAAGTTGGTCTCCAGCTCTGCGCGGATCTCGTCCTCGGTCAGCTCTTCGACCATGGCGAAGTGGCCGTAGCCGGCGTTGTTGATCACCACATCGAGCGACCCGAAGTGCGACGCCGCCTGCCGCACGGCCGCGAAGGCCCCGTAACGGTCGGTCACGTCCAGACGGAGCGGCAGGACCGCGTCCCCGTACTCTTCGACCAGTTGCGCGAGCTGATCCACATTTCGAGCAGTCGCCGCTACCCTGTCTCCCCGGTCGAGCGCCGCCAGCGCCCACTCGCGGCCGAAGCCCTTCGATGCGCCCGTGATAAACCACGTCTTCGTCATGACAGCTTTTCCTCTCGCGTTACCCGACATATTGTGGACCTAGTGTTGCGCGGCCAGAGTGATATGTCCAATACATCTTTAACGAGGTTATGATATACACGATGTATCAGTCGCGGTGAGGAGGGTGCCATGGAATTGAGGCATTTGCGGTACTTCGTGGCCGTTGCCGAGCAGTTGCACTTCCGCGGGGCTGCCGAGCGGTTGCGCATCGCCCAGCCGGCACTGAGCCATCAGATACGCGCTCTGGAGGACGACTTGGGCGTGAGGCTGTTCGACCGGTCCGGACGCCGGGTCCGGCTGACCATGGCGGGGTCTGCGTTTCTGGAAGGGGCGCGCTCGACGCTCGGGCAGGCAGAGAGGGCGAGGCGCGCCGCGGTGAGGGCCCATCGCGGGGAGGTCGGGCGGCTCTCCTTAGGGTTCGTGGGCTCGGCGGCCCACGAGGTGCTGCCCCGCCTGGTCAGGGCATTCCGGGAAGATCGTCCGGACGTGGAGCTGGAGTTGCGGGCGCTCTATACCCCCGAGCAGGTGCGGGAGCTCGAAGGGGGGCGCATAGACGTGGGCCTGCTCAGGAACCCGCCGACGTACGATTCCCTGGAGGTGTTGCCGGTGGCCCGCGAGTCGCTGCTCGCCGTTTTGCCCGCAGATCACCACCTGGCCTCGGAGGAGCGCATCCCGCTGGCGGCCCTGGCCGACGAGGATTTCGTGTTTCCGCCCCGCCGGCTGTCGCCGGCCATACACGATCGGGTGATCGGCCTCTGCCAGCAAGCGGGCTTCAGCCCACGGGTGGTTCAGGAATCTGCGGAGGCGGAGGCCGACTCGGTGACGGCGCAGTCCCTCGCGGGCATGGTGGCCGCCGGCCTAGGCGTCTCGCTGACCGTCAATATCCCGGAGAACCTGAACAATCCCGGGGTGGTCTGCCGCCCGGTGTACGGGCCGGAAGCGAGCTGGGATCTGGTGGTGGCGTGGAGGCGAAACGAAAGCTCACCCGTGGTACGGGCGTTCGTAGGGGTAACCAAACGTATCGTCGACTCGTCGGGATAGCACGTGTCTAACCGTGTCGCGGCCCGGCAATACCCACCAAAGGCAAGGACGGGGTCGCTGCTGCGCGAGGCGAACAAAGCGTCGAGAAGCTTCGCTCGTGAGTTCGGAAGCGGTACTTCACCGGCCGCAAGCTTGGAAGGCGGCTGACCATCTTTTCATGGCGTTAGCGGGTGTTCTCGCTCCTACAATACTCGGCCCCATCTTCCTGCTTCGTCGGGTGCGAAAGCGCTTCGACCACAACTGCAACGCACCGCTTCGGAGCAGACACCGAATGCTGGAGAATCGTGCAAGCATCGGGCAGTTTTAGACTATCTAGCATTACCGCTGGAGCGTATCGTACATAACATGCGATCAAGCACGGAAGGCGGGATTGGGTGACGGATGCGAGAGGGGGCAGACCCGCCACCTGTTCGTGCTCGCCGGTCAGCAATCGAACACATACCAGCACACCTCGTTGCGCAGCCTCTGATCATCCAACACGAGTTCGCGGATCTCGCCGGGAAGCCGTGCCCGTTGCCAATGGCACTCCAGGCGACCGGCCCGCTCTTGCTCCCCTTCGGGGGCCGCCGCACGAGCGGCCCTGATCGCGTATGCCGCCGCGCCCAGCTCGTGGGCCGGCACGTGGGACACCGCCACGGCTTGAGCGGCGGCGAGGGCCGCCAGCTTCGCGGCCCCCGACACCTCCCGGGCCGCCGCGTTCGCGAAGGCGTCCTGGCGAGCCTGCGTCATCGTGATCTCGCCTCGCGCCCAAGCACGCGCCAACCCGATCGCGCGCCGCGGCCGATCGTCGCCGGGATGCGCCTGCTCGAAGTGGTACAGCACGTGCTCGGCGCAGTCGGCCGCCCAGGCCGCGAGTAGGTGATGGTCGGCGTCCAGTAGGGTGCCGCCCCGGCGGACGGTCACGAGCCGGGGGTCCCGCTCCTTGGAGAAAATCATCCGCTTGCGCGTTCTGCCTGGCCCACGCCCATGCGCATCACCTCCCCGATCTTCGCCGCGACCCTGCCGCGACCGAATGGGTCCATCCTATCCTGTCTACCCAAGCGTGTGGAAGGCTCATTCTCCGAACTTCGCCCGTAGGGGGTTCTCGGAAGTTCTCCGACCAAAGTACTAGCAGACCTGGCCCATATGGGGGATACGCCCGTCCCCGCGCCCCCTGGATACTTCGGCGGCTATAGCGGCACGGGGCGGGGGTCTGCACACATTTCTTCTTCCGCCCCGCTACGGAAGGGTGTACGGGGATGAGACGAACGGTTCTGATGTTGGCCGCGACGGCGTTGGCGGCGGCTGGGTTGGCGTTGGCGGCCCACGCGCGGCCGGCGGAGGCCAACTTCCCCGGCTCGCCGGGGAGGATCGCCTACACACTCTTCGACGGCAAGGACTACGAGATCTTCACCACCAAGCCGGACGGCAGCGGCAGGGTGCAGCTCACCCACAACGACGTCTACGATGACAACCCCGCCTACTCCCCGAGCGGCGACCGGATAGCCTACACGCGCTACGACGGCAAGGACTACGAGATCTTCACCGTCAACATCGACGGGAGCGACTACCGCATGGTGACCGACACCGCCGTGGACGAGTACTCGCCCGACTACTCGCCGGACGGCGGGAGGATCGTCTACTCGGCCTACGACGGCAGCGACTACGAGATCTTCACCGTCAAGCCGGACGGCAGCGACACGCGCCGCGTGACCGACAATGCCGTCTCCGAAAACGAGCCCGTCTACTCGCCGGGCGGCGGGCGCATAGCCTACACCGCCCCCTACGGCATCGAGGACTACGAGATCTTCACCGTCAACACCGACGGGAGCGGCGCGCGCCGGGTGACCGACAGCAACAACGCGAGGAACGAGGCCGCTCCCCACTGGGGGAGCAGATAGAGGACCCCCCGCCCCTTCGATGGCCGGAGGGGCGGGCGGCACGCGGCCGCGGGGTTGCTCTCGCTCCGATCCACCGTAGGCCCCGACAAGGGCCGTTCCCGCAACCCCGGCCCGATGGGGTTCTCGGGGGCGCGGCTCCCCTGCGGGGTTCGATGGCCCTCCTCCTTGCCCCTATTCACCCGAGTGCGTGGAAGGATGATTCCCCGAAGTCAGCTTGCAGGATCCTGCATACGTTGCGGCCTCAAAGGCCTCTTGGTGTCCTTTGCGTTCTCAATGAGATTCTGGCCTTTCACGATATGTTGTGCTGCCTAAATGTGTGACGGGTCCGGGTCGTTAAATATGACATCGAAGGCCCTGTTTCCGAGCGCCGTGTCTATCGGGTCGCCCGCTGAACTCGCAACGCGCTTTGGCACCGTCTGCCGACACCATCGGCGGTGCGGCACAACGGCCGTACGCCGAGAGGGGCGTTTTGCATTTTGCGGGGGAGATTAAGTCAGGCTCTTCTTGCCTCAAGATGACCTGGACCTTCGACAACCTCCTCGGTGCCATGTATCTGCGAATGTGGTGGATTATGCTCGCCGGTGGGGACCTGGTTCGCTGCGAGCATTGCGGCCGTTCGATGTCCCTGTCCTAACCGAACCGGAACGGCCGAACGCAAAGGCAAGACAAGAGATTCTGCGACGATGCGCGCCGCCAAACTTACAAACCGCGTCAAGAAGAGCCTCTAACCGCCATGTACTAAACTTCGTTCATACGTTCGCGCACCCAAGCGGCAAGGAGCGGGTCAGTCGGAACCGGTATCCCGCCTTTTGGTTGCTCCAAGTCCCCTGCATCAGTCAGCGTCCGAATGGCACTTCGGAGCGACCCCGTACTCTTGATACCCTGGCGCTCGAGATAAGGTCTTGAAGTCATCTCCGCTGTCGGTTCAGTGCAGACGGCTAAGTAGACCGCTCTCGTGACAGGCGTCATCCGGTCCAAGAGGACCTGGAATTCCGAGGCAGTCTCGTCTAAGGCAGCCTCCTTGGCTGACAGCACCGCCTCTTCGTCAGCCTCCTCAGAGGCTATGCGGAAGGTGTGGTAAGCAAGTTGCTGGCTGCGGTGAGGATGCCCATCGGCGAACGAAAGCAAGAGGTTTGCCGCTTCCGGCATTATGCGCTTTCCGGAGGCTTCAAATCTACTCTCGATAAAATCTCCCAATTCTTCATAAGATAATCGGCCGAGTTCTACCCTACGGCCGAAATTGTAGAACGCACGATGCTGGTCCGTGAAAAGCGCATCCATAAGGGAACGTTTGCTGCCCATGAAAATGAACGACACGTTCATCGAATCTTGGAACGCAGCTCTCATCAACGCGTCCGGTTCACCTGGCACATTGAACACTTCACCAAATTCGTCCAGAATCATGAGAAGCCGCTGCTGGGTCGCTGAACGGGTGGCCATCCGTTGTGGCACTTCCAGAAGTCTCATGAGGGCGACACGTTCTTGTTCGGCTCTGTCTTTAGCTTCGTAGCTAACAGTCACAGCAGTACCACCGAAGTCTACTTGGAACCCAACAGATCGAAGTAGGTCACCGAAAAAACGCTTCGTTCTCTGCGTGACAGAAGACGCCGCGTAAGCTCGGCCAAGTATCTCTACGATGTCCGAAACGCTCGTAGCTCCCCAAAAGTTCGCATACACTGATGGGATTAGTTGGTGAGTGATTAAACGTTCCGAAACGACGCGTGCCAAACTCGTTTTTCCATACCTTCGAGGAGCGTAGAGTATGACCGCTTGACCAGAATTGGCATCCGTGACTAGCTCTCGCTTTTCCTGCTCTCGATCTGCGAGATCAGCTTCTCGGCGTATAGGACGTCCATAAACGAAAGGATTGATGTATTCATCCATACGACCATTATAGTGCCTTGTGCTTTTGAAAGCACAGTTTAGTGCTTTTGAAAGCACAGAATGGTGCTTTTGAAAGCACAGCTACCCGTAAACACGCTCAATCCTGGGCGCTCAGTGAGTTGGCAGCACAGTCTGTTTGGCCTCGCCTCCCACACCTCCTTACGCACAACATGGCAGCAGTAGGGCAGCAGTAGCCACTAAACCAGTGTAGACGACGGTTAACGGTAAACGACAAAAATACTTCAACTAAGCGGATTCTCGAACACCTATCAACGTTCAGTGACAGATTTCTTTAGACTACGAATCAGGAGGTCGCAGGTTCGAGTCCTGCCGAGCGCGCCCCGTAACCCCGCATTCTAAGCGGGGTTTCATCGTTCTTGGGGCCTGGGGACCCGGGATCGTTGGATTGAGCGTCGGGTTATCGGGCCCAACGACGATCTAATCTCTGGCCACTCCGAGCAGCAATTCACCCATGAGCCTCGCTGCTTTTTCCTGCAGTTGATCGGGATCGTCCGCTTCGGCGGGGGCCTCCGGGGGCGGCGCCGTGCCCCCATCTCCGAGGACAATTGCCCGGCAAGCGCCCCCATCAAGGGCAACCAGTCAGGCCTCTACCACGTACCGGAAGGGTCCTACTACGACGTCACCAACCCCGA
>CADCUT010000118.1 GCA_902805975.1 uncultured Rubrobacteraceae bacterium | reverse complement strand
TCGAAGGTGTCCTCGCCGACGAGGGCAAGGTGTACAGCATCATCAAGGAGGAGCTCGCCGAGGTGCGCGCCGCCTACGCCGACGAGCGTCGCACGGCCATCACGGCCGAGGAGGGCGTGGACTTCGAGATAGAGGACCTCATCGCCGAGGAGGAGATGGTCATCTCCATCTCGAACGGCGGTTACTTGAAGAGCGTGCCGGTCAACACCTTCCGCAAGCAGGGGCGCGGTGGGATAGGTGTTGCCGGGATGGAGCTCAAAGAGGGCGACTACATCGACCACCTCTTCATCACGACCACGCACCACTACATGCTCTTCTTCACCAACAGGGGCAAGGTGTACAGGCTCAAGGTCCACCAGCTCCCGAGGATGGGCAGGACGGCCAAGGGGCGGCACATCGCGAACCTTCTGCCTTTCGCGCAGGGGGAGAGGATCCAGACCGTCATCGCGACCAAGGAGTTCAACGAGGCCGCGTACCTGCTCTTCGCGACCAAGAACGGCATCGTCAAGAAGACGAACTTCCTGGAGTACAACACGCCGCTCAAGGCTGACGGGATCATCGCGATCAACCTCGCCGATGACGACGAGCTGATCTCAGTCCGCCAGGTCTCGGAAGGCGCGGACGTGGTGATGGTCAGCCGCAACGGCAAGGGCATCCGCTTCAAGCAGAGCGACGCCCGTCCGATGGGCCGGGCCACCGCCGGGGTGAAGGGGCTCACGCTCGGCAAGGACGACGTCGTACTCAGCATGGACGTTGTCTCAGACGACGCGGCGGACCTGTTCATGATCACGGAGAAGGGCTTCGGCAAGCGCACGGCCCTCTCGCAGTTTCGTCCGCAGGGCCGCGGCGGCCAGGGCGTCATAGCCCTCAAGACCGATGGCGAGCGCGGCAAGCTCAAGGGCGTGCGGGTGGTCCGTCCGGGTCTGCACGAGCTTGTCATAGTCTCGAACTTCGGGACGACGATCCGCATCGACGCTGACTCGGTGTCGCAGCAGGGCCGGGCCGCCCAGGGTGTGCGGGTGATGAACCTGCGCGCCGGCGACTCCGTGAGCGCCATCGCCAAGGTGGCGGCGTCGAGGTCCTCCGACGCCGACGGGGCCACCGACGAGCTCTCGCTGGAGGAGATCACCGGCGAGGAGGCCATCAACGAGTCCGCCGCCGGCCTGCCGGAGGCGAACGGGAGCGGAGGGGGAGAGGTTGCATAACGATTGCGACGGCGTGGTCGAGTGCACGGCGCTCGTCCTCGCCGAAGGTT
>CADCUT010000117.1 GCA_902805975.1 uncultured Rubrobacteraceae bacterium | reverse complement strand
CTGGGCCAAGAGCCACGCGTTCTTCACGGGCCAGTGCCCGGTCATGAAGTACAACCGCGGCCTGATGATGAGCATCCTGCACGACAAGGCCCAGATCGCCAAGGCCGTCAACGCCACGGTGATCTCGCTCGACGAGGCCCCGCAGGGCTACAAGGACTTCGACAAGGGCGCGGCCAAGAAGTACGTCCTCAACCCGCACGGCATGATCCCGGCCTAGACAGGCCGAAATACGGGCGGTTATCGAAGGGCCGGATCTCTCCGGCCCTTCTTCTTGCTCCCGGGCGACTATAGAATCAAGGCGTAGGCGTCGAAAAGGATCTCTGATGGAGGCTGTTGAGCGTTCGGTAGAGCGGAAGGTCATTCTTCACAACGTGCGTTGGGAGACGTACGAGCGTCTGCTCGCCGAGCAGGAGAGCAGCAGCGCGCCGCGTCTCACCTATGACCGAGGAGAGCTCGAGATCACGAGCCCGTCCACAGAGCATGAGGAGTACAACCGCACAATAGCGTTGCTGGTCGAGATGTTCGCGGTAGAGGCGGGCCTCGACGTCAGAAACGTCGGCTCGATGACCTTACGACGAGAGGATCTCGAACGCGGCTTCGAACCGGATTCTTGCTTCTACGTGCAGAACGAGACGCGCGTCAGCGGCAAGACTCAGATAGATCTATCCGTCGATCCCCCGCCAGACCTGGTAATCGAGGTAGATATCACCAGCCCATCTTTAAACAAACATCCGATCTACGCGCAGATCGGCGTCCCCGAAGTCTGGCGTTACGACGGTGGGAGCTTGGAGATCCTGAGCCTCCAACGCACCGAATACACCGCCGTTCCGGAGAGCGGCACCCTGCCACCGCTCACGAGCGCCGTCCTCTCCGATCTCGTCGACAAGAGCAAGTCTACGAAGCGTAGGGCTTGGATAAGGGAAGTTCGCGAGTGGGCACAGAGCAACGCCGGGACAGACGGCTAACGTTTCTAACCTTGCCTGACCCTGTACCCCATCTCCTGCAGCCGGGCCATGAGCCACAGCTCCGCCGCCTCCTCGTCGCCGCCGACGTATTTCAGGGGGACGGTCATCGCCTGCTCCCCGTCGAGGCCGCCGAAAAGGATGGTTATGGTCTCTTCGTCGCGGGAGACCTCAGCCTCCGGGTAGCGGGCGACGTTGGGCAGGCCGGTGAGCCTCAACGCTTCGTCTCTCTATCGAACATGGCGGGCATAGTAGCACTTGCCCCCTGTTAAACTTGCGGCGTGGGTCGGATACGGAGAGACGGATGCTAGAGAAGGCCGGCAGGGCCAGGAGCGGGAGCAAGACGAAGACGCGGGTGCGGGTCGTCGAGGACGGCCGGGCGCGCGTGAAGTCGGACTTTCTCGCGACCGAGGAGCCGATGGAGATCAGGCTCGTCACGGGAGACAGGCGTCAGACCGTCGCCGTCACGATGCGCACCCCCGGGGCGGACTTCGAGCTGGCGGCCGGGTTCCTGTACGGGGAAGGCATCATCGCCTCTAGGGATGAGATAAAGAGGATCAGCTACTGCGTCGACGCCGACGTGGACGCCGGGCAGCGCTACAACATCGTGAACGTGGAGCTCTGGGCCAACCGCGAGTACGACCTGCGCCCCCTGGAGCGCCACTTCTACACCACTAGCGCCTGCGGCGTGTGCGGCAAGGCGAGCCTGGAGCAGCTGGAGCTGCGCGGCTGCCCGGTCGTGGGGCCCGGCCCGGAGGTCTCCGCCGAGACCATCTACTCGCTGCCGGGGAAGCTGAGAGAGGCCCAGGGGCTCTTCGAGGCGACGGGTGGGCTGCACGCGGCGGCGCTTTTCGACGCGGGAGGAAACCTGCTGGCGTTGCGCGAGGACGTGGGTAGGCACAACGCGACCGACAAGCTCGTCGGGTGGGGGTTGCTCGAAGGCAGGCTGCCGCTCTCGGAGAACGTGGTCATGGTCAGCGGGCGGAGCTCGTTCGAGATCCTTCAGAAGTGCCTGACGGCCGGGGTGCCCGTCGTCTGCGCCGTCTCAGCACCTAGCAGCCTCGCCGTTGACGTCGCCAGGGAGTTCGGTATGACCCTCGTCGGGTTCCTGCGCGGCGGGCGATTCAATGTTTACGCCGGTTTTGATAGGATTCGCGTCGAGAGGGGTACAGAGGGCGCCAGATAGTCCGGCCGAAGAGGCGGCCGGTGGGGAAAAAGGGGAGGCTTCCAGGGAGAACATCCGCAGTCGCGTTCGTCCACGGTACTTCGATGACAGGGGAGGAATCCATTGGCAAGCCAGGCGGCGAGTAATTCAGGTGCCGGAAACAGGGTGGTCATAGCCATAGCGGGCGTCGTGATGCAGGTCGCGCTCGGGGCGGTCTACGCCTGGAGCGTCTTCAGCGATCCGCTCGCGCAGCAGTACGGCGGGGCTTCGGCGACGGCGGTAAACGCCACGTTCAGCATCACGATCTTTACGCTGGGGTTCGCGGCCTTTGCGGGGGGGCTCTGGATGGGTAGCGCGGGGCCGCGCATCGTGGCGCTCACGGCGGGCGTGCTCTACGGGCTCGGGATCTTCCTCGCCGGCTTCGCCGAGGGAAGCCTCACCTTGCTCTACCTGACGTACGGGTTCATCGCCGGCGCCGGCATCGGCCTCGGCTACATCGTGCCGGTCGCCACGCTCATCAAGTGGTTCCCCGACAGGCGCGGCTTTATCACCGGCATCGCGGTCGCAGGCTTCGGCGGCGGCGCGTTCATAACGGCGTTCGTCGCCAGGGGGCTTGTCGCCTCCATCGGCCCGTTCAGCACGTTCACGATCCTCGGCATCGTTTACCTGGTGATGGTTGTGGGCGCGGCCCTTTTCATGAAAAACCCGCCCGAAGGCTGGACGCCCCCTGGCTGGGAGCCCGATACGGACGGTAGCGGCGACAGCTCCGGCGTCAACTACGACCTCGGGGGTGCTACCAGGACCTGGCAGTGGTACGCCCTGTGGGCGCTCCTGTTCCTGAACGTTACGGCGGGCATCTCCATCATCACCGTCGCCTCGCCGATGGCCGTGGAGCTCTCCGGCGTGAGCGCGACCGTCGCCACGACCCTCGTAAGCATCATCTCCATCGGGAACGCCCTGGGCAGGTTCTTCTGGGCCTGGCTCTCTGACGCCATCGGGCGCAAGTGGGTCTTCCTGGTGATGTTCCTGCTCCAGGCGGTGCTCTTCGCCCTGCTGCCCTTCGTCGGCACCGTGTACGTCGTGCTCGCCATCATCTCCTTTATCATAATCTCCTGCTACGGCGGCGGGTTCGGGACGATGCCGGCCTTCAACGCCGACTACTTCGGGCCCGCGAACGTGGGGAAGATCTACGGCCTCATGCTTACCGCCTGGAGCTTCGGCGGCGTGCTCGGGCCGCTCCTTATCTCCTACATCATCGACTCGACCGGCTCCTACACGACGGCCTTCTACATCATCGCCGTCATCATGGTCGCCAGCGCCGGCGTCGCGTTTATCGTCAGGCCGCCTACCCGCGGCCAGGAAGCCCCCGCCGCCCAGCCTGAAGGGGCCAGGGCCTAGGCCAGGGCCTAGAGTCCCCAGAGAAGAGAACCCCCCGCGTCCGAGGGCGTGGGGGGTTCCTCTCCGCCGCGGACGGGCGTTCGTGTACGCCTATGCGTATACGCTTGACTGTATACAAGGCTTCCCATATAGTGCCAAGTCGGTTGGGAAAGAACCGAAAGGAGCAGGGTGGAACGCAACGACGAATGGGTTCGCGTGGAGCGAACGTCGGCTTTCAAGGAGCTGTTAAGGGCCAAGAGAGCATTCATCATCCCGGCGACCATCTTCTTCATGATCTTCTACTTCGGGTTACCGTTTTTGGCGGCTTTCACGACCGTGCTGAACGTGAAGGTGCTCGGCCCGCTCACGCTGGCCTACATCTACGCGTTCGCGCAGTTCGCGATGACCTGGATCATCATGCACCTCTACGTCAGCCGGGCGAACAGGTGGGACGACCTGGTGGACCGGTCGCGGGTAGAGGCCGCGGAAGATGTCGGGGGGGCGCGCTAGCATGAGCGACCAGGTAATAGCCATCATCTTCTTTATAGCGATCATCGCGCTGACGCTCGGCATCACGGCCTGGGCCTCGCGCCAGAACACGGGCACCGACAGCCACTACGTGGCCGGCGGCCAGATCAAGGGCTGGCAGAACGGCCTGGCGATCTCCGGCGACTACCTCTCGGCGGCGTCTTTCCTGGGCATCGCGGGCGCCATCGCCCTCACCGGCTTCTCAGGGTTCTACCTCTCGATAGGCTTCCTCGTCGCCTACCTCGTGGTGCTCCTTCTGGTGGCGGAGCCTCTGCGGAACATGGGCAAGTACACGCTCGCTGACATGCTCGCCAGCCGCTTCAACACCAGCAGCGTGCGCTCGGTGGCGGCGCTGAGCACCATAGCGATAAGCATGTTCTACATGATCGCGCAGCTCAACGGCTCGGGCGCGCTGATCGGGCTCTTGCTTGGCTTCCCTTACTGGCTCTCGGTCATCGTCATAGGGATACTCATGACGGTGTACATCGTGATCGGCGGCATGGTCGCGACCACCTGGATCCAGATCATCAAGGCCGTGCTCCTGATCCTCGGCACCGTTACGCTCTCCATCCTCGTGCTCGCCCGCTACGGGTTCAACCCGCTCGCGCTCTTCGCGGCGGTCGAGAACGACATCGGCAGGGAGGCCCTCTTCCCACCGGCGCCCACGCCGGGGATCGAGGGGCTCTGGCTGAGCCTCGACGTGATCTCCTTGAACATAGCCCTCGTGCTCGGCACGGCGGGGCTGCCGCACATCCTGATCCGGTTCCTCACCGTGCCCGACGCCAAGACGGCCCGCTCCTCGATCGTCGTGGCGACCTGGATCATCGGCCTCTTCTACCTCTTGACCCCCATCCTCGGGTACGGCGCCGCGCTGATCGTCGGCCAGGACGAGATCTCCAACGCGAACGCGGCGGGCAACCTCGCCGCCCCGCAGCTCGCCGAGGTCCTGGGCGGCCCGATCTTCTTTGCCTTTATCTCGGCGGTGGCCTTCGCGACCATCGTCGCCGTCGTCGCCGGGCTCGTCGTCGCGGCCTCCAGCGCCTTCGCCCACGACTTCTACACGAACGTGATCCGGGGCGGGGAGGCGACCCAGGAGGAGCAGTTCCGCGCCGCGCGCTACGCCGCCATCGGCATCTCGCTTGCGGCCATACTCCTGGCCCTGCCCGCCGAGAGCTTCAACGTCGCGTTCCTGGTGGCGCTCGCCTTCGCGGTCGCCGCGAGCGCGAACGTGCCGGTGATCCTGCTGACCATCTTCTGGAAGCGGTTCAACACGACCGGGGCCGTCACCGGGATGCTCGTGGGCCTGATCTCGGCGGTGGTGCTCGTGATGATCAGCCCGAACGTGCTGACCGGCCCGAACCCCGATCCGCCGGCCACCCCGATCATCCCGATAGACGCGCTCTTCCCGCTGAAGAGCCCCGCCTTGATCTCCGTACCCTTAGGCTTCCTCGGCTGCTACCTCGGCACGATCTTCGGCGGGCGCGGCGCCGAGCGCGAGCGTGAGCAGGGCCTGCAGGTCTCTTACGACGAGATCAGGGTCCGCGCCAACACCGGCTTCTCGAACATTGAAGAGGAGATCAAAGAGGCAGCCCCCGAGACGGAGCAGCGCACGTCGTAAGACTCAACACTACCCTGCTTGTATCCCGGGCCTCCGCCACTACGGGCGGGGGCCCGGTACCGCCCCTCTTAACGGTATCTTTACACCGTCTTTGTTTCTCTTAACTCGCCTGTTGCCGATCTTTTATAGAAAGAGGGTATCAAGGGATCGTGGGACTCTCCACACGGCCGTGTACGCGAACGCTTGGAGGGAGAGGCTATGTCGAAAGTGAGGTCTTCGGTCCTGGCGGTTGCGGTCTCCACCGTCTTGTCGCTGGGCAACGGGACGGACCTGGCCCTGGCGCAGGCGGAACGGGCGGGGGGCAACAGCGACGGACGGGGGGACGTGACGCTCAGGATCCAGGGCGACGAGGGGACGCGCTTCTCGGGCGCCTGTTCTGTCGGGGGGGAGCGGCGCGAGATCTCCGGCCAAGCCCCCGAGAGCTTCGAGTTCGACCTGCAGGGACGTTCGCTCTCGTGCGAGGTTGCCAAGCAGGGGGACGGCAGCAACGAGCTCACGGTAGTGCTCGACGGCGAGAACGTCTATGCCGAGCAGAGCCTTGCCGGGGAGCAAGGCACCTCGAAGATGACCTATGACGGTAACGGCTCCATCTCGACCATGTCGTCCTCTTCGCAGACGACGATGGGCAAAGACGGCGGCTCTTCCCTCTCGAAGGCCGAAGAGAAGGCCCTGAAAAACCTCGACGACCGGATCGGACATAGGGTGGACGACCTCCTCGAACGGGTTATGCCGTAGGTCCTCCGTGTACCCACTCGTCCCGCACCCGGCGTAGGAGTAGTAGCAGGGGGCGTTACCCGTGGCGCGGGGCCCGCGCGCTCCGCGCCTTCTCGACCCTGTAGCGCCCTCTCGTCGGGTCCCACGGGCTAAGGCGCAGGGCCGGGAACGCCATGGCCCGTGCGTCTTCTCTGGCCTACCGGAAGTCCTCTACCGCACGCGGGGCCGCCTCTTGTATGCTCATCGCCAGCGTGGAAAGGAGGAGACTTGGAGATAACCGTCCGTCACGCGGAACCAGCGGACTACGAGGCCATGCACCGAATCATGAGCGGCCAGAGGGCGTCGGCGGGCACGCTTCAATTGCCGCTGCAGTCGGCGGAGGCGTGGCGCAAGCGTCTTGCGGAGCCGCCCGACGGGTTGTTCCTGCTGGTGGCTTGCGTGGAGGGAGAGGTGGTCGGGAACCTCGGCATAGAGACCTTCCCCAACCGCCCACGCATCCGGCACGCCGGCAGCATCGGGATGGCCGTGCGCGACGACTGGCAGGGGCGGGGCGTCGGGACGGAGTTGATGCGGGCAGCGCTCGACCTCGCGGACAACTGGCTCAACCTCTCCAGGCTGGAGCTAACCGTCTACACAGACAACGCCGCCGGCGTCGCCCTCTACGAGAAGTCTGGTTTCGAGAGAGAAGGAACCCACCGCCGCTACGCCTTCCGCGACGGTGGGTTCGTTGATGCCTACTCTATGGCCCGTGTCCGGGGCTAGATACTAGTCGAGCGTGGCGTTGACCTGTATCTCGGCGCTGCCGCGCAGGGCGTTGGTTACGGGGCAGACCTGGTCGGCCTGCTCGACGGCCTGCTGGAAGGCGTCGGCGTCGATGCCGGGGACGCGGCCGTGGACGTCGAGGACCTCGGAGGTGATCGTGAGGCTCCCCATGTCGAGCACGCAGGTGGCGTTTATCCGAAGCTCCTCGGGATCGTTACCGCCCTCGTGGAGCACGTTGGCGAGCGCCATCGCGTAACAGCTCGCGTGGGCCGCCGCGATGAGCTCCTCGGGCGAGGTGTTGCCGTTCGGGTTCTCGGTGCGGGTGGCGAAGCTGACGTTGGCCCCCGTCCACGCCCCGCTGCTCGCGAGGTCGAAGGTCCCGGAACCGCTCTGCAGGTCCCCGTTCCAAACTACTTCCGCGCGTCGTTCCGCGGTGGCCATGCCGTTCTCCTATCTGTTTTCTCGGATACTACGCCGTCCATCCTACCCTGGAGCGCCGGCATCTAATCTTCCGGAGCTTGTTGTAGCGGACGAAGATTCACCCCTCGCGGGCGGCCTCTTCCACCTTGCTCCGGTAGGCTCCATTGGTCTCTCCGATCTCGATATCCGTGCTGCGGGTTACCGTTCCCAACAGAGAAGCCGTCTGGCTCAGAGATACCTCCGTGTCAAAGTCACTGAAGCTGGAGATGCAGTCTTTGGGGACCAGGACTTTGAACCACCTCATCGCGGCGCCGGCCGCCGTGTAGAAGACGCAGATGTTGGCGACCGTGCCGCAGATGATAAGCGTGTCCACCCCCCAGACGCGTAGCATGTGTTCTAAGGATGTCCCGTAGAAAGCGTCGTACCGGGGCTTGTGGACGGACGGCTCCTCCCCTCTCGGGACGAGCTCGTCCACCACCTGCCAGCCCCAGCTCCCCTCGCGGCAGTGTTCTCCCCAGATCGCCCACTCCGGGTCGCCCTCCCTGTGCGTGTCCTGCGTAAAGACGACCTTCACCCCGGAACCGCGAGCCCGATCCAGCAGGCCCCGGATCGCCGGTATGGTGCCTTCGGCGTCCGGGACGACGAGCGAACCACTCTCCTTCACGAAATCATTCTGCATGTCCCCGACGATCAGGGCCGTGCGGCTCGGATCAACGCGGACTCTACCCTGTACCTCGTACTCTGGGACCTCGACGGTGCGGGCCATAGTAACCTCCTCGGGATCACGGCGTCTCCGCGGAGTTTACCGTCTCTGGAAGCCCGCCCTAAGGCTCGAAGTAGAGGACGTCGAGACCGGCGTAGTAGTTGGTGGCGGACGGGTTCTTGCCGACGACGGTGAGCGTGAGCGTGTGGGAGCCCTTCTGCAGCCGCACCTTGCCGAGGTCGAGGGGTTCGGTCTTCTGGACGGTGGGGTTGTAGGCGTCGAAGGGGGCCCCGATCTCCCTGCCGTCGATGGCGAGCTGGTAGGTTCCGTAGTCCGGCCCCCGTGTCAGGACGGCCGAGAAGTCGTAGGCTCCGCCGCTCTGTACCGTGAAGCTCCGGCCGCCGACGGTGAAGGTGTCCCCGACCTCTGTCGACCGGAACAGGAGCTGCGCGTCGTTGGACCAGAAGATCCCGCAGCAGTTCCCCTGCGCCCTCAGGGAGGCGGTCGCGGCCTTCGTCTCCTGCAGCGACTCGGCCTCGTAGACGAGCGCTTGCCCGGACGGCGCGGTCTGGGCCGGCGACTCTCCGGCGGCCAGCGCCAGGACGAGCGCCGCGGCGAAGAGCGCCAGGAGCAGGGCCAGGCCGGTGCGGGCCCCGTCTCTCACGGGGGTCTGGACGTCGCGTGGGGTCATCGCTCTCTCCTCTTTGACGATCCCCGGGACCGGGCGGCCCCGGGGTGTCTCGCGCCGGTACTAGCGGAACTTGCGGCCCCTGCGGTCGGCCTCTTCCTGAGCTTCGATCCTCTCGAAGTCGGACTCGATGGCCGCGGAGGAGACCCTCGTGCCCTGGACCTCGTTGACGTCGGCAAGCTGGAGGCCGGGGTTTCCGGCCTCGGTGACGAAGGAGGCGCGGGTGTAGATCGGGGCCCCGGGCTGCTTGACGTACGGCAGCACCCGGTAGTCTGCGCGCCACTGGTCCGGCGTGAGGGTGCAGCGGACGTAGCCGCGCTGCCCGTTGAAGAACTTTATGTGCGGGTTCTCGGCGACGGTCGCAAGCTGGTTGTTGCCCGTGTCCGACCCGTCGCCGCCGGAGGTCACGGCGGAGCCGACGAACTCGACGCCGAGGGTTTCTGAGGCCGGGTTGTCGTAGTCGGCCTTCAGATTGCACGCCCAGTTGTTGTGGACGTCGCCCGTTAGGACGACCGGGTTGGGCACGTCGCGATCCAGGATAAAGTTGGAGATGCGGTCGCGGGAGCCGACGTAGCCGTCCCAGGCGTCCATGGCGAAGCGCTGGCCGGTCCCGACCTGGAGGTCGCGCTGGGCGAAGAAGACCTGCTGGGCGAGCACGTTCCAGGTCGTCCCGGAGTCTGCGAGGCCGTCGAGCAGCCACCTCTCCTGCGCCTCGCCCGTGAGGGTGCGGGCCGGGTCCAAGCTCCTCGGGTTCGGCGGGACGGTCCCGCCGGCCTGGTCGTCGCGGTACTGGCGGGTGTCGAGCACGTTGAACTCGGCGAGGTTCCCGTACGTCAGGCGCCGGTAGAGCAGCATGTCCGGGCCCGTCGGGACAGAGGCCCTTCTCAGCGGCATGTGCTCGTAGTAGGCCTGGTAGGCCGCGGCGCGGCGCCGGACGAAGGCGGCGACGGACTGGTTTCCCTCGGGGATTTCATCGGCGTAGTTGTTCTCGACCTCGTGGTCGTCCCAGGTCACGACGAAGGGGAAGGCCGCGTGGGCGGCTTGCAGGTCCTCGTCCGTGCGGTACTGGGCGTGCCGCCTGCGGTAGTCGGGGAGGGACCAGATCTCGGGCCCCACGTGCGTCCTGACGTTGCCCCCGTTGGCGACGTACTGGTTGGGCCCGTACTCGTAGATGTAATCCCCGAGGTGCACGACGAGGTCGAGCTGCTCCTGCTCGGCCATCCTGCGGTACGCCGTGTAGTAGCCGTGCTCGTACATCTGGCACGAGACGAACGCGAAGCTCATCTCCGCGAGGCTCGCACCCAACGCCGGCGCCGTCTTGGTCCGTCCCACCGGCGAGAGTTCAGGGCCAGCCCTGAAGCGGTAGAAGTACTCGGCCGCGGGCTGAAGCCCGCCGACCTCGACGTGGACCGAGTGGGCGAGTTCGGGGTAGGCGAACTCCATCCCCTCGGCGACCACGTCGGCGAAGCCCTCGTCGGTGGCGACCTGCCACTGAACGGGGACCTTCTTCTCCGGCATCCCGCCGTCGTTCAGCGGATCGGGGGCCAGGCGCGTCCAGAGCACGACGCCGTCCGGGAGCGGGTCGCCCGAGGCGACGCCGAGCTTGAACGGATAATCCGAGAAGCGCGGCTGGGCCCACACCTTCTCCGTAAACGGCCCGTAGCCGAAGATCAGCGCGGCGGCACCCGCCCCGGTAAGCTTCACGAACGTCCGGCGGTCGATCTCACCCATGCGCGCGACCGCATCCGCGCGCCGTTGATCCCAGTTGCCCCGAATTGCCACGAAGACCCCTCCCGTGACTCGCTTCCACGTCCCAGCAAGCATAGCAACGAGGCTTTCGAGGCAGGTTTCAGACCAGTAAGTTTCTCTTTAAACGTGGGTTAAACGAGAAGCTACTTCCCCCGCCGCAGCACGGGCAGGACCTCCCCGATCACGAGCGCGGAGAGGATCAAAGCAGCGCCGAAAACCTGGACCGCAACGAGCCTGTCGCCGGCGAGCCAGTAGCCGAAGAGCGCGGCGAAGACGGGCTCCATGGTCAGGATAATGGCGGTCCGCGCCGCCGGAATCCTCTGCTGAACCGTCGTCTGGACCAGGAAGGCCCCGGCGGAGGCGAGAAGCCCCGTGACGAGCAGCGCCACCCACACCTCCGGCGGCGGCAAGGTTACGGGGGCGAAGAAGGGCCAGGCGAAAGCGAAGAGGAGGGCCATCGCCAGGATCTGGGCGAGCGTCAGACCGCCGGCGTCGTGCTCGGCCGCGTACCGGGAGAGGAGCGCTATGTGCAACCCCAGCGCCGCCGCGCAGAACAGCGTGAGCAGGTCCCCCCAGTTGGCCCCCTCGGGCCCCCCGCCCGCCAGGAGGACCATGCCTGTAAGGCTCAGGACGACCGCCACGACGACCTGCCGCGTGGTGCTGGCCCCGAAGAGGAGCCTGTCGGCCAACGGCGCGAAGACGACGAAGAGGCCGGTGATGAGGCCCGAGTTCGTCGGGGTGGTGAAGAGCAGCCCCGTCGTCTGGAAGAGGTAGCCCGCCGCGAGCACCACCCCGATGCCCCCGCCGACGAGCAGCGAGCGCCGGGTGAGCCTGCGGGCGTAGACCGGGGCGAGCGCGGCCCCGGCCAGCGCGAACCGGACGGCCAGAAAAGGCAGCACGCCGTAGAGCGAGATCGCGTCCTGCACGACCACGAACGTCCAGCCCCACACCGCGGTGACGGCAACGAGCAGGAGGGTGTAGATCAGTCGCACGACCGGCAGTCTACCCGCAAAGCCCGCCCGCGTCGTGGAGCGAGGACGGCGTCGAGACGGTCGACGCCACCGGAGTTGAACGACTCCTAGAAGCCGCGCGCCGGTTCCTCCGCGCCGCCGTCCGCGGTGCCGCCGGACGCATCGCCGGTCGCGTCGCCGGACGAGGGTGCGGTCCCGCCCGCGGGGGACGCGCAAGCCGCCGCGACGAGCGCCGAGACGAGGCTCGTGTACCCGGGGCCTCGTCGCATGATGCGGGGCATGTCTTTCTTTGTGGTATCGATGCCCGTTCTCTTACGCACCGAGGGCGACGCCGCGGCGTCGCTCCCGGTGGCTCGTTCCCGAGATCGCGGTTACGGGGTGAGGAGGATCTTGCCGCGGGCGCGTCCCGATCCCTGGCGGGCGAAGGCCTCGTCCAGCGAGTCCAGGGGCACCGTGCGGTCGATCAGGACCTCCGTCCCGGCGGCGTCGACGCGCTCGACGACCTTCTCGAGCCGGGCCGCGTCGGAGATGTGAACGTTGAAGGCGGTCTTCACGTCGTACGCACCGGCCGCCTCCTCGTCCGGCGGGACGGCGATGCCGAGCAGGAGACCGCCCGGGCGCAGGACCCCGAAGGAGCGCCGCTGGGTCTCTCCCCCGACGGTGTCGAGCACCAGGTCTACGCCGGAGACCTTCTCGGTGAAGTCCTCCTGACGGTAGTCGATCACCTCATCCGCGCCGAGCCGGCGGGTGATCTCGACGCCATCGCCCGAGGCCGTGGCGATCACGCGCGCGCCCGCCGCCTTGGCGAACTGGATGGCGATGCTGCCGACGCCGCCGGTGCCCGCGTGCACCAGCACGGTCTGCCCAGGCTTCAGGTCCGCCATCTCGAACAGGGCCTGGTAGGCGGTGGCGGCGGTGGTGGGGATGGCGGCGGCCCTCTCGATCGACATCGACTCGGGCACCCGGACGAGGTAGGAGGCGGGGAGGACGGCCAGCTCGGCCAGGGCGCCGCCGCTCGTCGGGTCGGTCCGCGCGAGGACCCTGTCCCCCTGACTCCAGCCTACTACGTCAGGCCCGACGCGCTCGACCGTGCCGGCCAGGTCCGTCCCCATCGTGTAGGGGAACTCGAGCGGGAAGGCGTCGTGCAGAACGCCCATCTGCAGCTTGTTGTCCATCGGGTTCATGCTCGCCGCCCCGACGCGGACTAGTACATCGTCGGATCCGATCTCCGGCACCGGTATCTCTTCGAGCGTCGGCGCGGCATTGTAGCCGCTGAGTCGTGCAGCCTTCATCGTGTCTCCTCTTTTTGTGGTGGTCTGCGGGGGCCAGGCGCCTACCTGGTTCAACCAGCCGAACCAGTCTTCGAGGTGCCAGGTGTGGGTCAGTTTTCCGTTCTCGATGCGGTGGAACTCGTGGAGGGGCAGGACGAAGCTCCTGCCCGTTGGCGCAACCCCGAACCATTCACCCGTGTGGGTGCCCGTGATCTCCAACCGCACCGCCGCCCGGTCTGGCCCGGCGATGATCTCGTGGATCTTGATCTCGGCGTCGGGGAACGCCGCGGCGAACGCCTCGATGAGCGGCTTCATGCCGTCCCGGCCCGGCCGCTGTCCGGGACCGAGTGGGATGTCCTGCCAGTCGGGCGTCACGGCCTGATCGAGCAGTTCGGGACGCCCGTTGAAGGCGCGGTAGAACGTCTCGACAGCCCTGCGGTCCTCGCTGCTCAACCCGAACACCTGCGACTCGTTTGCTGTGTCCGTCATATGCGTTGTCCTCTTTCTAGAGTTGTGGACGCCGTCAATGCCGGCGCCGTCTTCGGCCTCGCGCCGCAACGTCCGGGCCACCGCCCGGGCGCCGCGTTGCAGCGGGGAGATCACGACCGGTCCTCTTGAGTGGCCGCCGCACGCACGGTCAGCAGGTCGCCGAGGTCTACGCGGCGCAGGAGCTCCGCCCGGAGCCGGTCGACGACAGGGTCGGCCACGTGCGCGCCCTCGGGACCGGTCATGACGTGGACCCTGAACGGCCTGCGCCCGCGCGGGGCCGCCACCACCCCGGCGATCGCGCGCCCCACGTCGGCCGCGTCGGCGTCCTCGGGTTCGAGCGCCGCCAGCCCCGCGCCTATGTCGTCCTCGATCCCCGCGTACGGCCCGTTGCTGTAGGCGTCGGCCGTTGGCCCGTCGTTCGGCGAGCCGGCGTGGAGGAAGTGGTTGGTCCCTGAGGTGTAGGCCCCGGGCACGACGATGGAGGTCTCGATGCCCCAGCGGGAAAGCTCTTGGGCGTAGACGACCGCGAGCCGGTCCATCGCCGCCTTTGCCGCGAAGTACGGCCCGAGCCACGGCGGCGTTCCGCCGGTCGTGCTGGCGCTTCCCACCCAGACGAGCAGGCCACTCCGGCGGGCGCGCATGCGGGGCAGCGCCGCGCGGTTCAAGCGCTGCGCGCCGAGCACGTTGACGTCGTAGAGCTCGGCGTACTGCTCCGGCGTGAAGGCCTCCGCCGGGCCGAACACCATGTGGCCGGCGTTGTGGACGATCACGTCGATTCGGTCGTGCTCGGCGATTATGGTGTCCACAGCGGCCTCGACCGAAGTCTCGGACTGCACGTCGAGCTCCAGCGCCCTGAGATCATGCCCCGTCTCCCCGGCCCAGGCCCCCACCGCCTCCACCCGGGCCGCGTTGCGCCCCCCGGTCGCGCGCATGCTGGCGTAGACGGTGTCCCCACCCTCCGCGAGCGCGCGGGCGGCGAGCGCCCCGAACCCGCTGCTGGCCCCGGTGACCAGGATAATCCTGTCGCTCATCTCCGCCTCCTGTCTCCGGCCCTCCACGAGCCGGAATAGCTACCATAAGTAACAATATCACCGACCCACTGGTATCACAACCAGAGGTAACAAAATTGTGTTACCTTATTAACTATGAACGAGACGATGATTACCGGGACGGACGAGACACGGGAGAGCAAGAGGGCGAGCACGAGGCACCGGATCGTGCGGTCCGCCGCCGAGCTGCTGGCCGAGGGTGGTCGGGAGGCGATCTCCAAGCGGGCGGTCGCGGCGGCCGCCGGGGTGCAGGCGCCCACGATCTACCGCCTCTTCGGCGACATGCGCGGGTTGCTCGACGAGGTTGCCAGCTTCGGGTTCCAGGAGTATTTGCGGGGCAAGGTGGCGCGGGAGGTCGTCGAGGACCCGGTCGAGGACCTCAGGCGGGGGTGGGACTTGCACGTCGGTTTCGGTCTCGACAACCCGGCCTTCTTCACGCTCATGTACGGGGACCCCAGGCCCGGAGCGCAGACCGCGGCGGATCGGGAGTCTTTCGAGATCCTGATCGGGCTGGTGCAACGCGTGGCCGAGGCCGGCCGCCTGCGCGTCGGGGTGGGACGGGCCGCGCGGATGATCCGGGCCACCAGCTCGGGCGTCGTCCTGACGCTCATCGCCGTTGAGGAGGAGGATCGCGACCCCGGGCTGTCCGAGGCGATCCGCGAGGCGACCCTCGCGGCGGTGACCACGGACGCGGCCCCCGGGCCGGAGACCGGGCAAACCGGCCACGACCGGGTCCCGGATCGCGCCGTGGCGCTCAAGGCGGTCCTGCCCGAGGCACCGGCCGGGTTTATACCCTCGGAGCGTGCCCTGCTCTCCGATTGGCTCGACAGGCTCGCCGACCCTCCGGGCTGATGCGCAGCCTGGGCGGCGATGGGCTGACCGTCGGGCACAGGAGACCACGCGCGCTTCCAAGAGTAAGGTGTTCGACCGCTGCGAGAAGACTCGACTATGATGAAATAAGACCGGCTTTCGACGGCCAGGCCGACCGGTACGCTAACCGGCTGTGCACGCACTTTGCGCACGAGATCCACGCCGAATAAACGCCTCCGAACGGACGCCTCCGAACGGACGTCCTAGAACGGCGTCGCCGAGTTCCCCAGGCGGAGCTCGCTCCGTTTTCGAAGCCCGTCCGGAGATCAGGCCATGTGCCGCTCGAACCACTCCAGCATTGGCTCGGGGCGGCGCTGGAACTCCAGGTACCCGTCCCAGCGGCGCGTGGTGCCCTCTATCCACCGGAGTTTTTTGTCCGCGGTGGGGATGTTGTCGAACATCGTCTGCACGTCGGCGGGCTCCGTGAGCACGTCGTCGCGCACCCCATAGAGGAACGTCGGAACCCGGACGTTCTTGGCCCACTCTCGCGGGGCCCTCGGCGCGAACCCGATGCCCGTGCTCACCACGAGACGCCGTTCGAGGTCGTCGAGGCGTTCGGCCGGCACCCTTACGAGGGCCAGTCGTCGACCCACGATGGTCTTCATGGTGACCGGCTGCGGCGCTACCAGGCAGCGCACGCCGTCGAACGCCTCGGGGAACCGCGTCATGGCCGAGAAGGTGGAGCTGGCGCCCAGGCACCGGCTGAAGAGCCCGACCTTCATGCCCCGCGTCTCCCCGCGCTCGCGCACGTAGTCGAGCGAGCCGGCGACATCTCGGGCCTCGAAGATGCCGCTCGACGAGATGCCGCCGTTCGCCGCGCCGCTGAGGCCGTGGTTGCGCAGGTCGTAGGCCAAGACGTTATAGCCGGCGTCGTGGAGGATCCGGAGGTCGGGGATAAAGTTCACCTCGAAGCCGTTCCCGCTCGCGGCCCAGAGCGACCGCCACGGTTCGAGGTGCGTGGGCATCCCCGACCGGGTGAAGCCCATCGGGTGGTTTACGACGATCAGCCTGTCGGACCCGGTGGCGGGGATGAACCAGCCCTCCAGCGGCGTGCCGTCCCTCGCGGAAAAGGTCACGTCCTCGTAGTCGAGCCCCGCCTCCGACGGCGCGTGCAGGACCGGCGAGCGCTGCTGCCGGCCGAAGCCGTCGGCCATCCCTTGCAAGATGTGGTCGATCTGCTCCTCGGTTAGCGCGTTGAGCACGGTGCTTTCACGTAGCTCGGCCATCTGGTATTCCTTTCGTCAGGGATCAGGGGCGCTCAAGCCGCATGGACGGCCGGTTTGAGCACTTCCTCGCACCACCGGCGGAAGGTGGTGGGGGTGGTGGACTCGGGGGTGCGGGGCTCGGCGCTGTCGAGGCCGTTGTCCTTCGCCAGCGCCATGTCGAGCATGCCCTGCGCCATCGCGTCGGACATCCCGACGCCCATCATGTTCTCCTTGTACGCCTCGGCGGGGATCTGCTGGAAGCGCACGGGGGTGACCAGCACCTCGGACATGATGGTCGCCATGTCGTCGAAGGAGAGGTCCTCGGGGCCTAGCACCGCGACGTGGTCGCGGCCGGTCCAGGTGTGGTCGAGCAGCAGGCCGGCGGCCACCGCGGCGATGTCGCGCGTGGCGACGGCCGGGAGCTTGCGGTCCCCGGCTATCGGCGAGAAGAACACCCCGCGGTTCTTGATGGGGCCGACCTGGCGGAGGATGTTGTCCATGAAAGAGGGCATCGTCAGCGCGCGGAAGTTCACGCCGGTGCCGGAGATCAGGTCGTCCATGGCCAGCGAACCCGTCACGTACCCGGCGTTGCCGGCCACCGGCGTCCCGCGGCCCAGGGCCGAGACGGAGACCACGCGGTCGACCCCACGGCCCGTGATCGCCCCGGCGGCAGGCCGGCTGAAGTCCACGTAGGCGGCCTCCACGCTCCCGGCGCGGGGGTCAGGGGGCACCAGCCAGAAGACCGAGTCGGCGCCGTCGAAGGCCCGGTCGACCACGTCCCGGTCGCCGTGAGATCCCTCGACGACCTCGACGCGCTCGCGCACGGGCGAGGGGAGTTTGGTGGGGTCGCGCACGATCACGCGGACCGGCTCGTCGCCTTCGAGGACGTTGTCGAGTACCTGATGGCCGATAAGGCCGGTGGGGCTAGTAACGACGATCATGACAAGACCTCCAAAAGTTCGCTCGAAAAAAGTTCGCCTAGATGCTCAGGACTCGTTCTCGTCGACCCGAGGCTCCCTCTGATGGAATGCGGGCGTGTGGCAACGAGTAGCCGGGTCGAGCGTCGCGGGATCACGGCCACCGGCGATTGGTCCAGCAAGGTTTCACCGCGTTGCCCGGACCGCACCACGCCTTTCACGATGGACCTCCTCCGTGCCACTCGCCTGTCTTGGGATTGCGGCAATCGGTTACGTCTGCCGTGAATGTAAACCCGGAGGCCGGGAGCAAAAGGGGAGCGCTTATACCCGTACCGGCGGTACCTGGCTCGGCGTCCTCCATGCAATTACACTCCTGTCATGGATCGAAAGGAGCTCGCCAACTTCCTCTTCAGAAGGCGCGAAGCCCTGCGACCGTCGGACGTGGGGCTCCCGAGCGGGCCCAGGCGGCGCGTCGCGGGCCTCAGGCGCGAAGAGGTGGCCACCCTCTCCTCGATGTCCACCGAATACTACGCCCGCCTCGAGCAACAACGCGGCCCCAAGCCCTCCGAGCAGATGCTGGCCTCCCTCGCCCGCGGGCTCCGATTAACCCTGGACGAGCGGGACCACCTGTTCCGTCTGGCCGGCCACGAGGCTCCGGCCCGCTTCCTCCGCTCCGAGCACGTCAGCCCGCCGCTGATGCGGATGCTCGACCGCCTCGAGGACGCCCCCGCGCAGGTGATCACTGACCTTGGCTGGACCCTCGCCCAGAACCGGTTGGCCGTCGCCCTGCTGGGCGACCAGACCCGCTTCACCGGGCTGGCCCGCAGCGGCGTCTACCGCTGGTTCACCGACCCCCGAGAGCGGGAACGCTACCGACAAGCCGACCGAGACCGCCAGGGGCGCTCGCGGGTGTCTGACCTCAGGGTCGCGCTGGCCCGCGACGGTACCGACCCCCGCGCCGTGGCCCTCGTGGAGGACTTACGCGAGCGAAGCCCCGAGTTCGTCGGGCTCTGGGACCGTCACGAGGTCGCCATCCGCGCTGTGGACCGCAAGACCATCGCCCACCCCGAGATCGGAGAGATCGAGTTCGACAGCCAGAAGCTCTACACCCAGAATCAGGCCCAGGCCTTACTCGTCTTCACCGCCCCGCCCGGCACCGAAAGCTACGACAAGCTCCAACTACTGTCCGCAATCGGCACCCAGCGGCTCAGTGCCGAGCCCGGCGGCCTGGATCTCGCCCTCCCCCGATAATCTCATGCTCCGATGGCGGCGCCCACGATCGGTAGCGTCGTCGTATTTGAAAAGCTCGGGTCTCCCCGGTTGCGCGGTCGAGAGCGGGAAGGGCCCCTCGCGGCGAGCTTCCCCGGGGAGAGGATTACCGAGGGGGATTCCGGCTCCCTATGTCTACCGCAACGAACCACGTACCGTTGTCTCGGCGCGATCTACGTCGTACTCGATCCTCTCGAAAGGGAGGCCGAGTTGCGCCAGCAGCGGCCTGGCCTTGTACCCGTTGCCCGAAGAGAGGTTGTCGTGCAGGATCATTTCGTCTCCCTCCGGGGCCTGCGCGCCAGCTCGCCGCCGCAGTTGGGGCAGGTGAGATCTATCCCCGCCGCACAGTCCTCGCAGTAGGTGCACTCGTGGCTGCAGATAAACGCCACCCCGTCCTCCGCGAGCCCGCCCCCGCACCGCTCGCAACGACCCCTCATCTCCAGGCTCATGCTCCCTCCCCCGTCTCTTCCCCGCCCTCCGGGCCGTAGAAGACGACCCACACGACGAGGTCGTCCGTAAAATCCTCGAAGCGGTGTTCGACGCCGGCCGGCACGAACAGCGCGTCGCCGGGCCCGAACGGGTGACGGTCCGGGCCGTTGACGAACTCACCGCTCCCGGAGACCACGAAGTACAGCTCGTCCCTGGTGTGCGGTCCTTGCGGGTCGTACCCGCGCGGGGCGTAGACCTCGAGCTCCATCGTGCCGTGGCCCAGCACCCTCGCGAACCGCCTGCCACCAGGACCCGGCAGGCGCCCCATCGCCTCCGACACGGTTGCCCGGCGCCCGTTTGTCGCGCGGGGCCGCCCGGTCATCGTGCCTCCAGACCGTCGTTGCCACCGGCCAGCCGGCGCTCCAGGTTGGCCCGCACCTCCGGCCACTCGTCGTCGATGATGCTGTAGTAGGCCGAGTCGCGGCGTTGCCCGCCGCGCACGAGCATGTGCTTCCTGAACACTCCTTCGGGGCGTGCCGGCAGTGCCTCCAGGGCCTTCCTCGACCGTTCATTGCGGGCGTCGGTCTTGAACTCGACCCTCATGCAGCCGAGCTTCCCGAAGGCGTGCTCCAGCATCAGGAGCTTGGCCTCGACGTTGGCGCCAGTGCCCCAGGCGGCCGGGGAGAGCCAGGTCCACCCGATCTCCAACCCCCGATGCTCGGGCCTGAGCGCCAGGTACCGCGTGCTCCCGATGGGCCTCCCGCTCTCTACGTCCACCGTGGCGAACGCGGCGTCCACCCTCGCCTCCGAACGCGCCAGCGCCTCTTCCATCCAACCTCGAAACTCCTCCCGATCCCCAGGCGCCCCCTGAGGCATCCAGGCCCAGATCCTCTCTTCTTGTGCGACCTCGAAGAGCCCCTCCTCGTGCCGCCGCGCCAGCGGCTCCAGCCGCACGATCCCACCCTCCAGCACGCTCGCCAGGTCCTCCCACACGCCCATCACCCCTTTCCGAGGCTGAACAAGCCCCACTACGACCCCGGCCACCATGGCCTCGTCCGCATCACGAAAGCCCACCCCTGTGTTCCATGTCCGGCATGTTAATCGGGGATGCGGGCCTCTCGCCAGGTCCATTGTCTCGCCGGGCGATCAGACCCCGCCGGGATCGGGGGCGGAGGATGGTGAAGAGGGGCGCGGTGGCCTCCTGCTCTGCCGCGGTGCCGTGGGGGCAGGGCTTCAGGTGTCAGGTTCCAGGCATCAGGGAACGTAGAGACGAAACCACCGGGTAAAAGCGATAGGATCGCCGCCGACAGACTCGAATGCTGGCGGCCGACACCTGGAACTTGTGGCCTTACGAGAGGAGACGATGTGACGGAGGGCAGGAACACCGGCGTGGCGATGTGGTACAGGGACCTCGGCGAGGGGGAGGCCGACCCGCTGCTCCTGCTCCACGCCTTTCCGCTCAACGGCAAGATGTTCGCACCGCAGATGGAGACCGTCTCGGGCGAACGCCGCGTCATCACGCCGGACTTCCCCGGTTTCGGACGGTCTCCGCGCACGCCGGCCCAGCCGGACGTCGGCTACTACGCGGGTTGCGTCCGGAACCTGCTGGACAGGCTGGAGATACCGCGGGTCGTGCTCGGGGGCGTCTCGATGGGCGGGTACGTCGCCTTTGAGTGCATGAGGTCTTTTCCGGAGAGGGTCTCTGGCCTCGTACTGGCGAACACGCGCCCCGACGCGGACACAGAGGAGGCGCGGGAGACCCGCAAGGAGATGGCCCTCAGGGTGGCGAGGGATGGCATCGGCGTCCTCGTCGAGCTCCAGATGGAACGCCTCCTCTCCCCCCAGACGCGCGCCGAGAACGAAGACCTCGTCGAGAACGTAAGGACGATAATTCTCGAGAACACGCCGGACGGCGCCGTCGCGGCCCTCGGCGCCATGCGCGAGCGCCCGGACTCGACCGCGACCCTCGGGCAGATAGACGTCCCGACCCTCGTCATCGGCGGCGGGGAGGACATCATCTCCTCGCCGGAGGTTATGGGCGAGATGGCTGACAAGATACCGAACTCGCGCCACGTCATCCTTCCTGACGTCGGCCACCTCTCGAACCTCGAAGACCCGGATGGTTTCAACGAGGCGCTGACGGGGTTTCTGAACAGCGTGCGAACCCCGGCGACCGCTGGATGAGACGGCTTTCCCCCTCACGCGCGTTCGGGTAGAATCCGGTCTCGTGACTACCCTGGCGCACGTTTCGGACCTTCACTTCGGACGGCCCGCCGTCTCCGAGAGGCTCGACGCCTTGAGGGGTTTTCTGGACGGGGTCGGGCCCGATGCCATCGCCGTCTCGGGCGACCTGACGCAGCGGTGCACGAACCGGGAGTTCACGCAGGCCAGGGCGTACCTTGACTCTCTGGGCGAGATAGCGCCCCGCCTCGTCATCCCCGGCAACCACGACATCCGCTGGATCGGGGCCGTAGCAAGGAACCTAGGCTTCGTGGGGCTCCTCAGGGAGCAGGCCCACATCCTCAAGTACTCCCGGTACCGCAAGTACATCTCAGACGACCTGAGCCCTTCCTTAGAGGTTCCGGGAGCGGTCATAGCGGGCGTGAACACGGCGCACGGCATCTCGCGCGGGTCGCTCACGCGGAGGTTCAGGGATCTCGGGGTGATAGGACACGTCAAGCACGCGGACATCGAGCGGGTAAGGGCCGCCTTCGAGGCGGCGGACCCGGCGGCGGCCAGGATCGTCATGATCCACCACAACCCCATCCGCGGCGAGCTCTCGGGCCGCCACGGCCTGGCCAACACCGAGCAGGCCCTCCACGCCTTCTCCGACCTCGGCACGGAGCTCATCCTCTGCGGCCACGACCACCAGGACGCCGTCCACACGATAGAGAAGGGCGCCCACGGCCTCGTCATCTCAACCGCGGGCACCATCTCAAACCGCATCAAGCCTGGCCGGGCCTCGTCCTTCAACCTCGTCCACACGGACGCGGACAACCTGCGCATCGTCGCCCACTCCTGGAAGAAGGGCGAAGGCTTCGTCCCCTCAGAAGACCGGACCTTCCCCCGCCACACCCTCTCCCGCCCCACCTGACCCCGTACGCGATCCCAACGGTATAATCCGGCACGGAAGCGACCCGTCACGGAAGGGACCTTTTCCATGTGGAGCAGACTCACCCGCGGCGGCGACGGACTGCCCCGCGAGAAAGTGGACGCCATAGTGCGCCTGATCGACCAGTACCTCTCTGAAGAGGCCAGCCTGCGCAACCTCCAGTCCGACAAACAGACCATCCACCCCCGCGACCTCCCCCCGGACAAGCGCGAGGCGCTGATAGAGGAGATCTTCGAGATCCTCAAAGACGTCCGAAAATAGCCCGCCGGCCGCGCCGACCTGACGAGCCGGCGCTTCGCCCGCGTTCTCGACTTTTCGTCTTCAGCCGGGCCGGGGTTTCGGAGCCCTATGCCACGGCGGTTTTCGGGCTGGGGCCGTACCGGTTGCCCCCCGGCGTGCCTTCCTGAACCGCGAACACAAGCAGCACTATGGCCCCGATCAGGGGCACGAACGAGATCAGGACCCACAGGCCGGAACGGCCCGTGTCACAGAGCCTCCTGACCAATACGGCGATGCTCGGAATCAGGTCCGCCAGGCTGTAGATACCGCTCAAGAGACCCAGACCGGTGGAAGGATTCAGGGTGCCGATCGCGCCGTCGATGAGGACGAGCACCACGGTGATAAGGAAGTTGAAGAGCACGAGATACCAGTACTCCTTGCGCCTGAACCGTACCATGAGCACGACGTACTTCTTTGACGCCGCGACGAACCAGCCCAATCCCCCGCTCCTTTCCTCCACAGACAGAAAGACACTCTACCCGGTACGCGACAAGGTACGACGATAGCGGTCATCCCGTCCACACGAGTTCTAGTCGCCCCGAGGGGGACCCTGTCCTATTCGGCGGCTGAGGTCTTCGGGTGTGTTGGGCGGGGTCCAGGGCGACTCGATCCACCACGTCGCCCCCGCCTCCGCGTAGGGACGCACGATGGAGGCTGCCGACGCGGGGTCATCACCGACCGTCTCGCCTTCCCAGACGATCTCGAAGTCGTCTGTCTTCGCGTTCTTCTGCGCGTACTCCCGTATGTTCCGAATAGTCTCCGGCGTGACGCCGGGCGAGTCGGGGCCGCCACCCACCGCGGACGCCAGCACACCGTCGTAGCGCAGCGCGCGGTTCATGGACCTCTCGCTCGGCCACGCGCCGACCACCCAGATCGGGACGCGGGGCCTCTGCACCGTCGGCGGCCGGAAGGTCATCTCCTCCAACCGGTAGTGTGCCCCCTCGTGGGAGAACGGCTCGCCGCTCCACAAACCGGTCAGGATCTCCAGGGCCTCATCGAGCCTCTGCGCCCGCGTCTTGCGGTCAGTGGGCTCCCCGACCTTCGAGAAGCCGCCGTCGTCGGTCGCCCCGAGCCCAACGGGCAAGACCAGCCTCCCGCCGGAGAGGTGGTCAAGCGTCATCGTCTCGCGGGCGAGCTTCCAGGGTCTCCGGCGGGCCGGCGGCGTTAGCATGGCCCCGATGCGGACCCTCTCGGTGCGCATCGCCATCGCCGCCATCACCACCCAGGGATCGTAGGTGTCCATCTCCCCGATGGCGATGCCGTCCCAGTAGAAAGCCCCGTCCCAACCCGCCTCCTCGACCTCGCGCGCAAGCTCCGCGACCTCGCGCGGACCCCCGGCCGGGATCAAAAACCCGTAACGCAACCGTGCCTCCTCTCACTATCCCGCACGATACGAGTCTACGCCGCCCCCGCACCCGTCCCAACCCGAAAACGACCCGGCAACCGCCCGGGTACATCGCTCTTGTATAGGGGAGGGGGGTATGTTAGAAAGTAGCTGGAGTTGGAAGTTTCGGGTTCGGAGTCGTGCGGTGGCCGGGGCTATAGGGCGGGGGTTCGTGGAGAATTGGCGGTGGATATCGCGCTTGCGGGTAGGTGGCGTCCCTCCGGCGTTGGCGCGGGGCAGGCTCTCCATCTCTCTGGTCGTCGTGGCGTTGCTCTTCTGCCACGGGGTGTTCGGCTACGCGCACCAGTTGGTCCCGGTAGAAGCGCCGGCGGCGCACGCTTCGCACGTGGCGCACGTGGCGCACGTGGCGGGCGGTCAACAGCACGGTGAAGATCAGGGTGCCGAAAAGACGCACCTGGGGGACACCTACTTCGCGACCTTGCTCCTGGTACTCCTCGCCACGGCGTTGTTGCTGGGCGCTGGGGTATCGGCGGGCACGAAGCTTCCGGTCCCGACACTCCTGTTCGGCGGCCACAGGTTCGGGCGCTTCCCGCCGCCGCGCGGGCCGACGCTTCCTCTATTGCAGGTGTTCCGGCACTGAGCCGCCCATCCGGCGGAGATGGGTCAGGGAACACGGAGCAAAGAGGAGTTTGGGATGAAGCACCATACGAAGCTCGCGCTCGCGGGGCTGCTGTCGGCGGTCGCGCTGACCGCCGCGGCCTGCGGGGGGGGCGGCGCGAGCGCCGGGGACATGGACCACGGCGGGACGGGCAGCAACGGTGCCGGAGAAGAGAAAAAGAACGGCATGGGGGGTATGGACCATTCCAAGATGGGCCGGTCGTCAGGCGGGATGGCCTCCGGGATGCTCATGGAGAACGGCCGCTATTCGGATAGGCGGTTCATCGACGCCATGGTCCCGCACCATCAGGGGGCGGTTGAGATGGCCGAGGTCGCGAAGGAGAACGCCGAGCACCAAGAGATACAGCAGCTCGCCGAGAACATCGTCTCCGCCCAGGAGGCCGAGATAGAGGAGCTCAAGGACATAAAGCAGGAAGAGTTCGGCACGTCCCGCGTCCCTATGGGCATGGACGCGGGAGAGATGGAGGAGATGGGCATGACGGCGGACCCGCGGTCTCTGGCCGATGAGGAGCCGTTCGACAGGGCGTTTATCGACCGCATGATCCCGCACCACGAGTCGGCGATCCGGATGGCCGAGGTGGCGCTCGAAGAGAGCGAAAACCCGCGGATAGAAGAACTCGCGGGCGACATCGTCGGGGCGCAGGAGCGTGAGATCTCGCAGATGCGGGCCTGGCGTACCGATTGGTACCCGGAAGGGTAGAGAGGAGGACGAAGATGCATGGAAACAACGCTTCGCTGAACAGGGTCGCCTTCAGCGCGACGGTCCATTGTCTTACGGGGTGCGCCATCGGGGAGGTTCTCGGGATGGTGATCGGGACCGCTCTGGGGTGGAGCAACGTCGCCACGATAGCCCTGGCGGTCGCCCTCGCGTTCTTTTTCGGCTACTCGCTGACGATGCTGCCGCTCTTGAGGTCGGGGATGGCGCTCGGGGCGGTCCTGCCGCTGGCCTTCGCCTCCGACACGCTCTCGATCACCGTCATGGAGATCGTGGACAACCTCATCATGCTCGCTGTCCCGGGCGCGATGGAGGCGGGACCTGCGAGCCTGCTCTTCTGGGGCAGCCTCACCTTCGCGTTGCTCGTCGCGGGGGCCGTGGCCTTCCCGGTCAACCGCTACCTCATAGCCCGCGGCAAGGGCCACGCCGTCGTCCACCAGCACCATGAACACTAGGGCGGCCAGCCCCCCTGACGGCTGACGCCTGGATGGTCTAGCGCTTTCTGCGGAGGAGCCAGAAGAGGAGGAGCAGCACTCCGAGGCCGGCGAGCGCGGGAGGAAGCTTTTTCGGGATCTCGTCCCGGCCCGGGGCACCGAGGTCGGGGGGCTCCGGTTCTTTCGGTGGGTCGCGGCGGGGTATCTCCTGGATCGCCGGTTGTCGGGTGGGGGTGGTCGGGGCCGCCGCGGCGGCCTCCGTGGGGCTCGAACCGGCGACGATCGCGCCCTCGACGGTGGCGCCGGTGGTCCCCCCGGCCGCATCCCCGCCGGTGGCGGCGTTCGCGGCGGCGTTTTCGGGGGCCGGTTCGTCGGCGATTTCGGTGGCGCCGGAGATCTCCCGCTCCAGGCAGGCGGCGAACTCGTCGAGCATCTTCTTCGCCACGTCCTGGGCCAGGCCCCGTCCGAACTGGGCGACGCGGCCGGTGAGCATCAGGTCCGTCTGGACGTCGACGTTCGTACCGTCGCCCTCCTCCCGCAGGGTGGAGATGATCGTCGCCGAGGCGGTTCCCTGGCCGCGGGTTTCGCGGCCGGTGGCCTGGAGGACGGCGCGGTGGTCCTTTTCGTCCGTCTCCTCGAACTTTATCGTGCCCTTGTAGCTCACGGTTATCGGGCCGATCTCGACCTTCATGGTGCCCGCGTACTCGCCGTCGCCCGTCTCCTCCTGGATCGCGGCTCCCGGCAGGCAGGGGGCTATCTTCTCTAGGTCCAGCATCCTGCTCCATGCCCGATCCACGGGTACGCCGACCGTGAACTCGTAGTTGATCTTCACCGCGCCTCCTTTTGTCCCATGTTATAGCCTCGTCCTGATCCGCGTCTTCCGTGGATGCTACGGGCCGGACCTTCGACTCCCCGAACGACGCCCACGCGCCCTGTCGCGCACGCCGATCACGAGCGTGAGGCGCCGGTATGCAAGGTTCCTGCGCCAGGGTGGAAGTAGGAGTATAAAGCAAGGTGTAATGGCACCACCGGGAGAGGAGCGCACAAGTGCCGGTACGGGATAGAAGACCAGAGGACGAGCGTCCCCTGTTCAGGGCGGTCAACGAGCAGCGCCTGATCGGGCCGGTCGGCGTTCAGGAGAGCCAGGAGGAGACGGGCGACGGCGAGGGGACGCAGGCATCATCCCACTCGGAGGACACCTCCCAGGGAGGACAGGGACCCATAGCGAGGGCCATCGACAGGGCCCAGGAGAACAACTGGGTGTACCCCTCCATGGCGGAGAAGGCCAGGGAGACGGGCCTGCTGGACAAGGCGGATGAGCTCTTCAGCAAGGTCAGGACCCAGCTAGGCGGCAGATAGCGCCAGCCAACCGGAGGTTCTTGGATCGAGAGGGAGGGTGCCGAGGGTTTGCCCCGGCACCCTCCCTCTTTGTTCTGCGCTCCCCACCGGGCCGAACCCGGGGCGTCCGCCAGAACGCGGCAGTCTGAAAGTTAGCCGCTGACGGCTGGCAGCCCTAGAACCTGAAGGCTATCTCGGACCTGCCACGTCCCCGGTTGGAGGAGCCTCCCCTGAGGGAGCGGAGTACGAGCAGCAGTACCACGGCGCCGACCACCAGGGGTATGGCGGGTTTGATCTGACCCATTACAGCGTCCCGGCTCGCCTCGCCGAGGTCGAGCGCCTCGACGTCGTCCTGCTGCCGGCCACCTGCCTGCCGGGAGGACGCCTGCCCGTCCCCGGAGGAGCCGTTCGCGGACGGCGCGGCCCCGGAGAGGTCCGCCCCCCTGGCAGCCCCACCGCTCGTTATCTCCTCCTCCAGGCAGTCGGCGAACCGTCCGAGGAGCTTCTCGGAGACCTGCTGCTGGATGCCCTGGCCGAACTGCGCCGCGCGGCCGGTGATCTGCATGTCCGTCTCGACGTTTACCCTGGTGCTGCCGTTGCCCTCGTCGTGCAGGGTGGAGACGATGGTGGCCGAGGCCGTGCCCTGTCCGCGGGCGTCCTTGCCGTCGGCCCTAAGCACCGCCCGGTGGGCGGACTCGTCGGCCTCCTGGATCTTGACCGTTCCTTTGTACTGCTGGGTGACGGGACCGAGCTTGACCTTCATCGCCCCCTCGTACTCGCGCTCGCCCGTCTCTTCGGTCAGGGAAGCGCCGGGAAGGCAGGGGGTGATCCGCTCCAGGTCGAGCAACACGTTCCAGACGTCTTCTACCGGTACGTCGACCGTAAACTCGTTGTTTAGCTTCATCTGTCTCTCCTTTGACGGATCGCCCCACAACTCCAGGGAGCGGCCAGCTCCTCCAGACGCCGCAGGTCTTCCACAGTATCCACGTCGGCCGGGTCCGCTACGTCATCGCAAGGCACCTCCGTTACCAGTTCCGGGTGGCGTCTGAGCACGGCCCTCGCCCCCCTGTCCCCCGACATCTCACGCTCCAGCAGCGGCCACACCTCCCTGGCGAAGAGCGCCGGGTTGCGCATCTCCCCGTCGTAGGTCGCCACCGCCATCCGCGCCCCGTCTTCGAAGGCCCCGACGAGCCTTCCTACCGCCCCGGCCCCGACGAGCGGCTGGTCCCCAAGAACGACGACCGCGGCGTGAGACCTCGGCGAGCAGGCGTCGAACCCCGCCCGCACCGAGGTGGACATTCCCTCCGCCCACGCGCGGTTTACGGCCACGCGGGCCCCGTGTGCGGCGCTTACGCTGCGCAACCTTTCCCCTTCGGCTCCGACCACCACGATTGTCTCATCCACCGGTGCCCCGCGCAGCCCTTCAAGGGTGGCCTCGATCAGGGTCCGCCCCCTGAAAGGGGCCAGGAGCTTCCCGCCCCCAAACCGGCTCCCCGCGCCCGCGGCGAGCACGACGGCCGAAACCCCGCTCACCGCGCGTCGCGGGCCGCGCCCGCCGCCTCCCGCCGCGCGTCGCGCCCTGCGTCGCGCTTCGCGTCCTCGGCGTCCGGTGAGTCGGCGACGTCCGGGTCTGGGGTGTGGATCGGACCCGAGCGCTCCGCGAGCCGCCCGCCGGCGTGGCCCGTGCGAAACGCTATGATCTCCGCCGCTATGGCAACCGCCGTCTCCTCGGGCGTGCGGGAGCCAATGTCCAGTCCTATCGGGCTGCTGATACGTTCTAGTTGCTCGTCTGAAACGCCCTCCTCTTTCAAACGCGCCGTACGGTTGTTGTGGGTCCGGCGGCTGCCCATCGCCCCGATGTACCCTGCGGGCGTATCTAGCGCGGCCTTCAGGACCGGCACGTCGAACTTGGGGTCGTGGGTCAGGACGCAGATGATGCTGCGGTGGTCCACCTCGGCCGTCTTGAGGAACTCGTCGGGCCAGGCGACGACGACCTCGTCGGCTGAGGGGAAGCGCTCGCGGGTGGCGAAGACGGCGCGGGCGTCGCAGACGATCACGCGGTAGCCGAGGAACTTGCCGATCCTGGCGACCGCGGAGGCGAAGTCTATGGCCCCGAAGACGTACATCTTGGGCGGCGGGGCGAAGCTCTGGATGAACACGGCGACGTCCTCCATGCGGCGTTGGCCGCGCGGGCCGAAGTGGCGCGTCTCTGTCTTGCCGCCTTCGAGGAGCCCGCGGGCCGCCTCGACTATCGCCCGGTCGAGGTCCTCGTCGCCAGCACTCCCCTCGTGGTCGTCCGGCGTGACGAGCAGCTTGCCGCCAAAGGAGGCCCCGGGGCCTTCGATCACGGTCGCGATGGCGACCGGCGCCTGCTCCCGGAGGAGGGCGTGCCAGCGGGAGAGCAGGCTCACCAGTCGACCCTCTCGACGAAGATATGGATGATCCCACCGCACGTCAGGCCCACCCCGAACGCCTCGTCGTCGGAGATGCCGTAGGAGAGAAGCTTCGGCGTGCCGCTCTCGATGGCCGCCATCGCCTCCTCGTAGACCGCGGGCTCCACGCACCCGCCGCTCACGGATCCCACGACCTGCCCGTCCTCGCTGATGGCCATCGAGGTGCCGGGCCCGAGAGGCCCGCTCCTCTCGACCTTCACGACCGTGGCGAGGGCGGCCTTCTTGCCCTCCTCGCTCCAGCTTGCGACCTTGTCTACGACCGGGTTCAAAGCATGCCTCCTTCTCTAAAATCCTGCCTCTCAAGCCTCCAGCGGAGCACCCCATCCCCCGCCCCATCGGGCCGCATGCCGAGCTTCTCGAGGACCCTGATCGGGGCGTGCCCGTCCGGAAGCGTCTCTGCCGCGACCGCCGCGACCCGCGGGTGCGAGAGGGCCCACCCGACGAGACCTCCGGCGGCCTCGGTCGCGAGCCCCCGTCCCCTGTACTCCGGCACTATCGCGTAGCCGATCTCCACCGTCCCCGATTCGTCGGGCGGGCCTTTGAAGCCGCCCTCGCCGGCCAGTATCCCGTCTCTGACGTGCACGAAAAGGTAGGTCCACCACCCGATGGCGGACGGGGCGGACCGCAGTTTCTCGTAGAAATAAGACATGGCCTCAGGGAACTCGGGCCAACTATCGGGGACCGAGACGCCTAGCAAGGGTTCGAGGCCCTTCTTGTCCTTCAGGATCGTCTCAAGATGTAGCGGTTCGCAGGAGATAAGCTGGAGGTTCCTGGTCTCGATCATGTTCTCGCCTCACCAGGAATCATATCCGACGCCCGCCACACCGATGGGCGCGTCCGAAACCGAAGCAGATCAACGCGCGCCTCCCCGCCCGGTGGCTCCGGCGACGGCGTAGGAGAGCTCCTGCAGGCTCTCGAAGTTGTGGCCCGAGAGAAAGACGTCGACGTAGGGGAGCGCCGCGGCCATCCCGCGGGCGAGCGGCTGGTAGCCGGGGGCGGCCTTGAGGGGGTTGACCCAGATGACGCTGTGGGCGAGGCGGTGGATGCGCCGCATAGCGTCGGCGAGCACCTCGACGTCCCCCCGGTCCCAGCCGTCCGAGAGCAGGACCACGACGGCCCCGCGGGCCATCCCGCGCTGGCCCCACACGTCCACGAACTCCTTTACCGTGTCCCCGAGCCGGGTCCCACCGGACCAGTCCTCGATGGCTTTGGAGGCCTCCCTGAGCGCCCGGTCTGGGTTGCGGGTCGCGAGCTCGCGGGTCACGCGCGTGAGCCGGGTCCCCATGACGAAGGCCTCGACCGGCTCGCCCGAGGCGACGCCCGCGTGCATGAACCTGAGGAGCGCCCGGCTGTAGGAGGCCATGGACCCCGAGACGTCGCAGAGCAGCACGACCCGCCGGGGCCTGTCCCTGGCCTTCCGGTAGCGGTGGCGCATGGGCTCCCCGCCGGTGCGCATAGCACCCCTAAGGGTCCTCCTCTGGTCGTGGCGCCCGCGGTGGGCCGGCTCCAACCGGCGCGAGCGCTTCATGGCCCCCGAGAGGCGCATGTCCGCCATGAGCCTGTACAGCTCCGCGAACTCCTCGGGCGTGCAGTCGGCGAAGTCCTTGCGGCGGAGCACGTCGACGGGGCTGTAGCGGAGCCTCACGGCCTCCGAGCCCTCCTCGCTCTCCTCGGCGCTCTTCTTGGGCGGCTGCACCGAGTCGGGGGAGAGCCGGATGGAGAACGTGCTCCCCGGCGGGTTGGGGACCTTCAGGCCCTCCCTCCCCTCCCAGAACACCTTGAAGGCCCGGTCGTACATCTCGAAGTCCTCGGGGCGGGAGCACAGCGTCGCCCGCCCGGCCCAGTACACGTCCCCGCGGCTCCCCACGTCGAGCTCCTCAAGCGCCGTGGCGAAACCGACCACCCGGTCGGGCCCCGCCGCGAGCCCGGCCCGCCGGAGCAGACGCCCAAAGGCGACCGCCATGCGGAGCACGGGAAGGGCGCCCTCGGTCGCCAAGGCCTTTAGGCCCCCGCGAGCAGGTTCAGGGACTGGACGAGGACCCTCTGCTGGTCCTCGTGGTACTTCAGGACGGAGCCCATCGTAGCCTCTATAAGCGCCTCGTCGAGCTCCTTGGCCCCGAGCGCCACGAGGGCCTCGGTCCAGTCCAAGGTCTCGGCCACGCCGGGCGGCTTGTAAAGGTCCATCCCTCGCAGGCGCTGCACGGCGCGGGCGACCTGGCGGGTGAGCCTCTCCTCGGCCTCTGGCACCCTGAGGCGTACGATCTCGACCTCCCGCTCCATGTCCGGGTGGTCTATAAAGAAGTACAGGCAGCGGCGCTTGAGGGCGTCGTGGACCTCGCGGGTCCGGTTGGAGGTAAGGATGGCGACCGGCGGGCGGGCGGCCCTCACGGTGCCTATCTCGGGTATGGTCACGGAGTAGTCCGAGAGGATCTCGAGCAGGAAAGCCTCGAACTCGTCGTCGGCCCGGTCCACCTCGTCTATGAGCAGGACGGGAGGGTTCTCTCCCTGGTGCTCGATGGCCTGCAAGAGCGGCCGGTTCACGAGGAACCGGCGCGTGTACAGCTCGTCCTCCAGCCGCGAGCGATCCTCGCCGGCCGCACCCAACGCCTCGGCGGTGCGGATGTGCAGGAGTTGCCTCGCGTAGTCCCACTCGTAGACGGCCTGGTTGACGTCTATCCCCTCGTAGCACTGCAGCCGTATGAGGGGGGTGTCCAGCATCCGGCTGAGGACCTTGGCGACCTCGGTCTTGCCGACCCCGGCCTCGCCCTCCAGGAAGAGCGGCTTCTGCAGCTTGAGGGCGAGGAAGATGGCCGTCGCGAGCCCCTCCCCGGCCAGGTAGCTCCCCTCGCGCAGCCTCTCTTTAAGCTCCCCGGAAAGCGAAACGCCGGGGGGCAGGGCCCCCCGGCGTCCGTTTACGGCTTCGCTCAACGGCCCAAGGCTTCCTCGACCGCGCGCTGGGTAAACACCCGCGCCAGGTGGCGCCTGAACTCGGCCGAGGCCGCGTCGTCGGAGGAGGGGCTCGTGCCCTCGTCGGCGGCCTCGGCCGCCCCGGCGACGGCGTCGGGTGAGGCGCCCGAGAGCGCCTGCTCGACGGCGGTAGCCCTGATGGGCGTAGCACCCATGCTGGTGAGCGCGATGCGGGCGGAGCCGATAGAGCCGTTGGAGCGCTCCACGATCGCCGCAACACCGACCGTCGCCCAGTCCTGCGAGCGGCGGCTGAACTTCTTGTAGGACCAGCCGGTGTTCTGGCCGAGCTTCGGGACGCGGACCTCGGTAACGACCTCCTGCTCGCCCAGGTCCGTCATCATGTAGTCCTGGAAAAAGTCGGCGGCCTTTACGGTCCGCTCGCCGTCCGGGCCCCTGACCGTAAGCTCCCCTTCAAGCGCCGTGATCACGCTCGGCATGTCGCCCGAGGAGTCGCCGTGGGCCAGGGTGCCGCCCAGAGTGCCGCGGTGCTGGACCGAAGGATCGCCCAACAGGCCAGCGGTCCAGCCGACGATGCCGCAGTGCTCCTTGACGAGGTCGTTGAAGAGCAGGTCGCGGTGGCGGGTCATGGCGCCTATGGCGAGGTGGTCGCCCCCGTCGCGCACGTAGCGCAGGTCGTCCAGGCGGCCGAGGTCGATGAGGACCGCCGGGGCCGCGAGCCTGAGGCGCATGATCGGGATCAGGGAGTGCCCGCCCGCCAGGAGCTTCGAGTCCTCGCCGTGCTGGCCGAGGAGCTCTATGGCGTGGTCTACGGACTCGGCGACCTCGTAGTCGAAGGCCATCGGGATCATTACGCGTCACCCCCCTGCTTGATGTCGGCGGCACTTGCTCCGAGCGAGGCGTCCTCCTGCCGGTCGCCGGACTGCAGCCCTTGAGCGTTCTGGATGGCCTTCCACACCCGCATCGGGCTCGCCGGCATGTCTATGTGCCGGATCCCCATGGGCGAGAGCGCGTCCACCACGGAGTTGATGACCGCCGGCGGAGCACCTATGGTCCCCGCCTCGCCCACGCCCTTGACACCTAGCGGGTTGCTCGGCGAGGGCGTCACCGTCCGGTCCAGGGTGTAGTTCGGCAGCTCGGGGGCGCCCGGGATCATGTAGTTCACCATCGACGCGGTGAGAAGGTTGCCCTCCTCGTCGTAGATGACGCCCTCGTAGAGGGCCTGGGCGATGCCCTGCGCGAGACCGCCGTGCAACTGCCCGTCCACGATGGTCGGGTTGATGACCGGGCCGCAGTCGTCCACGGCTATGTAGTCCCGAATCTTCACGGCGCCCGTCTCCGTGTCGACCTCCGTGACGCAGATGTGCGCGCCGAACGGGAAGGTGAAGTTGGGCGGGTCGAAGGTCATCGTCTCGTTGAGCGTCGGCTCCATCCCTTCGGGAA
>CADCUT010000116.1 GCA_902805975.1 uncultured Rubrobacteraceae bacterium | reverse complement strand
ACGCGATGCCTTCGAGACCCACCAGGCCGAGCGCCTGGTTCACCACACCGTAGCGCTCCGAGAAGATCAGGGAGAAGACCACGGAGTAAGTCACGAGGTCTATAGCAACCGGCAAGAAGAACGCGAGCCGGAAGGCCGCCTTGCGCCTCCTCCCGAGCAGATCCGAGTCGATCACCGAGGCGATGACGGTGGCCAGCCCGATCATGAGCGGCACCTGCACCACGAGGATGAGCCCCGTGTTCAAAAGCGACTTCAGAAAGAGCCCGTCGGAGAGGAGCCTGCGGTAGTTCTCGAGTCCCACGAAGGTGATGCTCCCCCCGCTGAACTGCCCGAAGCTCAGGGCGGCGGAGTAGAGGATCGGGTACAGGATGAACCCCGCGAAGAGCACGAAGAACGGCGCCACGAAGAGGTAGGGGGCCGCGGTCGACCAACCCGACCGCGGCCCCTTCTTGCGCCCGCCCGCCAAGACAGCTCCCCTACGCGACCTTGAGGCCCGACGCCGAGGCGGCCCGCTCCTCGGCCTGGGCCATGGCCTCTTGCGGCGGGGTGTCGCCGGTGAGCACGGCGGAGTAAGCGTCCATAAGGGGCTTCTGGAAGTCCAGGAAGTTCGGGCCGTAGTCGAGCGCAGGGACGTTGCGGGCGATGTCGGCGAACTTCGGCGCCACCGCGAACCCGAAGTACGGGTCCGGCTCGTTGAAGGCGTCGGTCTCCCAGTACGGCTCCCACGAGGGGAAGAGGCCCTGCTCCCAGGATTTTGCCTGCCCCTCACGGGTCAGGAGCGCCTGCTCGATAAAGTCCCAGGCCGCGTCCTCGTTCTCGGTCTGGGAGGAGATCACGAGCACGGAGCCGCTCAGGGTCGCCTCGCGCCTGCCGCCCCGCGCGAAGGCCGGGAGCGGCATCACGTCCCACTTTCCCTTCTGGGCGCTGCCGCCGGCGCTCTTTATCGTCCCGACGTCCCAGGCTGCCCCCATCGAGGTGGCCGTGTCGCCGTTGGAGATGGCGCGGCTGCTCTCGTCGTAGGTCGGGGTGTCTATGACGATCTCCTCGTTCACGAAACGGTCGAGGAGGTTCATCGCCGCGTAGGACTTCTCGTTGGTGAAGTCGATCCCGCCGCCCGAGCTGTAGAACGAGCCGTCCTGCTGGTTGAGCAGGATGTGGTAATGGGAGGGGTTCGTGCCGCCGCCCGAAGCGTCGAAGGCGGTCATCTTCGCCCCGCCGCCGATCCTCTGCTCCAGCTCCTTGCCCGCCTCGATAAAGCCATCGTAGGTGGCGACGTCTTCGGGAGTTATGCCGGCCTCTTCGAAGAGGTCCTTGCGGTACCAGAGGCCGACGGGGCCCATGTCCCACGGCACGGCGAAGAGCTTGCCGTCCTTGCGGGCGTGGGAGAGCGGGGCCTCGGCGAACTGGTCCGCGTACTTCTCCATCCTGTCGGTCACGTCCACGAACTCGCCGGGGAAGCGCGTCAGGAAGTTCTGAAAGTCCTGCTGCGCCAGGGAGAAGACGTCGGGCGCCCCGCTGCCGGCCTGCAGGCGCGGGACGAGTTGCTGGTAGTCGATGGTGATCGCCTGCATGGACACGTTCGTGCCGGGCCGCTTCTTCTTGAAGAGCGGGATCGTATTCCGCAAGGCATCGCTCGCTATATCCCACGAAGCGACGGTCAGGCCGCCGCCGGCCGAACCTCCACCACCGCACCCGGCGAGCGTTCCGAGCAGGGCCGTCCCGGCGAGCCCGGCGCCCCCGAGCCTCAAGAACTCCCGGCGGTTCATGCCACCGCCGTTGACCCACCTTGCTTTTCTTCCGGCAGACAAACCAGGCCCCTTCCGTTCGACAGAGCTAGACGCCACGGCCTTGCGTGGCTGGGCTCATTCTTGTTCAGGGGAGGCCGAACTTATGTGTTAGGGGCTACTCAGCCTCAGGTTCGAGGTTTTAGGTCGCCCCCTTCGGGGGCTTTTAGGCTCTAGGGACGCGACATCGGGACCCCGCCCCAGACCGCACCCCTAGAACCTAAAGCCTCGAGCCTAAAACCTACCAGAGGTGATGGACCTGGGGCCGGATGGCGGCGTCGTAGACCTCGCGTGCGCGCCCCATCGCCTCGTCCGAGAGGGGGGGCAACGCGGCGGCGGCTACGTTGTCCTCGACCTGCGAAGGGTTCTTGCCGCCCGGGATGGCGCACGAGACCGCGGGGTGCATCAGGATCCAACGCAGCGCGAGTTGGGCCAACGTGTGCCCCTCCGGGACGAGCTCCTTGAGCTCTTCGGCAGCCCGCAGACCCGTCTCGAAGTCGACGCCCGAGAACGTCTCGCCCCTATCAAAAGCCTCCCCGTTGCGGTTGAAGCTCCTGTGGTCGGATGCGTCGAATTGGCGATCCAGGCTCATCTTGCCCGAGAGGAGGCCGCTCGCGAGCGGGACGCGGGCCAGGACGCCGATGTTGCGCTCCTCGGCAAGCGGAAAGAACTCCCCGACGGGCTTTTGGCGGAAGACGTTGAAGATGATCTGGACGGTCTTGACGCCCGGGTACTCAAGCGCCATCCGAGCCTCCTCGACCTTCTCCACGCTGACACCATAGTTCTTGATCTTGCCGGATTCCTGCAAAGCGTCGAGCGCCCCGAAGGTCTCGTCCTGCCGGTAAGCCTCCGTCGGGGGGCAGTGGAGCTGAAGGAGGTCGAGCGCCTCGACGCCGAGGTTCTGTAGGCTCCGCTCGACAAAGGCCGCGAGGTTCTCGGCGTTGTAGTCTTCGGCGGTGTGCGGGTCGAGGCGGCGGCCGGCCTTGGTGGCGACGAGTATCTCGTCATTCGGACGGTCCTTCAGCAGGCGCCCTATAAGCTTCTCGCTGCGGCCGTCGCCGTAGACGTCGGCGGTGTCGAGAAAGTTGACGCCGAGGTCTATCGCGCGGTTCAGGGCGGCGTAGGCATCGTCGTCGCCCACCGTCCCCCACTCGCCGCCGAAGGCCCAGGTGCCGAGGCTGATCTCCGACACCCTCATCCCGGTCTCCCCCAGGTTACGATAATTCACGATTGCGCCCTCTCCGGTAGTGTCTCGTAGCTTGCAGTTTCGCAGGTTAGTTCCATGTGGCCATCAAGCTCGCTCGCAAATTAGGTGAACGTGTTGGCCGAGAGAGGCGAACGGCTCCTGTTTACGCAGGGCCTTCTCGAGCCTCAGCAGGTCTTCGAGGCGGTCCCCGTTGCGGGCCTCCTCCGGCAGATGATCGTGAAACATGCGAATGCCGGATTTAGATCTGATCGACATGCCCAAATCGGCCAGCCAGGTCCGCACGGTCTCTTCCGACAGCGGCGTGCAACCTTGGCTGTTAGTATCGGGCTCCTTCAGTGCTTCCGCGAAATGGCCTCGGAGGGCCCGCTTGAGGACGGCGGCGTTCTGGTTGTAGAACATGAGGGACATCAGACCATCCGTTCTCAAGTACCTGACGAGATGCTTCAGGGTCGCCTCCGGATCACCGAGCCATTCGAGAACCGCGTGGCAGGTGATCACGTCGAAACCGGCCTCGGGTTCGTCCAGGTCCTGAATGGTCGAGTGCCTGGTGATGACCAGATCCTCAAGGCCCGCATCCCGGACGGATTCCTCGGCCATATTCAGCATCTCCCGCGACGGGTCGCACAGCAGGACCCTGTTGTCCCGCTCCGCCATCAGGAGCGACAGATGCCCGGCGCCGCCGCCGGCATCGAGGATCGAAAGCCCGCCACGCGAGATCCCGGGAACCTCGGTGAGCAGGTCATCCCATAGCACACGCATCCTGATGTGACCCTTGGAGGAACCGTAGATCTCCACCTCGAAGCCGGTCGCCCTGCCATCAAAGTTGACGTCGGACCCCACGTCCATCCTCTCCGATCTCTGGCGTCTCTCTCAATCTACGGGGTCTCCGCCCGTCGCGGCCTCTTCTTCGGGGTCGGGCGAGAGGTGTCCGACCTCGTTGGTGTAGAGGAACTTTGCGGGTCCCGTCCCGTTCGGGGGGATCTCCGCCTCGGTTATGGAGCAGTTGTCGAGCCTGGCATAGCTGTGGGGCCACTCCCCGTCGGGCTCGCCGAGGAGGTGCGCGATGATCCAGGCGAGCGACCCCCCGTGGGAGACGACGACCACGGCGCCGGCCTCGCGCCTGTGGGCCTCCAGAATACGGTCCATCTCCCTCTCGGTACGCGCCGAGAGGTCGAGCCCGCTCTCCCCGCCGGGCCACCGGTAATCCACGCCCTCTAACCGGAACCGCTCGGCCTCCTCCGGGAACTCCTCCACCCAAGCCTCGAAGCGGTAGCCAGCGGCGTCCCCAACGTCGATCTCGGCGAGCGACGCCCTGGGCTCGGGCTCCAAGCCCAGGGCATCACCGATGGCGCGGGCCGTGTCGAAGGCCCTCCGGTACGGGCTGGCGTAGAGCGCCACGACGTCGTCGCGCCCGGCGATATGAGCCGCGATCTCCCCCGCCTGCCGCCGTCCGCGCTCCGTGAGCGGGTCGTCGGCCCCCTGGAGCCTGCGCCCTACGTTCCCGGCGGTCTCGCCGTGGCGAACGAGCAGCAGCCTCAAGAAGACCCCAGCCCGTTGCGCCCGATGACCTCCGAGTACCAGCGGGAACTCGCCTTCGGGACGCGCCGCCCGGTGCCGTAGTCCACGAAGACGAGCCCGAACCTCTTGGAGTACCCCTCGGCCCACTCGAAGTTATCCAGGAGCGACCAGACCATGTAGCCCCGCAGGTCAGCGCCCCGCTCCATCGCCGCGCGCGCGGCCCGGAAGTGGGCGTCCAGGTACGAGATGCGCTCTTCGTCGTCCACACTCCCCTCGGGGTCCACGTAGTCGTGGACGGCGCGGCCGTTCTCCGTGACGTAGAGCGGAACGTCGGCGTACTCCTCCTTGACCCGGACGAGGATCTCCGTGAGCCCCTCGGGGTCTACGGGCCAGCCCATCGCCGTCTTCTCCCCGGTGTGCGGGACGATGGGACGGGCCCGCAGGTCGGAGAAGGGCACCTCGGAGTGGGACTCCTCCGGCGCGTCCCTGACCACGTGGCGGAAGTAGTAGTTGACGCCCAGAAAGTCTATGGGGGCGGAGATTTTGTCCAGGTCCCCATCCTCCACAAACGAGAGGTCGGCGCCGAGCCCGCGGTAGTGGGAGAACACGTCCTCCGGGTACTCGCCGCGGAAGAGAGGGTCGAGGTAGAGCCGGTTGGCCTGCCCATCCACCCTGCGGGCGGCCTCCCTGTCGGCGTCGCGGTCGCGCCCCGGGAGGGCCGGGTGCAGGTTGAGGGTGGCGCCGAGCTGGTTATCGTCGCCGGGGTTCCCCATCGAACGCATCCGCTCCAGCGCCAGGCCGTGCCCGAGCAGCAGGTGGTGCGTGGCGGAGAGGGCGGCGCCGGGATCTTTCAGGCCAGGGGCGTGGATGCCGTAGGCGTGGCCCAACCAGGCAGAGACCCAGGGTTCGTTCAGGGTGATCCAGAACGGTACGGAGCCAGAGAGCGCCCCGTAGACAACGCCTGCGTACTCCGCGAACCGCTCGGCCGTCTCCCGGCTCGTCCAGCCGCCCCGGTCCTGAAGCGCCTGCGGCAAGTCCCAGTGGTAGAGGGTGAGCATCGGCTCGATGGACCGTTGCCTGAGGCCGTCGACCAGGCGCCGGTAGAAGTCCAGGCCCTTCTCGTTGGCCGGCCCGCTCCCGTCGGGCTGGATGCGGGGCCAGGCTACGGAGAAGCGGTACGCCTTCAGGCCGATCTCCGCCATAAGATCGAGGTCCTCTTCGAGGCGGTGGTAGTGGTCGCAGGCCGTGTCGCCAGTGTCGCCGTGCAGCACCTTGCCCGGCGTGTGGGAGAAGGTGTCCCAGATCGACGGTCCCCTGCCGCCCTCGTTTACAGCGCCCTCGATCTGGTACGAGGCCGTCGCAGCGCCCCAGAGAAAGTTTTCCGGAAAGGTCATGCTTACGTTCCTCCCGTCGGTTGTGGGGCTGCTAGCTGTAGACCACACGAAACCGCTCGCACACGAGCGGCATGTCCTCGGCAAACTCGCGCCCGATGTTCGCCAGCGTCCTCGAGAAGTAGCGCCGGTGCGCCCCGCGCCAGTGCTCCAGCGAGCGGTCGCCCTCGCCCTCCTCGTGGGCGAATTGCTCATCCACCTCGTCGAAGCGGCGGACCTCGACCTCCGTCGTCTCCACAATACACAGCGGATCGCCCCCGCCGTCGAGGATCACGGACCGCTCCCCGACACGGGGCTTCAGCTCCTCGTCCGCCTCTACCTCCCAGAGCGCCATGCAAGTCGCGGTCTTGCGGCCGGAGACGACCAGGGCTCCTAGCTCGTCTGCCATGCCGGGCCTGTCCCCGAACGACCAGGCTTCGTAGGTATGCCGCCGCACGGGCGAGTCCGCCGGCAAGGTTCCCAGGTACGCCCGCCAGTAACTTTCTACCGCCCCGTCGTCCACACTCTCCTCCGCGCGTCGCCCGTTCGCACCCATACTACCGGCTAACGACCGAGCGTTCAGGGCCAGGGAACAACGGGGGCGGCCTCCCGAGCGTCGCCCCGGTCAGCCGCGGGCGCCCGTCGGTTCACCTAGAGCTTCGCACACCGCCGGGGACGGCGTGCTCGGCGAGGATGGAGGCCAGCTCCTCGCGCCTGACGCAGTTCTCGAAGCGGAACGAGCGCATCAGGTCGTCTATCCCGGCCTCGTCCATGCCCCGGAACAGCTCGGCGTATTCCCGCAGCATCGGCTCGGCGAGCAGGATGTTGCGCACCAGCAGATCTATCTCCCGCTGGGTCCCGAACGGGAACGGCCTGTGGTCGGGGTATTCCTCGGCGAAGAGTTTCTCGAGCGGCTCCATAACGTGCCTGATCCTCGCGTCCGTCCCCCCCCAGGCGTCCACCCCGAGGCGCGCCTTCTTCTCGATGATGGGCCCCAGGCGCTCGACCCAGGACGAGCCGGGGGCGGCGTGGACGACGCCCTGGAGACCTATGTCCTTGTAGGTCCAGATCGCCCAGCTGGCGCCGTGGCGGGCGTAGATCTGTAGCTGGTCCCGCAAGAGCTCGCGGCGCATGGCGTGGGAGCCGAGGTCGTCCGGCGGGTAGACCGGCCCGAACTCGCCGACCCAGACGGGCACCCCGTGCTCCACCATGTACGCGCTGCGTTTGAGGAACGTCTCTTCGAGGGCGTCCCTGTCTACGTACTCGCCGCGCGAGACCCCGGGGTACGGACCGCCGTCCACGAAGCCCGGCAGGGCGTAGTCGTGGTTCGTGTAGACCACGTTCTCCCATGGCTCGCCGAACATGTGGAAGTCCACCGAGTAGCGATTACCCTCCAGGAAGATCAGGTGCCCCGGGTCCACGGCCCTTATCGCGTCGTAGAGCCGCCGGTAAAAGGGCATCACCATCTCTTCGGTCGGGTCGGACGGCTCGTTTATGGGGTTGTAGCCGGCCACCCATGGGTTGTCCTTGTAGCGGTCGGCTATCCTCTCCCAGATGTTCACGGTCCTGTCCTGGAAGTGCTTGTGGCGCCAGAGGAGGGCCTTGTGGGTGGGGTTGTCCGAGTGCCAGTGCTGGTTCTGGTAGCCGGGCAGGGCATGCAAATCGATGATCGTGTAGACCCCGTGCGCCGCGCACAGCTCCACGGCCCGGTCGAGGTGCCTGAAGCCGCCCTCTTTGATCTCAAACGGCCGCGCATCGTCCTCGAAGTGCCGGTAATTCACGGGCAGCCTGAGCAGGTTCATCCCGAGCGAAGCGATAAAGCGCGCGTCCTCCTCGCCGAAGAAGTGCTCCAGGAAGCTGTCGAAGAAGTGCTCGTAGAGGTCGTCACCGAGCACCTCCCTGACCGCCCCGCGCTGGGCCTCCTCGTTGGCCGGGTAGCCGGTGATGAAGTTCTCCATGTTCATCCAGCCGCCCAGGCCGAAGCCTCGCAGTACGATGCGGTTCCCCCGCCCGTCCACGAGCCCCGATCCCTCAACACTCAGCCTCGCGCCGGTGGTCGCCATCTCCGGTCCTTTCCTGTTGGGGTGCCTTCCTCTGGGCGCGTCCCGTCCTACTTACCGAAGCCGGCGGTGAGGCCGCTCAGGAGCTGGCGGCGCGCCACGATGTACAAGAAGACGATGGGCAACGAGGACAGGAAGACCGCCGCCATGATCGCCGGTATGTTGATGGTGAACTCCCCCCGGAAGGTCCACAACGCCAGCGGCAGGACGCGGACGTTCGGGCTCTGGGTCAGGATAAGGGGGAAGAGGAACCCGTTCCAGACCTGCAGGGCGTTGTAGATCGTCACCGTCACCAGCGCCGGGCGCGAGAGCGGTATCACCAGGGCCCTGAGCACCTGCCAGTGTGAAGCGCCCTCGATGACCATCGCCTCGTAGAGCTCCCTCGGGATGTCGCGGATAAAGTTGACCAGGATCAGCACCGTCAGCGGTATCCCGAAGGCGACGAAGGGGAAGACCAGGGCGAGCAGCGTGTCGTAGATGCCAAGCTGGATCATGAGGATGTAGATCGGGATGATCGAGGCCTGCAGCGGTATCGCGAGGCCCAGCAAGAAGACGTTGAAGACCGCCTGCACCAGCCGCCCCTTGACGCGGGCTATGACGTAGGCCGTAAGCAGCGAGCTGGCGACGATGAGGAGCACGCTCGCCGCCACGACGACCACGCTGTTGAGCAAATACAGCCAGAAGCCGCTGCTCAAGACCAGCGCGTAGTTCTCGAAGGTGGGCCTCAGGGGCGGCAGCCACGCGCTCCCCCCCAGAAAGGACTCCTGCGTCCTGAGGCTCGCGCCCAGCATGAAGAGCACCGGGTAGAAGGCGACGAACAGCCATACGAGGCCGAGGAGGACCGGCACGACCTCCCGCCTCCGCCGGCGCCTTCGGGTCGCCTTGCCGGTACCGCTCGTTGTCCCCACCGACTCTACGTTTGCGGCCATTCTTCTCCCCCTTTACAGTCCCTCTGCCTGGCTCTCCATCTTTCCGTACCCCGTCAGCTTGAGCAGCACGATGGAGAGCGATATGCCGAAGATCGCCAAGACGATGGCTATGACGCTCCCGGGGCCAAAGCGCAACTCCTGGAAGGCGGTGAGGTACTGGTGGAGCGGCAGTATCCTCGTCGAGTAGCCGGGGCCGCCCTCGGTCATTATGTAGATCAGGTCGAAGTACGTGAGCGAGCCGGTGAAGATCAGGATGGAGGAAGTGACGATCGTGTACTTGAGCTGCGGCAGGGTGATGTAGAAGAAGCGCGCGAAGGTTCCGGCGCCGTCTATCCGGGCCGCCTCGTAGAGCACCGGCGGTATCTGGCGCGCCCCGGCCTGGTAGAGCAGCGTATGGAAAGGGATGAATTGCCAGGAGATGACGAGCACCACCACGATCAGCGCCAGGTTGGGGTCGCCGAGCCAGGTCCGGGCGAACGCGTCGAGGCCGGCGGCCTCCAGCGCCGTGTTGAGCGCCCCGAGGTTCGGGTCGAGGATGTACTGCCAGGTGATCCCGACCGCCACCGCCGAGAAGAGCAGCGGGAGAAAGTAGAACACCCCGAGCACCGCGCGGTACCCCTGGTGCCCGGCCAGGTACACCCCGATCAAGAGGCTCAAGGGTGTCTGTATGAGCCAGTTGAGGATCATGAGCGCCACCGTAAGGAAGACGGAGCGCAAGGTGAGCGAATCCGATAACGTGTCCGCCCAGTTGGAGAGGCCGACCCACGTCGGCTCCGAGACGCCGTTCCAATCCAGAAAGCTTATTCCGGCGGCGACAACCATGGGTCCCAGGGCGAAAAGGAAAAAGAACAGTGCCGCCGGGACCAACATCAATACCGTCGCCGGAGTCAGGCGTTGCGCCACGTCTTACGCCTCCCTCATCGCTTCGTTCATAGCCGCGGAGAAATCTTTGGGGGCCGACGCCAGCAGCACCATCTGCTCCAGGTTGACCAACAGCCTCTCCGCCAGCACGGGGCTGAGGGCTTGGTCCCAGGAGAGCTGGTAGTTGGGCGCCCCCTTCACCAGGTCGTAGACGAACGACAGCCAACTGCTGTTCTCCGCCTCCTCCAACCGGGGCTCTATGCCCTTAACTGGAGGGACCGCGCCGTTCTTTATGCGGGTTTCGACGCTCAAGGTTCCCTCCTTGAGGAAGGTTATGGCCTCCTCTTTGTTTTTCGAGGCCCGGGAGACGGAGTAGAAGTTGGCAAGGTTGCCCGAGGCGTCCACGGGGTCCTCGCCCCCGACGGCGGGGAACCTGAACCAACCGAGCTTGTTCTCCACAAAGTCGGGGTTGGCGGTGAGGTGGTTCTCGTAGTCGTAGACGCCTATGTGGTGCATGGCGGCCGTGCCCGTGTTCAGGAGGGCGCTCGCCTGCCCCGTGTCGAAGCTGACGCCCGCGAAGCCCTCCTCGAAGGCGCCCATTCGCACCAGATCCTGGAGCATGGTGCCCGCCTCGACGAACGCGGGGTCCGACCACGCGTTCGTCTCGCCCCGGATCACCCTGTCAAAAGGCGCGGCGCCGCCGACGCGCAGGACGAGCTGCTGCATCCAGATCATATACGTCCACTTGCTCTGCCCGCCGAGGGCTATGGGGATCACGCCCTCACCCTTGAGCGCGCTTATGACGTCCTTGAGCCCATCGAACGTCTCGGGCGGGGACAGCCCGTACTCCTCGAAGATCGCCCTATTGTAGAAGACGCAGTTCGGCTGCACGTCGGTTACGGGCACGCCGTAGGCTTTGCCGTCGAAGGTGACACCCTCCATGACGTTGGGCAAGAACTCTTCGCCCCAGTCCGGGTCATTCTCCAGCGCCTCCGACAGATCGTAGACCTTGCCCGCGTCCACGTAGGATTCTAGGTTGCCCCCACCCCAGCTGTAGAACACGTCCGGCGGGTTGCCCGCGCCCATGGCCACCCGGAGCTTCTGCTTGTAGGGGTCGTTCTCGAAGAACTGCATCTTCGCGTCAACACCGGGATGCTCCTCGTTGAACCGCGCCAGCTCCTCCAGCAGCGACGCCTTCTCTATGCCGGTGCTGATCTCCCAGATCGTGACCCCACCGCCCAAGCCGCCGGTGCTCTGCCCCACGCCGAAGCCGCCGCAACCCCCCAGCAGCGCCGCCACGGAAACGCCCCCACCCACCTTTAGAAACGTCCCACGACTCCACTTGCGTTGCACCTATCCTCCTTCCCAGACCCACCCGTCGCCGACGTCCCCCGCTCCCTGCACGGGGCGCGAAACACGAGCGCGGCGGCCGCGACGTCTACCCCGAAACGCACCGGCCAAGACTTGCAGACCCAAACGTGCATACCCGCGCCGACGCGCTTGAACCGCGTCGCGGCAAACATCGAGCAGGCAACTCTCCTCCTAATCCCACCGGTAGGCTTCCCCAAGCCTACACAACGGATTCCTACTATTCCGTAACCAGCGTAGCAGGGATCGATTCGCCGCGTCAAGGCGGCCTTTTGCGGACAAAGGCGTAGCCGCGGGAGAGAGAGGACCCGCCCGCTGCCGGGATGGTCCGGTCGTCCCACGACACCGGGGCCCGCCACTCCTCGAAGCGGGGGTCGGCTGCTCGAAAGGAGCGGGCGGAGCGCGTGGCCGACGACGCGTACTTCACGGAGATCACCCGCGGCGTGGAGGAGACGCTAGAGCAGGAAGGGCTCTCGATGGTTCTCACGGCGACGCACGAAGAGCCGCCGGCGGCGCCGGATGGCCCGGGGGGTCGAGCCCGGGACGGACGGCGCGATCCTGGCGCTCCCCGTTCCTGAACTTCGCCCACCTGGAGTAGCTGCGACGGCGGCGGCTAGGCGGCCGCGGGGCACCTGCTCTCCCCCGGTCATCGGCGCATCGCGTCGGTGGGCGGTCCGCCCTACAAGTCCACGTGGGCGAAAAAGCCGGCTACCGCGCGGCCCCGCAGGAGGCCGGCGTCGCGCCGGAGCCGAACCCCGAGAAGCCGCCGACCGCCATCTTCGCCGGCAACGACCTGCGGGCCCCTGGCGTCTACCGGGCCCCCTACAAGGCGGACCCACGCGCCCCCGACGGCATAAGCGTGGTCGGCTTCGACGGCCGGCCGCTCGCCGGCCTGCTCATCCCCGCCCCGACCACCGTCCGCCAGATAGGACGCTCGCAACCACGTTGCTACTCGGGATCATCTCCGGCGAGACCCTGTAGGGCGCCCGCGTCGGGCCCACGACCTCCCTTGTCGTGCGCGAAGCCTCCATCCAGTCACGCCCCTGTCAGCGGGACCGGGGGGCCTGCCCTCACTGTTCTCGCAGCACCGCCGCTCCGAGTGGTTCGAGGCGGAGCGTCCCGACCCTCTCGGCACCGGTCAGCAGGTCCAGGGCTGGTCCCTCCAACTCCACGTCGACGGCCTCTTCACCGTGGTTGAGGACAAAGAGAATCGAAACGTCGCCGGCGCGCCGTCGAACCACCTCCACGCCTGACGAAACCCGAAGCGGTGCCTGCGCGCCGGCCTCGGCGCAGACGCCCTGCAGAAAGGCTTTCGTGTAACGCGCGTCCGGGTGGGTCCCGAGGTAGTAGGCCACGCCGTTGCCGAAGGTGTTGCGGGTGACGGCGGGCATACCGGCGTAGAAGCCCTCAGCGAAGGAGGCCAGTGTCTCGGCGCCTTCGGGGTGGATGAGGTCCGCCCAGAGATCGCAGGTGTGGGAGCCCTCGCCGCCGACGATGCCGTTCTCCTCCCCCTCTGCCATCGGGACGAAGTCCTCGATCCTCAAGCCCAGCATCTCCCGGAACGGGGCCGGGTAACCGCCGAGGCGAACGTGATCGTTCTCGTCAACGACGCCGGAGAAGAAAGACATCAAGAGCGAGCCGCCATCCCGCACGAAACGGTTCAGGTTGTCCGCGGCCCCGTCCGTCACCAGGTAGAGGTTCGGGACGACGACGAGTTTGTAGGGCGAGAGGTCGGCCTCTGGGTGGGCGAAGTCTACGGGGACGTTCGCCTCGAAGAGCGGTTTATAGCAGGAGTGGAGGACGCTGCGGGCGAACCCGGCCCGCGAGTGGGACGGGGCGACCATACGCACGGCCGTCGACGGCTTCGCGTCGAGCTCCAGCGCCCACCAGTTGTTCCAGTCGAGCAGGATGGCGACCTCGGCCTCCCCGCGCGCGCCGAGCAGCCCGTCGAGCTTCCGGAGGTCCTCCCCGAGCCGCTTTACCTCCTGCCAGGATCGGGACTCCTCCGGCTCGCTGTGCGGGACCATCGCGCTGTGGAACTTCTCGGCCCCGGCCTTCGACTGACGCCACTGGAAGAACATGACGCCCTCGGCGCCGCGGGCGACGGCCTGCAGGCTCCACAGGCGCATCATCCCTGGCCTCTTCGGGGCGTTGCGTTGGCGCCAGTTCACCCGGACGGTCGTCTGCTCCATGAGAACCCATGGATCCCCGCCGCCGAGCGAGCGCATCAGGTCGCGTTGCATGGCCGCGCGGACGGGGGCATCCGGGTCCGACGGATCGGGGTAGGAGTCGTCCGAGACCACGTCCTCGCGCGCCGCCCACTTCCAGTAATCCAGCGGCTTGAAGAAGCCCATGAAGTTGGTGGTGATGGGCATCTCGGGCGTCGCCCCCCGCAGGATTCCCTTCTCCGTCTCGTAGAGCTCCAGCAAGGCGTCCGAGGAGAAGCGGCGGAAGTCGAGCTGCTGGGTCGGGTTGGCGAAGGTCGGGGCGGAGCGGGGAGGCAGGATCTCGTCCCACCGCCCGTAGCGCTGGCTCCAGAAGGCCGTCCCCCACGCCTCGTTTAGCCGTTCGAGGTCCCCGTAGCGGTCCTCCAGCCACCGCCTGAAGTGCGCCGCCGACGCGTCGCAGTAGCACTCGGAGACGTGGCAGCCGTACTCGTTGTTGACATGCCACATGGCGAGCGCCGGGTGGCCCCTGTACCGGTCGGCGATGCGGCCGACCAGCCCGGCAGCCCTCTCCCTGTAGGCGGCGCTGCTCGGGCAGTAGTGCTGGCGGGCGCCGGGATGCAACACTACGCCGTCTTTCGTCACCGGCAGGCTCTCGGGGTGAAGCCGCGCGAGCCAGGGCGGCGGGGAGGCCGTCGCGGTGGCGAGGTTCGCCATTACGCCGTTCTCGTGCAGGAGGTCGAGGAGACGGTCCAGCCAGCCGAAGTCGTACTCGTCCGGCTGGGGCTCGAGCTTCGCCCAGGAGAAGATGCCCACCGAGACCAGATTCACGTTCGCCTCGCGCATCAGGCGGACGTCCTCCGCCCAGACCGGCTCGGGCCACTGCTCGGGGTTGTAGTCGCCGCCGTAGATAACGTGGGGGACCTTCGGTGTGATCAAGCGCCTACCTCCTCGGGGTGATGCGGGTCGTGGCGACACCGTCGGGGCTCCGGCCGACCAACCGGGCCAGGATCGCTTCCCGCCGCTGGTCCTTGAGTCTGCCGAAGATGGGGCCGCCCTGCCAGTGCCCCTGCAATAACAGAAGGCACAGGTACTGCGTCCCCCCGCCCGCCGGGTCGTTCCACGGGGCCCGCCCGGCACTCAAGGGGCAGAGGCCCGGGTCGTTGAGGACGAGGGGCGGCGAGCGCCGCGGCGCTCCGCCCGGCTCTCCGACGCCCTTATCGCCTCTGGCATGGCGACGCCGTGGGCCACGATAAGCTCGTCGTCTATGGCGGCTATCTCGTCCAGGGAGAGCACGCTCGGGGCGTGCCTGGCGAGCATGGCCGCGTGGTGGACGTGGTCCCGCCGTCCTTCGAGCGCCGCCTGGAAGGTCAGGTTCCGGACGGCGGTGTGCGGGGCGCAGGTCGCGGCGCACCGGGGCGGCAAATCGCCGGCCTGGCAGGGGGCGCAGGCCCGTACCGTCCACCAGGACCGGCACCTCGACACAGCAGCCGTCCGGGAGGTTCGTTATGGGGCCGGTGTTCTTGACGTTGCCGTAGACGGCGCGAGCCCGGCCCGTGGTCATCGAGTGGACGATGAGCGAGCCGTACTCGACGCTGCGGTCCAGCGAAAACTCCCCGCCCGCGAGCAGCCTGCGGCGCGTCTGGGCGTAGGCCTTCAGGTTCTCCCCGCTGCGCCGGACGTACTCGTCGACGGGTATGCCGTAGGCCTCGATCAGGGCGTCGTCCTTGAGAAAGTACGCCACACGCTAACCCTCCGCCAGTCCTTCAAGGCTGCGGAGGCTGACCTCGACGTCCGCCATCGCGTCCCTCGGGTTGTCCTGTTCCGCTACGTACCATTCGACGCCGAGCTCGTCCGCTGTCCGCAGAAGCTCCGGCCACGGCATGGTGCCCTCGCCGACGGGCAGGTCGGACCTCGTCGCATCCGGGGCCATATCCTTGAGGTGGACGAGGGAGACGCGGTGGCCCACGTCGCGCAGCACGGCCTCCGGGTCGGTGCCACCGTACTTGATCCAGTACAGGTCGAGCTCCAGATGAACAAGGTCGGGGTCGGTCTCGCTGACGAGCGCCTCCCAAAGGGTGGCATCGCCCGATCGGGCGAACTCGAAGTCGTGGTTGTGGTAAGAGAGGGTGATGCCCTCCGCGCGGCAGGCCCCGCCCCAGCGGTTGAAGCTCTCCGCGAGGCGAGAGACTTCGGCTCCGTCCCGGCGGTCTGGTGGGAGGATGGGTACGACGGCGTGGGCGCAGTTTAAGGTGTGCAGGTCCGAGATCACGCCCCCCGGGTCCGTCTCCCAGTCTTCGAGGGGTACGTGGGCGCCGGAGGCCCGGAGGCCGAGGTCGTCCAGGACGGGGCGCAAATCTCGCGTGGAGAGGCCGCCGAAACCGGCGAACTCTACGGCCGCGTAGCCCATGCCGGCGAGGCGGCGCAGGGTGTCCGGCAGGTCCCGGGCCGTATGCTCGCGGACGGTGTAGAGCTGGAGTGAGATCTGGTCCCTTCTCACGAGGCGCCTCCGAAGACCTTCTCTCCCGCCGTCAGCGGCTCCGGACGATCGAAGGTGCTTTCCACCTCGACGTGCCGGCCGCCCGCGGAGGAATCGAGAAAGGCGTGGATCACGTCGAGGACGTGTCCGCCGAGCTCGCCGCTGGCGCGGTGCTTCCTGCCGGACCGCAGGGCCTGGGCCATGTCCGCGAGGCCCAGGCCGCGGCTGTTCTCGGTGTACGGATGGGTAAGCGGCACGTCCGTCCAGGAGTCATCGCCGGACCTCCAGACGCGCACCGGGCCGCCGAAGGTGTTGGGGTCGGGGACGCTCAGGGTGCCCTCCGTGCCGTAGATGTCGATGCGGGAGTGCTCCTCCGACCAGACGTCGAAGCTCGTTACGAGCGTGCCGACGGCGCCGCCCTCGAAGTCCATCACGCCCGCGACGTGGGTCGGGGTGTTGACCGTGATCATGGTGCCCGCGAGGGGCTGGCTCGTGATCTCGCGCTCCGGGAACGTCGCCCGCGCCGACCCGCTTACCCGCCGCACGGGACCTAGCAGCGTAGTGAGCGCCGTCAGGTAGTAAGGACCCATGTCGAACATGGGCCCGGCGCCGGGCTGGTAGAAAAAGTCCGGGTTGGGGTGCCAGTCCTCCGGGCCGTGGGTCATCATGACGGCCGTAACCGCGACCGGCTCCCCGATGATCCCCTCGTCCAGGACCTTGCGGCACGTTTGGAGGCCGCCGCCGAGAAAGGTGTCCGGGGCGCAGCCGACCAGGAGCCCCCCGTCGGTCGCGGCCGCGAGCATCTTCTCTCCGTCCCCGCGGTCCACGGCCAGCGGCTTCTCCGTGTAGACGTGCTTGCCGGCCTCCAGCGCCGCCAGGGAAACCTCGGCGTGGACCGCCGGCACCGTCAGGTTCAGGACGACCTCGACCTCGGGGTCGGCGAAGAGTTCCTCCGGGCTGCAGGCCCGAGGCACCCCATGGGCCCGCGCCTGCTCCTCGGCCCGCTCGACGAGCAGGTCTGCGACGGCGACGACCTCCAGGCCGTCGTAGATCGCGCCGTTTTGCAGGTAGATGCCGCTGATCTTGCCCGCCCCCATCACTCCGATCTTTACCGGCTGGTTCTCGATGATGCTTCCTCCCCTCGCGGGTTTCGCTCTAGAGGTTGCGGCCTTCAGAGGGGGCGAAGGCCCGACGGCCGTTGGCCGAGGCCCGACGCCCCCTCATCTGCTCGCCCACAGCATGCCGCGCTCGACGAGCGTTCTCGCCTCTGGCACGTCGAAGTCTTTTGCCACGTGGCCCAGAGAGCTGTAGAAGACGCGGCCCTCACCCCACTTCCGCTTCCAGACTACCGGGATGGTGTTGCCCGAGATCCAGGGCGTGTGCTCGCCGGAGAAGGTCGTGGTGGCGAGTACTTTGTTGGCGGGGTCCACGTGCATGTAGTACTGCTCGGAGTGCATCCCAAAGTCCCGAAGATCGGCGGTTATGGGGTCTTCGTGGTCCGTGATGTTGACCTCGTAATCGATGATGTCGCCCGGGTGGGCGACCCACTGGCCGCCGACCATGAACTGGTAGCGGATGCTCTCGCGGAAGGAGTCGGCCATGCCGCCATGCCAGCCGGCGAGGCCGACCCCGTCCTCGACGGCGCCGATGAGACCCCGCTCCTGCCCTTCGGTGATGGTTCCCATCGTCCAGATCGGGACGATCAGGTCTAGCGAGCGCAGCTTCTCCCCGTCGAGGTAGGAGTTGAGGGTGGTCGAGATCTCGGTCTCGTAGCCGTTGTCCTCCAGGAAAGGCGCGAAGATGCGGGCGCACTTCTCGGGCTCGTGGCCCTCCCAGCCGCCGCAGACGAAGAGCGCGGACTTCATACGGCCTCCTCCTCGGCGACCTCCCGCAGGGAGACCTCGCGGTTCTGGAGGGCGGAGGCGTAGCAGGCGTCTATGATGCGGGCCCTATCAAGGCCGTCTTCGCCGTGCTGTCCGGCCCATTCGCCGCCGCGGATGGTCTCCACGAAGCGGCGGACGACGGCGAAGTGCCCCTCGCGCGGCTCTATCTCGGGTATGACCACGGCCGGGACTCCTGCTACGTCGGTGTAGATCCGGACGGTGTCGCGGGTGCCGTAGTTCTTGACCTTCATCTCGGCGCCGCCGTCGGTGCCGTAGAGGGTCACGCCGAAGTCGTCGCTCGACTCGCGGTAGACCGCCCAGCCGGTCTCCAGGTTAAGGGTCGCCCCGCCGGAGAGGCGGATAAAGGCGGTGGCGAGGTCTTCTACCTCGTAGGCGTCTTCGCCGGCCATCACCCCGATGCCCTCCCAACCACCCCGGCCCCGGGGACCGAGCTCGGCGTAGGTGGCGCAGCTCACGCTCTCTACCACCGGGTTCCCCATCAAGAAGAGGGCCATGTCGACCATGTGGACGCCGAGGTCTATGAGGGGACCGCCGCCGGCCATCTCCTTGCTGGTAAACCAGCCGCCCATGCCGGGGATTCCGTTGCGGCGCATCCAGGTTGCCTTGGCGTGGTAGATCCTGCCCAGGTTCCCCTCCTCCACGTGCCGCTTGAGCGCCTGCACGTCCCCCCGCTCGCGCTGCGTGAAGGCTATGTGAACCGCCCTGTCTGCCTCTTTAGCGGCCCGCACGATCCCTTCCGCCTCGACCCCCGTCCGCGCCAGCGGCTTCTCGCAGAGCACGTGCTTGCCCCCTCTAAGCGCCGCGATGGCGATGGGCGCGTGCAGGTGGTTCGGCGCCCCGATGCTCACCACGTCGAGATCGTCGCGGGCTACAAGGTTCTCCCAACTCCTGTAGAGGTTCGCCACCCCGTACTGCCCGCCGAGCCGCGCGAGACGCTCCTCCTCCAGCCCGGCCAGGGCGACGGCCTCCACGTTCGGCATCTTTACGAAGTTCTTCAAGTGCTGCTCGCCGGCGTAACCGAGGCCGACCACACCGACGCGCATAGTTCTCGAATCCTGGCTCTGCAAGAGATCCTCCTCGTTGTAGGTTTTAGGCTCTAGGTTTTAGGCTCTAGGTTCTAGGGGTGGTTGGCGGGGCGGGGTCTCGACAGCGCGATTCTAGGGCCTAAAAGCCCGCGGAGCGGGCGACCTCGAACCTAGAACCTCTTCTCCAGCGGCTCCGTGTGGCCGTAGGTCGGTGTTGCGCCGGACGTCGGGGCGGCCCAGCGAACGGCGTTTGCTATGACGCGGAGCACGTCCGGGTTGTGGTAGGAGGGGTTCTCCTCGTGGCCGGGGCGGAAGTAGAAGATGCGTCCCGCGCCGCGCCGGTAGCAGAGCCCGCTCCTGAAGACCTCGCCCCCGCCGAACCAGCTCACGAAGACGAGCTCGTCCGGCTCGGGAACGTCAAAGTGCTCCCCGTACATCTCCTCTTCAAGCTCGATGTACTCGCCGATGCCCTCGGCTATGGGGTGGCCGGGGGCGACCACCCAGAGGCGTTCGGTGTCGTCGTGGCGCCACTTCAAGTCGCAGGTCGTGCCCATGAGCTTCTTGAAGATCTTTGAGAAGTGGCCCGAATGGAGCACTATGAGGCCCATCCCGCCGAGGACCCGCTCGTGTACCCGGTCCACCACCGCATCCGAGACCTCCTCGTGGGCGATGTGGCCCCACCACAGGAGCACGTCTGTCGAGCCCAGGACCTCCTCGGTCAGCCCGTGCTCGGGCTCGTCGAGGGTGGCCGTGCGGGCGTCGAAGCCGCTCTCGCCCAGGGCGCCGGCGAGGGTGGCGTGGAGGCCCTCGGGGTAGATCTTGGCGACCTCCTCGTTCTCCCTCTCGTGCCTGAACTCGTTCCAGACCGTGACGCGCAGGGCTTCCTCCACTAGATCCTCCCCAACTCGGGTTTCGTCCATCCGCCGCCCTCGACGCTCCGCTCCACGGCGTCGAGGACCGCCTGGCACCGGTACGCGTCCTCGAAGGTCGGGGCCGGGCTCTTCCCCGCCGCGATGCCGTCCATGAGGTCCTTCATCGTGTGCACGAAGGTGTGCTCGTAGCCGATGATGTGTCCCGGCGGCCACCAGGCCCCGGCAAAGGGATGCCCCGGCTCCGTTACGTTGACCGTCCTGAAGCCCTGCACGTCCGCGTCGTCGTCCACGAAGAACACCTCGAGCTCGTTCATGCGTTCGAGGTCGAAGGCGACGCTGCCCCTGGAGCCGTTGATCTCGAACGCGTTCTTGTTGCGCCGCCCCGCCGCGAAGCGCGTCGCCTCGAAGGTTCCCATCGCCCCGTTGTCGAAGCGCGCCAGAAACGCCGCCGCGTCGTCCACCGTAACCTCGCCCGTCTCCCCGTCGGATCCTTCGAGGGGACGCTCCTTAACGAACGTCTCCGTCATGCCGACGACCTCGGAGATGCCGCCGACGAGGAAGTGGGCGAGGTCGACGCTGTGGGCGCCTATGTCACCTAAAGCGCCAGATCCGGCCAGCTCCTTTTTGAGGCGCCAGATCAGGGGAAACCCAGGGTCCATGATGAAGTCTTGCAGGTACGCCGCGCGCCAGTGCCGGATGGTCCCGAGACGCCCCTCATCTATGAGCTTCTTCGCCAGCTGGACCGCCGGAGCCCGCCGGTAGTTGAAGCACACGGTGTTTATGGTTCCGGCCTCGCGCGCGGCGTCGAGCATCTCCCCGGCTTCGGCTAAAGAGTTGGCGAGCGGCTTCTCGCAGATCACGTGCTTTCCGGCCCCGAGGGCGGCAAGCACGATCTCGCGGTGCGTGTTCCCCGGCGTAACGACATCCACGAGGCCAACGTCGTCGCGCTCGATAAGCCTGCGGTAGTCCGTCTCGTAGGATTCCCAGCCCAAGGTATTCGCGGCCTCCCTGACGCCCGCCTCGTCCCGGCCGCAGATGGCGGCCATGCGCGGCGCCGGGTCCACGTCAAAGAAGCGGGGGAGCTGGCGGTAGGCGTTGGAGTGGGCGCGGCCCATGAACTTGTAGCCGACGAGGCCCACCCCGATCCCGGCCATTACTCCCCCCTCGCGAACGCGGCGTCGAAGGCTTGGGCCGACGGGGCGAAGTCCGTGCGCCGGGCGAAGGCGAGCGCGTCCTGGGCCCCGTACTCGCGGTCCATCCCCGAGTCCTCCCACTCTATGGAGAGCGGCCCTTCGTAGCCGATGCGGTTCAGCGACCGCACGCACTGTTCCAGGTCCACGTCGCCGTGCCCCGGCGAGACGAAGTCCCAGCCGCGCTCGGCCGCCCCGAAGTCGAGGTGGGAGCCAAGGATGCTCCTGCGGCCGTCGAGCCTCTTCTTCGAGTCCTTTATGTGGAAGTGGTAGATCCTGTCGGCGAACTCCGCGATAAACGCCGCCGAGTCGAGGAACTGGTGGGCGAGGTGGCTCGGGTCAAAGTTGATGCCGAAGCCGGGCCGGTTGCCGATGGCGTCCAGCGCCTTCTTCGTGGTGACGAAGTCGTAGGCGATCTCGGTCGGGTGGACCTCAAGGCCGAACCTGACCCCCTCGGCGTCGAAGACGTCGATGATGGGGTTCCAGCGTCTAGCGAAGTCCTCGTAGCCGCGCTCTATCTCGGCCGGGTCGTTGGGCGGGAACGAGTAGAGCAGATGCCAGATGGCGGAGCCGGAGAAGCCGTTGACCTGCGTAATCCCGGCCTTCGCGGCGGCCCTCGCGGTGTCCTTCATCTTCTCGGCGGCCCTGGTCCGGACGCCCTCGGGGTCCCCGTCGCCCCAGACCTCCGGGGGAAGGGTGGCCCTGTGACGGTCGTCTATAGGATCACAGACGGCCTGGCCGACGAGGTGGTTGCTTATGGCCCAGCAACCCAGGTTGTTAGGTCGCAGGATCTCCCACCTGCTCTCGACGTAGCCGTCCTCCGAGAGCGCCCGGTCGACGTCGAAGTGGTCCCCCCAGCACGCGAGCTCCAGCCCGTCGAAGCCCCAGCCGCCGCACTTGCTGGCGAGCTCTTCGAGCGGCAGGTCAGCCCATTGCCCCGTGAACAGCGTTACCGGCCTTGCCAAAGTACGCCCTCCTCTTCGCATCTCCCACGCGGTCCGCGAGACCGCGGCCGTTCTTACAGCTTAACGCCCCGCCGGGCTCTCCTCCTCGCCGGGGTAACGCAGGCCCCAGGCGGCCCGGATCTCATCCATCGTCTCCATCACGGAGACGGTCTCGTCCAGCGGCATGATCTGGCTCTCCACCTCCCCCGCCCGCAGGCACCGCATCACCTCCGCGGCCTCGTACCTGAAGCCGTTCTCCTCGGTGGGCTCCCTCACGACCTCGTCCTCGCGGCCGGGCCGCGAGATCGTCATCGCGTCGGGCTGCCACCAGGGGCTGTGTATCCTCGCGTATCCCTCCGTCCCGAGGACCGTCGCCTCGTGCGGCGAGGCGGTGCGGGTGCCGGCGGTGATGGCGGAGAGCCGGCCCTCCCCGTGCTCCAAGGTGGCGGCGAACTGCTCGTCGACCCCGGTCTCCCCAAGGTGCGACAACCCCGTCCCCCGAATCGGCCTGCCGAGCACCATCGAGGCGAACGAGACGCAGTAGACTCCCACGTCGAGCATGGCGCCCCCGCCGAGCTTCGGGTCGAACAGGCGCGAGGCCGGGTCCATCTCAGCCCTGAAGCCGAAGTCCACCGTTAGCATCCGGGGCTCTCCCAAGGCACCCTCCGAGAGCATCCGCCGCAGCCTCCCCATCAGGGGAAAGAAACGCGTCCACATGCCCTCCATCAGGAACAGGCCCCTCTCCCTGGCGAGCCCGACGAGCCTGCGGGCCTCCGCGGCGTTGACGGTGAAGGGCTTCTCGCAGAGCACCGCCTTACCGGCCCGCAGGCAAAGCTCCGCGTTCTCGGCGTGGAAGGGGTGGGGTGTTGCGACGTAGACGACGTCCACGTCGGGGTCGGCGGCGAGTTTCTCGTAGCTCGGGTAGGCGCGGGGAAAGCCGTGGGCTTCGGCGAAGCGGTCGGCGGTGTCCCCGGAGCGGGATCCGACCGCGAGCGTCTCGGCCTGCGGCAGGGCGGCGAGGGCTTCGGCGAACCGGCCGGCGATGCTACCGGCTCCCAGCACCCCCCAGCGCACCCGGCTCACGGGCAACCCACCGAGTAGCGCGCGTCTGTGATCCGGGACGGTTTCACGAGGCCCATCATAGGCCCCGCAAGACATGGCGGCCAGAGTACACCCTGAAGACGCCGGGAGTCACGCCTCGCGTGGGCGGTCACGGGCGTCTCGACACCGGAGCTGCAGCGTCCCGCGGCACGAGGTCGCCCCCCGGTAGACAGAAGACCAGGGGGCGGGTACGGCGGCTCAAAGGCTAGAGGCTACTTTACCTTGCCGAAGATAAGGACACCCTTCTCCGTGTCCCAGTAGATCGTCTCCGCGTCGTGGATAAGGTCCCTCAGCAGCTTGCCGTCTTCCGCGGTCGGCATGATCATCGCCTCTTCGGCGCCGTTGTCCAGGATAAACTGGTAGGAGAACTTGCCTTGCTGAAGGTCCCCCTGTGTGCTCCAGTTGGAGTGTACGTCGGTTACCTGCCGGACCTTGATGGTCGACTCGGTGTTCTGCTCGCTCACGAGTGTCTCCTTCGTCTCGGTTGCTCGAACACCACGCTCTTACCCCCCAACCCGCGCCGCAAACTCGACGGAGCCCCGCGCGACCGGGCGAGATCCAGGGTGCCGGCCACCGTCATTCACCCGGGACCCTGGAGCCTCAGAGCCTCAGAAGGGCACCGAGATGAACGGCGAGGAGTGGTTCGGGGCGGCGGCGAGGACCTTCTCGGCCTCTTCGCGGGGCATTCTGCGGCCCTCCGCTTCCAGCATCATCGGCACGAGGGTCACGTCGCCGACCATGGCTATGCCGGTGATCTCCTCGTAGGAGAGGACGAAGGAGACGGCGGCGTCCACGTATTCTTGCTGGTCGAAGGGCTCGTACCAGGTGGTGTACCTCTGGTCGCCCGTCGGGTCGCCCTCGGGCCAGTTGCGCCTGGAGATGGTCTTTATGGTCATGAGACCTGTGTCCTGGCGCTTTATCTCCCGTACAAGGGCCTCGTAATCCCGGCGGTAGTCCTCGTCGGTGGAGAGGATAAAGTTCCAGGGGGTCAGGACGGTGTCGAACGGGTAGCGGGAGAGGGCTTCGAGGTGGGTCGCGGGGGCCTCGTGGCCGTGGCCGGTAATGCCGATGGCGCCCACGAGGCCTTCTTCTCTGGCCTGAATGGCGGCCTCCAGAGCGCCACCCGGTCCCGTCGCCCGGTCGAGGTCTTCGAGGTCGCCTATGGCGTGAAGCTGTATCAGGTCCACAAAGTCGACCTGCAACCGATCCAGGGAGCGCTCTATGGACCGCCGCGCGGCGTCCCCGTCCCGGTCGCCGGTCTTGGTGGAGATAAAGATCCTGTCCCTGATCTCCGGCATCCAGCGCCCGTAGTGCAGCTCCGAATCGCCGTAGTCGGCGGCCGTGTCGAAGTGGTCGACCCCGGCGTCGAGCGCCTGCTGGATGGCGGTGTCGGCCGCCTCTTCGGTTGCTTCCCCGAGGGCGGCGCCCCCGAAGATGAGTACGCCATTCTCCCGCCCCAACCGTCCCAAACGCCTGTGTTCCATACCCCAGCCCCTTCACTCGCCTCCAGGAGCGTATCCTAACCCGTTCCCGGCTCCAGGCGCAGCGTCACCACCTCGAAAGGCCGGACTTCGAGTTCGATGGCGTCCCCGTCCACCTGGACGGTTGATCCTTCCCGATCCTCAAGGAGGTTGGTCTTTTCGGCCGCTTGGAGTCCCCCTGGGAAGCGCAGCCTGGTCCGGCCGCGGGCGCCGTGGGGCTCGTAGAGGCGCAGGATCACGGCCAGCCCGTCCTCGGACCTCTTGAGCCCCGCGAGCGCGAGTTCGAGGCCTTCGGTCTCCACGAAAGACGACCCGGCCAACGCTCCGCCGCCCCTGGCCGGTACGAGCGGGCTGTTGAGGGCGAACGCCTCGCGGACGACACCAGCCTGCGTCCAGTCGCCGGGGTGCGGGTAGAGGGCGTAGGTGAAGCGGTGCTCCCCCTCGTCCGCCAGAGGGTCCGGGTAGAGCGGGCTCCTGAGCAGGCTGATGCCGAGCACGTTCCCCTTCGCGCTGTGGCCGTACTTGCCGTCGTTCAAGAGCGCGACGCCGTAGCCCGGCTCGGAGAGGTCGCAGAAGCGGTGCGCCGAGGTCTCGAAGCGGGCCGCGTCCCAGCCCGTGTTCCCGTGCGTCGGGCGGCGCTGGGCCCCGAACATGGTCTCCGAGGTCGCCTCGTGCGAGCGGACGTTCAGGGGGAAGAGGGCGCGGAGCAAGACCCGCCGCTCGTGCCAGTCGACCCACGTCTCCACGTCCAGCCGCCGCGACCCCGAGAGGAGACGGTACGTCTGGACGATGCTCGAACCTCGCCACCGGCGGGTGACGCGCACGGAGGCGCGCAGCGGCCCCTCCTCGACCACCTCGATGTTGTCCGCCGGGATCTCCTCTCCCTCCCTCTCGTAGCCCTCCTCCACGTCCCAGGCCTCCCAGTTGCGCGGCTTGTCCGTGTAAGCCCAGAGCGCGTTCGCCCTCCCGGCGAGAACCTCCCTGCCGGACTCTCGATCGAAGACGCGGTGGAGCGTACCGTCTGCCCCGACCTCCACGCGCAGCAGGCCGTTCTCGATCACGACGCCGAAGCCGTCCCTCTCCGCCCGGACGCCCGGCGCGGGTTCTAAGGGGGTACAGCCCGCCTTCCGCAGCGCCGTCCAGCCGAGGCCCGGCACCGCGCGCCCCGGGTCGTGGACGAGCAGGCCCCCGTTTTCGGTCCTCTGCGCCGGGAGGGGCTCTCCCCCAGCGTCCGTGACGCCCCGCGCGGCTTCTCCGCCGAGCAGGACGGTGAGGGGTCGCGGGTTCAGGGAGGCGTTGGCGACGAGGAGGACCGGCGTCTCGTCCGGGTCGTCACCCGCCGGGAGGGCGCCGTCGCGCAGCTTTTCGGCGGTGTGGACCACGCCTTCTAGTTCTCCGTGCGTCACCTCGTAGACCTCGCGGATGGAGGTGCCGGGCAGGATGTCGTGAAACTGGTTGAGGAGGAGCGTCTTCCAGGCTGCCTCCAACTCGTCGGCGGGGTAGGCTGCGCCGCGCAGGGAGGCCAGGGTGAGGAGCGCCTCTGCCTCCAGCAGGCGGTGCTCGGCCTCGCGGTTGAGCTTCTTGACCTTCGCCTGGGTGGTCAGGGTACCGCGGTGGAGCTCTAGGTAGAGCTCGCCGGTCCACCTCGGGAGGCCCGTCTTCGGGAGCCCGTCGAAGAAGTCCTCGACCATCGCCATGCGCAGGCGGGGCATGGCGGGAAAACCTTTGAGGCGGGCGAAGTTCTCGAGCATCTCCTCGGTTGGACCGCCGCCGCCGTCGCCCCAGCCGAAGGAGAAGAGGGTCTCGGGGTGGCGACGCTTGCCCACAAAGTTCTTCCAGGTGCCGAAGAGGTCGAGCGGACGGACGTTGCCGTTGTAGTCCTGGCCGGGGTTGTCGAAGTGGTGGGCCGTGACCGTGCTGCCGTCGAGGCCCTCCCACTCGTAGAGGTCGCGGGGGAAGCGGTTCGCCTCGCTCCAGTTGAGCTTGTAGGTAAAGAACCCATCTATTCCGGCCCCCCGCAGGAGCTGGGGCACGGCGGGCGAGAAGCCGAAGGTGTCGGGCAGCCAGGCGACCTTCGAGCGCCGCCCGAAGCGGTCCTGGAAGTACTCCTGCCCGTAGAGGAGTTGGCGGACGATGGACTCGCCAGAGGGGATCTGGCAGTCCGGCTCGACCCACATCCCGCCGACCGGCTCCCAGCGGCCCTCCGCGACGCGCCGGCGCACGCGCTCGAAGAGGTCGGGCGCCTCGTCCTCGATCCAGGCGTAGAGCTGCGCCGATGACTGGTTGAACACGAAGTCCTCGTAACGGTCCATCAGGGAGAGCACGCTCGCGAACGTCCTGCGCCCCTTCCGCAAGGTCTCCGAAACGGGCCAGAGCCACGCGAGATCGAGGTGCGCGTGCCCCGTCATCGCGATGCGCCCGACCGGAGGATACTCTTCCTTCAACTCCTCCAACCTTGCGGCGGCCATCGCGCGAGCCTCGGCCACCGCCCGCCGCGCCCCTTCCGGCAGCGGCTCCACCGGTCGGGGCGCCGGTGGCAGGCTCCACGGCCCACCGTCGGTGTACTCAGGGAACTTCCCGAGGTAGCGGGTAAGCGACACGTCGGTGCCGGTGGGCCAGGTGGAAGAGAGGTGCGCGAAGACCGCCTCGACAATGTCCAGCAGGTGCGGCACTACCTCGCGGTCTCCGAGTTGGGCGCAGACTTCCAGAACGAGCGCCAGGTCCCTCTCCAGACCCCGTGCCCCGGTCTCCGGCACGACGAGCGCGGCCCGCCCGATGCGCGGCTCGGCGACGCTCGTGCCGAAGGGCCCCCTTGGGACGACCTCGGCCTCTACCTCGACCGTCTCACCGCCCTCCGCAGCACCCGTGACCGGGAAGCTCTTGTGGAAGGGGTTGAGGCCGCCGCTCGCCTCGGTCGAGAGCCGGACGAAGCCCTCGCCCCCGAGCCAGAGCTCCAGCTCGACCGGGAGGCCGGCCCAGCCTTCCGGCACCCGCGTCTCGGCCCAGAGGTGCGCCGGCACGGCGGGCTCGGGCCAGAAGTCGCCGACGTCGAGTTTGAAGATCTCGCCTCCCCCGGCGGCGAACCGCCAGCCCTCCACGGGGCTCTCAAGGGCGTTGCGCCACAGGCCGAGCTCCTCGACGCGGCGCTCTAGGCGCTCCAGGCGCCGGGCGTCCATCTCGTTCAAAGTCTCCCCTTCCGGCGGCCGGACGGCGTGCGGGACCGAGCGCCACATTCTACGCCAACGGGCGCGGCGGCGGCTCTTCCGCGGCCTCTATATACTTCTATCTTCAGGGGAAAAACGAGAGGAGGACCATGTCAGAGAAGGTCTACCGCAGCGAGCTCACGCCGATCCACTTTCTCAGGCGCAGCGCGTACATGTTCCCGGACAAGACCGCCGTCGTCTACGGCGAGAGGCGTTACACGTACGGGGAACTCGAAGGGCGGGTGAACCGCCTGGCCACCCGCCTCAAAGACGCGGGGCTCGAGAAGGGCGACCGGATCGCCTTTCTCTGCCCGAACACGCCGCCGATGCTCGAAGCCCACTTCGGGGTTCCGCTCGCCGGCCTCGTCCTCGTCGCTATCAACACCCGGCTCGGCAAGGACGAGGTCAAGTACATCGTCGAGCACTCGGGGGCGAAGATGGTCTTCGCCGACGCCGAGCTCGAGCACCTTCTCGCCGACGTAGACGTCGAGACCGTCCGCATAGACGACACCGGCGAGGCCGGCGACCCCTACGAGGACTTTCTGGCCGAAGGCTCGCCAGAGCCGGTCGAGACCGTCCTCGAGGACGAGGAAGAGACCATCTCCATAAACTACACCTCCGGCACCACGGGCAAGCCCAAGGGCGTCATGTACTCCCACAGGGGCGCCTACTTAAGCGCCCTTGGCAACGTCATAGAGACGGGGATGGGCTACGGGACCAAGTACCTGTGGACGCTCCCTATGTTCCACTGCAACGGCTGGACCTTCCCGTGGGCCGTAACCGCCGCGGCGGCGACGCACGTCTGCTTGAGGAAGGTGGAGGCCGCGCGCATCTGGGAGCTCTTCGAAGCTGAGGGCATCACGCACTACTGCGCGGCGCCGACGGTCCAGATCGGCATCGTCAACGAGGAAGCGGCGCACGCTCTCGACGCCCCCGTAACCGCCGCCATCGCGGGCGCCCCTCCCTCCCCGACCCTGCTCGGCGGCCTGCTGGAGCTGAACATAAACCCCATGCACATCTACGGCCTCACCGAGACCTACGGCCCTCTCACCACGAGCGGCGTCCATCCCGAGTGGGAGGACCTGGACATGGAGGACCGGGCCAGGATCATGTCTCGCCAGGGCCAGGGCTACGTCACCTCAGATCTCGTGCGGGTCGTCGACGAGAGCATGAACGACATCCCAAAGGACGCCGAGACGATGGGCGAGATCGTCATGCACGGCAACATGGTCGCCAAGGGCTACTTCGAGAACGAGGAGGAGACCGAAGAGGCCTTCGAGGGCGGCTGGTACCACTCCGGCGACATGGCCGTCTGGCACCCAGACGGGTACATCGAGATCCGGGACCGTAACAAGGACATCATCATCTCCGGCGGCGAGAACATCTCCACCATCGAGGTCGAGCAGGCCGTGATGGGCCACCCGGCCGTCATGGAGGCCGCCGTCGTCGCCATCCCCGATGAGCAGTGGGGCGAGCGCCCCAAGGCCTTCGTCGTCCTCAAGAAGGGCCAGGAGGCGACCGAGCAGGAGATCATAGACTACTGCAAGGAGCACATAGCCCGCTTCAAGGCCCCCGCCGCCGTCGAGTTCACCGACCTGCCGAAGACCTCAACCGGCAAGGTCCAGAAGTTCGTCCTGCGCGACAAGGAGTGGTCGGGCAGCGAGAAGAAGGTGAACTAGGGACCCGTGCCGAAGCTGCACGTACTCAGGGTCTTTGTCGGAGAGGACGGGTCGGGCGGCAACCCGCTCGGCGTCTTTCCCCAAGGTTCCGAGGTGCCCCAGGCGGACCGGCAGGGGGTCGCCGCGAGCCTCGGGTTCTCGGAGACGGTGTTCGTGGACGACGCGGCGGAGGGCCGACTCCGGATCTTCACGCCGGGGACCGAGCTACCCTTCGCCGGGCACCCGCTCGTCGGCACGGCGTGGTTGTTGGCGCGGGAGGGATACGGAGTTCCGGTCCTGCGCCCGCCGGCGGGGGAGGTCCCCGTGAGGTCCGATGGGGATCTCACCTTCGTCTCGGGATGGCCCGCGTGGGCGCCGCCTTTCGAACACGTCCGGCTCGGCTCCCCCGCCGAGGTGGAAGCGCTGATAGGCCCTCCCGAAGGCCACGACCTCGCCGGAGTTTGGGCCTGGGAGGATGAGGCGGAAGGTCGCGTGCGGGTACGGGTGTTCGCCGTCCGGCTGGGTATAGAAGAGGACGAGGCGACGGGGGCGCACGCGGTGAGGCTCGCGGCGATGCTCGGGCGCGGGATCGAGATCCGGCAGGGCGTGGGGTCCGTGATCCTCGCCGAACCAAAGGATGATGGGTTCGTGGAGATCGGAGGCCGTACCGAGATCGTCGAGACCCGCGATTACTGAAAGCTTCGGCCCTGTAACAGGGTAAAAAGCAGACCGCCAAACCTCACAACTAACAGCCAGGACCACATGCTGCTGACGATCACCAACGAGCTCGCGCCCGCGACGGACCTCGGATACCTGCTGCACAAGAACCCCGTCAGGTCGCAGTCTTTCGACCTGCCCTTTGGCAGGGCGCACGTGTTCTACCCGGAGAGTTCTCCGGAACGGTGCACGGCCGCCCTGCTTCTAGAGGTCGACCCAGTCGGGCTGGTACGGGGGCGGGGCAGCACCTTGAGCCAGTACGTGAACGACCGGCCCTACGCGGCCTCCTCATTCTTGAGCGTGGCGATCTCGCGGGTCTTCGGTTCGGCGATGTCAGGGAAGAGCCGGGAGCGGCCGGAGATGGCGGAGGCCCGGTTGCCCCTGCGCGCCAGGATCGCCGTCCTGCCCTGCAGGGACGGCGAGGGGTTCCTGCGGCGGCTGTTCGAGCCGCTCGGGTACGCGGTCTCCGCGGAGCCCCACGCCTTCGACGGGGCGTTTCCCGACTGGGGAGAGAGCCCGTACTTCACCGTCGAGCTCTCGGCGCAGGTGCGGCTGCGGGACCTGTTGACCCATCTCTACGTGCTCGTTCCGGTGCTCGACGACGACAAGCACTACTGGGTGGGGGACGAGGAGGTCGAGAAGCTTCTGCGGCGCGGGGAGGGATGGCTCCCGTCCCACCCCGAGAGGGAGGCCATTACGGCGCGTTACCTCAAGCATCAGCGCGGTCTCGCCCGCGACGCGCTCGAGCGGCTCGTGGAAGACGGGGGCGACGAGCGGGAGGAAGGGGACCATGAGGAAGAAGTCGTCGAGCAGAAGGTGCGGCTCTCTCAGGAGAGAATCGGGGCTGTACTGGCGGCGTTCAGGGGCGCGGGGGCGCGGAGGGCGGTGGACCTCGGGTGTGGTGAGGGGAGGTTGCTCCGGGCGCTCTTCGAGGACAGGAACTTCGAAGAGATCGTTGGCATGGACGTTTCACACCGGATGATCGAGGTCGCCAGCCGCAGGTTGCGCCTCGACGGGCTGCCGGACAACCAGCGGGAGAGGATCCGTCTCTTTCAAGGCTCCCTGACCTACAGGGACCGTCGTCTCTCGGGTTTCGACGCCGCGGCCGTCGTGGAGGTCATCGAGCACCTCGACCCGCCCCGCCTCGCCGCCTTCGAGCGCGTGCTCTTCGAGTTCGCCCGCCCCCGCACCGTCGCCCTCACGACGCCCAACGCGGAGTACAACGCCCTGTTCGGGAGCCTGCCCGCAGGCCGGTTCCGCCACAGGGACCACCGCTTCGAGTGGACGCGCGAGGAGTTTCGGGCGTGGGCCGAGGGCGTATGCGGGCGCTTCGGCTACGGGGTCAGGTTCCTGCCCGTGGGCCCCGAGAACCCGCAGTCTGGGTCCCCGACGCAGATGGGGGTGTTCGAGCTTGCCTGAGGATATCTCCCTCCCCGACCTCTGCCTGGTCGCCCTCGTCGGGGCGTCAGGGTCGGGCAAGTCTAGCTTCGCGAAGAGGCACTTCAGGCCGACGGAGGTACTCTCCTCGGACTTTTTCCGTGGCCTGGTCTCCGACGACGAGAACGACCAAGCCGCCACAAAGGACGCCTTCGAGGTGCTGAACTTCGTGGCCGCCAAGCGCCTGGCGGCCGGAAAGCTCGTGGTGGTTGACGCAACCAACGTGCAGAAGGAGGCACGCAAGACGCTCGTCGCCCTCGCCCGAGAGCACGACGTGCTGGCCGTCGCCATCGTCCTTGACCTCCCGGAGAAGCTCTGCCGGAAGCGAAACCTCTCCCGCCCCGACAGGGACTTCGGACCACACGTGGTCAGAGACCAGGTCCGCCAGCTCCGCCGGTCCCTGAAGGGCCTCAAGCGCGAGGGCTTCCGGCACGTCGCGGTGCTCTCCTCGGAAGAGGAAGTCGACGCGGCGGTCGTGGGGCGGCGGCCTCTGTGGACCGACCGCAGGGACGAGACGGGCCCCTTCGACATCATCGGCGACGTCCACGGCTGCGCCGACGAGCTGCTCGGGCTGCTCGAGAAGCTCGGGTACGGGGTCGAGAGATCTAACGGGGAGTTCGAGGTCGAACCGCCGGAGGGTCGGCGTGCGATCTTTCTCGGCGACCTCGTGGACCGCGGCCCGAAGTCGCCGGAGGTGCTGCGCCTGGTCATGGGCATGGTCGCCTCGGGAGCTGCCCTCTGCGTGCCCGGCAACCACGACGCGAAGCTCGTGCGCGCGCTGCGCGGCAAGAACGTCCAACTCAAGTACGGCCTGGCCGGGACGCTGGAGCAACTCGAAAACGAGCCGACCGAGTTCCGCGAGGAAGTCGCGTCGTTTTTGGACCGACTCGTCAGCCACTACGTCCTGGACGAAGGTAGGCTCGTGGTCGCCCACGCGGGCCTGAAGGAGCGATTCCAGGGGCGGGCGTCGGGGAGGGTCAGGGACTTCGCCCTGTTCGGCGAGACCACCGGCGAGACCGACGAGTTCGGGCTGCCGGTCCGCTACGACTGGGCTTCTGAGTACCGCGGTGAGGCGAGCGTCGTCTACGGGCACACGCCGGTGCCCGAGCCGGGTTGGGTCAACCGCACCATCAACATAGACACCGGGTGCGCGTTCGGCGGCAGCCTCACGGCCCTGCGCTACCCCGAGATGGATCTCGTCGCCGTCCCTGCCCGCGAGACCTACTACGAGCCGGCGAGGCCGTTCCTCCCGGAAGACGCCGCCCCGGAGCCCCCCCGCGAGGACGACCTCCTGGACATCGAAGACGTGCTCGGCAAGCGTATCGTGGGCACCCGCCTGCAGCGCAACGTGACCATCAGGGAGGAGAACGCCGCCGCGGCGCTGGAGGTCATGAGCCGGTTCGCGGTCGACCCGCGCTGGCTAGTCTACCTACCGCCGACCATGAGCCCCTCGGACACGAGCAAGAGGGAGGACTTGCTGGAGCACCCGTCCGAGGCGCTCGCCTACTACCGCCGCGAGGGCGTCTCGCGCGTGGTCTGCGAGGAGAAGCACATGGGCTCCCGCGCGATAGCCGTTGTCTGCCGCGACGGGGAAGCCGCCGCCCGCCGCTTCGGCACGACCGACGGCGCAGGCATCATCTTTACCCGCACCGGCAGGCGATTCTTCGACGACCGCGCGATGGAGGACGCCGTACTAGATCGGCTGCGCCGCGCCCTCTCGGCGGCGGAAGCGTGGGAGGAGTTCGGGACCGATTGGTTCTGCCTCGACTGCGAGGTGCTTCCCTGGTCCGTCAAGGCGGGGAGCCTGATCCGGGACCAGTACGCTGCCGTCGGCGCCGCGGCCCGCGCCTCGCTCTCCGAGACGGTATCCGCCCTCGAACAGACCGCCGAACGGGGCCTCGACGTCGCGGGGATCTTGCGGGACCAGCGCGAGCGGCGGGCCGCCGTGGGCGCTTACGCCGGCGCCTACGGACGCTACTCGTGGCCGGTCCGGTCCGTCGAGGATGTCAGGCTCGCCCCGTTCCACCTGCTCGCCTCGGAGGGCGCCGTCCACACGGACCGCGACCACCGCTGGCACCTGGAGACGCTCGCGAAGCTCTGCCGCGGGGACGAGGTGCTGCTGGAGACCTCGTACACGGAGGCGGACACCACGGACCCGCGGGACGAGGCGAAGGTCGTCGCCTGGTGGGAGGATCTGACGGGACCCGGGCGGGGCGGCGAGGGCATGGTCGTCAAGCCGCTTGATTTTGTCGCGAAGGGCCGGCGCGGCATCGCGCAGCCCGGTGTAAAGTGCCGCGGCCGGGAGTACCTCAGGCTCGTCTACGGCCCGGAGTATACGGCGCCCGCAAACCTCGACCGGCTGCGCCAGCGCAACCTCTCCGCCAAACGCTCCCTCGCCCTGCGGGAGTTCGCCCTCGGCGTCGAGGCGCTCGAACGCTTCGTCCGGCGGGACCCCCTGTACCGGGTACACGAGTGCGTCTTCGGCGTCCTCGCCCTCGAGAGCGAGCCCGTAGACCCGAGGCTTTGAGGTTACAGGCATCAGGCTTCGGGCTTCAGGAGCGTGGGGCGAAGGCCGGTGATGATGCTTGCGTTGGCGAGGGGTAGCGGGTACGTGGCCGACCGGCCCTCGACATCCGGGTCC
>CADCUT010000115.1 GCA_902805975.1 uncultured Rubrobacteraceae bacterium | reverse complement strand
TCTCCCCGCCCTTGCCGTAGAAGATGAAGGAGTTGGCCGCGTTCCAGCTCTCTATGACGTTCAGGCCCTCGTGGATCTCCCGCCTCAAGGACTCCTCTCGGAGGTACTCGCACAGGAAAACCGTCTTCACGGCGCGCCCGAGCTCCGAGAGCGCCCGGTACGTCGGGTGCCGGAGGTTCGAGCGGGTGAAGCGCCTCAGGATGGACTCCGTCTCCGCCGTTCCCGCCCGCAAGGCGCTCGCGAAGCGCACCATCTGGTCGTACTGGTTGCGGATCAGGGCCCAGTCTATGGGCCTCGTGAGGATAGGTTGCAGGTCGGGGTGGGCCTTAGGCTCTCCCTTCCGGGGCCGGGCTCGGCGATGAGCGGGGACAGCTCGCATTCATCGATCTGCTTCGCTTCGACGAACGATCTCGTCGACGACGCGCGCGATCGGTGCGGTGGCGTCGATCGGAATGCCGTTCTTCGGAACTTCTTCTTTCGTCCGATGCAATCGCGCGATGTGTTCCCGTTCCGTCGGCTCTCCGCCGCCCCACTCGGAGTCCGGTCGCTCGTCGAGCCGCCGATTCAACGTGTCGAGGTCGACTTCGAGGACAAAAACGCCGTCGAACAGATCTATGAAGTTCGCGAAATTCCTCGAACCGCCGCAGAAAAACGTCACCGCTTCGTCCCGGTTGGCGACCAAGGCTTCTACCTTGTCCACATGCCAAATGTGGTGCTCGTGCACGAAGCCGTCCGTCGGTTCACCGGTTTCCGGATCGCCTTGATAGGCCAATTCGCGGTCACCATGAACGGCGTGGTAGCCGCGCCGCCGCAATTCGTCGCAGACCGAAGTCTTGCCGGTGCCGGAGAGGCCTTCGATCAGATAGTTTCTGATGCCCACCGCTGGACGATAACAGACAATACGTGAGACGAGATGCCGTCTCTTCACGGCCGTCGTGGCGGCGCCTGCAACAAGCCGACGCCAGTAGGTTGCGATGTAAGTCCAAATCGCGGCCGGTGACACGAACCGTAACTCTCCCCCTACTCCGGCGTCCTAGACGTGAGGGTCCCGATCTGCGTCGCCCTGCCGTTCGTAGCCGTCGTGGTGACGGCCTCGATGCTATCCTTGTTGTGGAGAACCCGGGATCGGGTGACCGGGCCTGACGTGAAAGGATAGGACCGGCGCGTAGAATCCCTACCAGAGCGGTCCCGGCACGCCCGCCAGGGGGAAGAGAGCAGAAGGGGGAAGACCGTGAGACGACTAACCGTCGCGCTCGTGTTGTTGGGGGCCTCGTT
>CADCUT010000114.1 GCA_902805975.1 uncultured Rubrobacteraceae bacterium | reverse complement strand
AAAGATGGTAATCGTGGTGATCACAGGCGCACCCCCACCGCGAAGGCGGCTATGGTTATCACGACGACGAGGCCGACCACCATCACCGCGTACTGCGCCCCCACGATCACGCCTATGACGAGCACGGCGAGCAGGATGAAGAGCGCGTAGTTCTGCACCCCGCCGCTCTGGAGCCGCTGGAGCATGCCGCCCAGACGCGAGGCCCCGCGCCCAACCCCACCGGTGAGGCCGCCTGTCAGCCCGCGGTCGAGCCCGTTGGTCGCCCGCCCGAGCCAGCGCGAGCCCCGCACGAACGTCGCCCCGTAGAGATCGTCGAAGTACCAGCCCTTATCGAGGAACGTGTGTATCGGCGCGAACCTCCGCGCCAGCGCCCCGGAGCGTTCCGGCCGCTGGACGTAGAGCGCGTAGGCGAGGCCAATACCTAGCAGGGCCACGAGGACGGAGATACCGCCGAGCACGAAGCTGAACCCGTGCGGATCCAGGTCCAACGTCGTAGTTGCGAACTCGCTCGGATGCACGAACTCGGCGAAGTAGTCCGGGATCGGGAGCCCGAAGCTCTCGGGGATGCCGACCCAGCCGCTCACGACCGCGAGGAAGGCGAGGATCAGCATCGGACCCGTCATGATGCCGGGCGACTCGACGGCGCCGCGCGCAGCCTCCGTCCGGGGCTCACCCATAAACGCCACGAAGATCGCGCGGAAGATGTAGAAAGCCGTCAGGAACACGGTAAGCAGCGCCATCCCGAAGAGCACGTACAGGTGCTCCTCGTAGGCCGACGCCACGATGGCGTCCTTGGACCAGAAACCCGCAAACGGGAAGATGCCCGACAGCGAGAGGCCCGCGAGCACCATGGCCCAGAAGGTGATCGGCATCCGCCGACGTAATCCCCCCATCTCGAACATGTTGTACGAGTCCATCGCGTAGATGATGCTGCCCGCGCACAGGAACAGGAGCGCCTTGAAGAAGGCGTGGTTGTAGAGGTGGAAGACGCCGGCGGTGTACGAGCCGATCCCGAGCCCGAGCATCATGTAGCCGAGCTGGGAGACGGTCGAGTAGGCGACAACGCGCTTGATGTCCTTCTTGACCAGCGCCATGGTCCCCGCCATCAAGGCCGTGAACCCGCCGATGTAGGCCACGACGAGCATCGCCTCCGGGCTCTGCACGAAGATGTCGTAGGTGCGCGCGACGAGGTAGACGCCAGCGGCGACCATCGTCGCCGCGTGAATGAGCGCGGAGACCGGGGTCGGGCCCTCCATCGCGTCCGGCAGCCAGACGTGCAGCGGGAACTGCGCGCTCTTGCCGATGGCGCCGACAAAGACCAGCACGACCGCCGCCGTGAACAGCGAGCCGCCGATAAAGCCGGCCTGGGCAGCCTGGGAGATGTCCTCAAAGGCCACAGAGCCCGTCGTCGACCAGAAGATGATGATCCCGATAAACAGCGCCGCGTCCCCGACCCTCGTTACGAGAAAGGCCTTCTGCGCCGCGTCGCGGGCCGAGGGCTTCTCGAACCAGTGGCCGACCAGAAGGTAGGAGCAGACGCCGACGAGCTCCCAGAAGATGTAGAGCTGGATAAAGTTCGGCGCCAGGACCAGGCCGAGCATCGAGGCGGTGAAAAGGTTCAGGACGGCGTAGAACCAGGAGAAGCGGCTGTCGCCCTCCATAAAGGCGCCGGAGTAGAGCTGGATCATGAGGCTCACAAAGCACACCACGACCAGCATCACCGCCGCCAGCCCGTCGATAAGGACGCCCATCGAGAAGATGCCGCCCGCCCCGAGGTTGATCCAGGGTTTCGAGAACTCTATCGGGGCGCCGCCCCCAGGGATGATCCCGGCCACGAACAGCAGCGCGAAGACCGAGAAGACGAGCGAGATCGTTACCCCGAGGATCGCGACGTACTGCGCGTTCTCCTTCAAGAGACGCCCGAAGAGCGCCAGCACCACGAAGACCAGCGCCGGCAGCGCGGGTATCGCGGTAATGATTAGTTGTTGGCCGACCGTCTCCACTAGCGCGTTACCTTTCTAGCCCCTCATCGAGGTGACTTCGTCCACGTTGACGGTCCTGCGGGATCGGAACACGGCCAGCACTATAGCAAGCCCCACAGCGATTTCCGCCGCCGCGATCGCTATGACGAGCACGGCGTAGCTCACCCCGAGCCCGCCGGCGTTCGGCAGAAAGTCCGCGAAGGCCACGAGCGAGAGGTTCACGCCGTTTATCATGAGCTCCACGCACATGAAGATCACGACCGCGTTGCGGCGAACCAGAGCCCCCCAGACCCCGATAGCGAACATCAAGGCACCGACTATCAGGTACGCTTCCAGCGCCGGCGAGGCCAGAAGCGCGTCCAGGACCTGCTGCGCCTGCGCGGGCACTACTCCTCCACCCCGCGGTCGACACCCGTGCCGACCTTGCGTCGGCTGACGACGATGGCGGCGATGATCGCGACCAAGAGCAGCACGGAGACCACCTGGAAGAGCAGCGCGAAGATCTCAGCCCCCGGCGAGACGCCGAGCATGTCGCGCCCGAGCTGCGCCACCGCCCGCGGCCCATTCCCCGGCGCCGTCGACCTCCACTCCTCCACCGCCAGTACGTAAGAGAGGAACGCCCCGACCCCTACGGCGACGAGCAGGCCCGCCCAGAACTGGCGGTTGATTATCGTCCGGTAGCGCCGCGCCTGCGGCCTCTGGGTGAACATGATCCCGAACAGGATCACCACGGTCACAGCCCCGACGTAGATCAAGACCTGAAACGCCGCGAGCGCCGGCGCGTTGAGCATTACGAAGAACCCGGCAACCCCCAGGAAAGACCCGGACATAAAGAGCGCCGAGTGGACCACGTTGCGGCTGACGACGACCCCGAAGGCGGAGACGAGCACCATCCCCGCCAGGAACCCGAACGCTACCGTCAAGCCGCCGCCTCTTTCTTGGGCGCCTGCTTCGCGGCCTTCGGCTTCTTCTTGACGGCGGGCTTGGGGTCGATGGTCGGGTCGACCGGCCGCTCGCCGAACTGGCGGGCGAGCTCCAACCTATTGTAGGCCTGGGCCTCGAACTCCTCGGTGTGGTAGATGCAGTTGACCGGGCAGACCTCGACGCACAGGGAGCAGTACATGCACCTGGAGTCGTCGATCACGAAGCCGACCGCGTAGGGCTTCGCCTTGCCCGAGCCGTCGGCGTCGCGCTTCTCCTGCTCGATGGAGATGCAGTGGTCCGGGCAGATGCGCATGCACTGCAGGCACGCGATGCACCGGTCCATGTCCACCGTGAGGAGGCCGCGGCTGCGCTCGAACGTCTCCTTCTTGTACTCCGGGTACTGCCGGGTGACCTTCTTATCGAAGAGGTGCTTGAGGGTGATCCCCATCCCCTTCAAAATTCCCTGTCCTAGCTGGGGCATCCTTGAAAAACCTTTCCTCTAAAACACCGAAGGGAACGCGAGCATCGCGCCCGCGGTAACGAACAGCCAGATGAGGCAGACCGGCACGAGCACCTTCCATCCGAAGTCCATAAGCTGGTCCATCCTCAGGCGCGGCAGACTCCACCGGATCCACTGGAAGGTGAAAATTATGAGCGCCGTCTTGATAGCGAACCACAGCCAGTTGAAGTTCCCGAGGTCCAGGAACGGGAACGGCGGCTGCCAGCCCCCAAGGAACAGCGTGGCGGTGATCGCCGAGACGAGGGCCATCGAGGCGAACTCGGAGGCCTGGATCAAGCCCCACGTCATCCCCGAGTACTCGACCATGAACCCGCCGACGATCTCGCTCTCGCCCTCGGGCAGATCGAACGGCACCCTTCTCGCCTCCGCCACCCCCGCGATATAGAAGGTGATGAACATCGGCAACTGCGGCAGGAAGTACCAGTTCCAGAACCCGCCAGCCTGGGCGTTGACCACGTCCTGAAACGAGAGGCTCCCGGCGAGCATGATGACCCCGAGGAGGCTCAGGATCAGGGGCACCTCGTAGGAGATCATCTGCGCCGCCCCCCTCATGGCGCCCAAAAGCGAGAACGTCGAGCGGCTGCCGTAACCGGCCATGATCAGGCCCAGAGCCCCGATCGAGGTCAGCGCGATAAAGAACACGATCCCGACGTTCAGGTCGGCGACCACCGACCTCGGGGCGAACGGCACGACGAGCCAGACGGCCGCCGCCGGCAAGAACATGGCAATCGGGGCACCGAGGAAGATCCAGAGGTCCGACCTCTGTGGCGAGACGTTCTCCTTGGTGAAAAGCTTGACCACGTCCGCCGCTGGCTGCAAAAACCCCCGCGGCCCCACCCTGTTCGGCCCGTAGCGCAGCTGGATGTAGGCGGCGACCTTGCGCTCGGCGAAGGTGAGGATGCCCGCCAGGTTCAGGACCAAAAACAGTATGACGCCGAACGAGAGAAAGAGCCGTATCGGCTCCGCTTCGAGCAGGTTCAATACCGTCTGCATTACTTGTCCCAGGCCCCCGAGACGGGGTCAATGAGGCCCATGATCGGCATGATGTCGGGCAGGTAGTGGCCCGGCACGATCTCCTGCAACAGCTGCATGTTGACCGTGCACGGGGTCCGGTAGTGCACCCTGTAGGGCGTGTCGGAGCCGTCGGAGACGACGTGGACGGCGTACTCGCCGCGCGCGGACTCGACCCTTGCTATGCCGTCGCCCTCCGCCGGCCGGATGCGGCGGCCCGTGTCCCCCATCACCTCGCCCCCGGGCAGGTTCTCGAGGATCTGCTTTATCATGCGGATGCTCTGGCGGACCTCGCCTATCCGGCAGCGGTAGGATGCCTCGACGTCGCCGGCATCGTCGGTGACCACGTCGAAGTCGAGGTTCTTGTACCAGCCGTAGGGGTAGTGCTTGCGCACGTCGAACTCGACCCCGGTGCACCGCAGCGGCACGCCGGTGAGGCCCATCTCGACGGCCTTCTCGGGCGACATCTTCCCGACGCCCCGCGTGCGGGCTATAAAGATCTCGTTGCCCTCTATAAGGTCTATAAAGTCAGGCTGTAGCCTGTTTTCGAGGCCCTCTATGTACTCCCACATCTTCTCTGGCATGCCCTCGGGCAGGTCGGCCTTTACGCCGCCGAGGCGGATGTAGTGGAACATCATCCTGGCGCCGGTCACCTCTTCCATGATCGACTGGATGCGCTCCCTCTCCCTGAAGGCGTACAGGATCGGGGTGAAGGCCCCGAGCTCGAGCAAGAGGAAGCCCAGGGAGGGGATGTGGCTCATGATGCGGCTGAACTCGTTCATGAGGGCGCGGATGGCGTCGGCCCGCGGCGGTATCTCCACGTCCAGGAGCTTCTCGACCGCGAGGCAGTAGCCGTACTCCATCGCCATGTTGTTCATGTAGTCGATGCGGTCGGTGATCGGGATGACCGCGGGGTACATGCGGTTCTCGGAGATCTTCTCCTTGCTGCGGTGCAAATACCCCATCACGGGATCGCAGCGCACCACGGTCTCCCCATCGAGCTCGAGTATCAACCGCAGCAGCCCGTGCATGGCCGGGTGCTGGGGCCCCATGTTCATGTCGATGGTCTCGAGCCCGAACTCGTCCCTAATGTCCGGGTTGGCGAGCCTGCCGCTCACCGGCTGCGAGAGGGTGGTCTCCTCGGTCTTGCGCTCTTCACCAAGCATCTCTACCTCAAACCCTCGAAGGTGCGCCTCGTGCTGATCTCGAAGCTCTTCAGCAGCGGGTGGTGGTCGAAGTGGTCCTGCCACATGTACAGCCGCCTCAGGTCGGGATGTCCCCTGAAAGCCACCCCGAACATGTCGTAGGCCTCGCGCTCGTGCCAGTTGGCCGTAGGGTAGATGCCCGTAACGGACCCGATCACCGGCTCATCCCCCTCGATTGTCGTCTTCACCCTCACCTGCGCGCCGCGCAGGTCCAGCAGCTCGTAGGTGAGCTCGAAAGAGCCCTGCCGATCGACCACCGTGATAAACGAGAGGTGCAGTATGCCAAGGGTCTCGCGCGCCGTCGTCAGCACCGCCGGCAAGTCTTCCGGCCCCACGACGACCTGGACCAGGTCCCCTTCGACCAGCGAATCTTCTATCCCGTGGCTGTTGTTGAAGCCGTCGAGGTAGCGCGAGAGGCGGGTCTCAAGGTTCCCCTCCGGCAGCGTTACGGCCATCTAGGCCGTCCCTTTCGGGTCGGCGGGCTCCTCCGGGGAGCCGTTCTTCTGGCCTTCGGGCTCGGCGGTGGCCGTGGCGGTTCCGTCTCCGGCGGCTTCCTTCTCGGCGGCCTTCTTCGCCTTCGCCTCTTCCTTGAGCCTCTTCTTTACGTCGGCCGGGATCCAGCCGACGTCCGTCTGGGAGGCGGGCGGCATGCCCTCGCGCTCGAAGACGTAGGTGCGCTTGAGGGGACGGATGCCCTCCAGGCGTGGCGCCTTGCCTTCGCTTATCCCCGTGTACTCGCGCTCGGGGAGGTACTCCATGACGTTGCCGTCGTCGTCGACGAGCGCCGGACGCGGCCTCTCGTAGCCGACCTGCTGGTCGCGCTCTATCTTCTTCTGCAGCGTCATGATGCCGAAGATCAGGGCCTCGGGGCGCGGCGGGCAGCCCGGCACGTACACGTCCACGGGTATCACCCTATCGGCGCCCATCAGCACCGAGTAGCCATCGAGGAAGGGGCCGCCGCTTATGGCGCAGGCTCCCATCGCTATGACCCACTTGGGCTCGGGCATCTGCTCGTAGAGGCGCGTCATCCGCTCGGCCATCTTGGTCGAGACGGTGCCGGAGACGATCATCACGTCCGCCTGCCGGGGCGAGGCCGTGAAGAAGCCGGCGCCGAAGCGGTCGAGGTCGTTGTGGGCCATGCCCGTGCTCATCATCTCGATGGCGCAGCACGCCAGGCCGAACTGCAGCGGCCAGAGCGAGTTCTTGCGGGCCCAGTTGAAGAGCTTGTCCGTGCTCGTGGTGAGCATGTTCGGTTCGTTGAACTGCTGCATTACACCCACTTAAGGGCCCCCTTCTTCCAGGCGTAGACGAGTCCGACCGTCAGGATCAGGACAAAGATGACCATCTCGACGAAACCGTAGAGGCCGAGATCCCTGTAGATTACCGCCCACGGGTAGAGAAACGCCGCCTCCACGTCGAAGATAAGGAAGAGCAGCGCGAAGACGTAGTAGCGCACCGGGAAGGGCCGCCACGGGTCCGTAACGGTGGTCTCCCCGGTCTCGTAGATCTGGTTCTTCGTGCCGGAGCGCCGCCCCGGGGAGAGCAACCGCGCCAGAACCAACGTGGTCGCCACAAAGCCCGTTATCAGCAACATGAAGATTCCCGCATAAAGGTAGAGCATCCCGTAGGAAGAGCCCTGCTGCAACAGACCTAGTGCCAAACCGAACCTTTCTACCCGATAACTGCCCGCAATATACCCCTGTGGAGAATAACTTTCAAGCGGTAACTAACGGTAGCAAATGGCGAATAATGGTGGTTTGAGGGCGGCGGGACGTGCCGGACGAGGACCGACGTTCCCCCTCCCCGACGGTCCCTTCCCCTGTTGACAGGGCTCTGGGGTTGGTTAGACTGGTTTTTGGGGAAAGTCGGCGCCAAAAAAGGGGAGCCTCTGTGGCCTACGTTATAACCGAAGCGTGTATCGGCACGAAGAACACGGCCTGCGTGGGGGCTTGCCCGGTGGACTGCATCTACGACGCCGACGACCAGTTCGTGATCAACCCCGCCGAGTGCATCGACTGCTCGATGTGCATGCCCCTATGCCCGGTGGAGGCCATCTACCCCGGCGACGAGGTCCCTGAGGACATGCAGCACTACGTGACCAGGGCGGCCGAGTTCGACTACTCGACGACCGCGCCGGGCGTCGAGATCAATCCGTAGAACGACCAAACGGGGGGCGGTGGATCGTGGCCGAGTTAAAGAGGCGCAGCCTCGAAGAGGTCAAGGCCTTGAGCGTCGAGGACGCCGTCGAGATCATGCGCCAGGCCGGCATCGTCGGTGCGGGGGGCGGCGGTTTCCCCACGTACTTCAAGTACAGGTCCCCCCTGCCCCACCTGATCGTCAACGCCACCGAGAGCGAGCCCGGCTACTGGGGGGACAAGCTCCTCCACAAGGAGCACCTGGATGAGTTTTTGGAGCTCTTCGAGGCGCTGAAGTCGATCTTCGGGTTCGAGCAGATCTCCATGGGCGTCCACGAGAAGGACCGGGAGTGGTTCGCCCCCTACGCCGAGCACGCGAACGGCGTCTTCGACATGCGCTACGTGCCGAACACCTACGCCCTCGGCGAGGAGAAGACGCTCGTCAAGCACGCCACGGAGACCAGGGTGCCCCGGTTCGTGGACACCCCGGATGGCATGAGGCGTCCGGGGATGCCGCCGGACGTCGGCAAGGTCGTCAACAACTCGGAGACCCTGCTAAACGTCTACAACGCGCTCTTCCTCGGCAGGCCGCTCACGACCAAGTTCTTTACGGTCTACGGCGAGGACGTGCAGACGAGGGTCTACGAGGCGCCCGTAGGGGCATCCGTGAGCGAGGTGCTCGGGATCGCCGGCGTCGACCTCGAGAACTCGGCCCACCTCTCGGTCCTGGACGGCGGGCCGTACCTGCACGACGTGGCCGTAGAGGTCCTGGGGGAGGGCGACGCCTACGTGCGCCGGATGACCAACTCCCTGTTCCTGATCCAGAGGGGAACGCCGGGCAAGGAGTACGCCTCCATAGAGACGGAGTGCCCCGAAGAAGGCGTCGTCTCGCTCGTCGGCAGGATCTCGGGCGTGAACCTGCCCCTCGGCGGCGGCCTGTTGAAACCGGCCACCCCGCTCGTCTCCGAGGGCGACGAGGTCGAGTACGAACAGAAGATAGGAGAGCCCGTTAACGAGGGCTTCTCCATCGGCGTCTGGGCGAGCGTGGGGGGCGAAATCTCCTCCATACAGAACGACATCGTGGCCATCTCCGGCGGCGCGATACCCCAGGAGGAGGCCGCAGCCGAGGCGAAACCGACCATGGCCGGCGGCGCATCCCCCCGTGGAGAGGCCGAACCCTTCCGGGAGGCCGACTCGAGCAGATAGGCGTCAGGTCTCAGGCTTCAGGGGCGCGGTGCGCGGCCTGGATCTCGGCGTCGCGACCGTGGTTCGCTTCGGAGAGATCGGCCCGCACGCGGTGGTCTCGCTCACGACACTCCGAAGACTGCAGCCTGACGCCTGAGACCTGACGCCTTACTGCGCTCGGCTCTTGCCGTTGCGGCCGACGATCTGCACGAACTGCACGATCATCTGCCGGTAGGCCTCTAAAGTGTCGGTGACGACGTACTCGCTTGGTCCGTGGTGGCCGCCGCCGACGGGGCCGAACTCGACGCCGGGGATGCCGGCGCGTTGGAAGTAGACGATGTCGCTCGCGCCGTGGCGGCCGACGCCGACGGGGTTCCCACGGAAGTGCCGGGCGGCGACCTCGCGCAGGGTTTTGACGTAGGGGTTGGCGCGGGAGACGTAGGTCGGCTCGCGGCCAAAGAGCACCTCGACCTCGGCGGGGAAGTCGAGCGACCGGATCTGGCGCGCTATCTCCTTCGGGTCCTGGCCCGGCAGGTAGCGGATGTCGAGGTCGTAGGTGCAGCGGTCGGGGACGCGGTTGAGGACGTCGCCGCCGATGATCCTGGCGAGGTTCACGCTCGGGTACGGGAAGAGGTCCGACCGTTCCGTGGCGAAGGGGAGATCCAGGACCCGGCGGTAGTGCTCGAAGGCGAGGAGTG
>CADCUT010000113.1 GCA_902805975.1 uncultured Rubrobacteraceae bacterium | reverse complement strand
TCGTTTTGACCTTAGTGTTCGTCTCGATTGCCCTGGCCCATGGGGGAGAAGAACGGGCGGGCACCCCCTGGCTCAACATTGCGTTGGTCGGTGGGGGCGTGGTCGTCTTTGGTGGCGCGGTTTACTTTGCAACAAGGCGGCGCGGCTAATGGCACCGTTGGGGGTCTACTCGCCAAAGCTCCTGGAACATTCGTTCTCCCAAATTCGCAGGATGCGTTATGCGTCCGATTGGATTGTTATGTTGATTTCGGGGTCTCCGGGACAGACCTAGCCAGAAAATGCCGGCTCTGCCGCGTTCTTGGTGAAGCGGTACAGGGCAGGGATAGCGGAACCGAAACGACCGGGTCCTCAGCTAACGACGCACGACGAGGGCCGGGGTCCTCCGGGGTCCCGGCCCCCTTCTCGCTCTCATTCACCGGACTGCGTGGAAGGAAGATTCTCCGAAGCCCGCATCCACGTTTGTGCACGAGATCGCCTCCGGCGCCAGATGGCACTGTGCTCGCAACGCCCAGCGGCGCCGGGGCAACCACCAGATGTAGTGACGATGATTGGAAATACAGATCCCTGCGTAGCACCCGCGGCTCAGGCGGCAGACCGTCGGGCTTTGCGAAGGGGCGTGTTGGTGCCGGTGGACTTGGTAGGTTTATGCTTCCCCAGGCTTCCTGGTGGGTTTTCGTCCGCCCGCGTAAGACCGCCGGGCGCGGGCGGCGAACGAAGGGGTGGGGACGATGTGCTTGCAAACGACCATCGCCGGGTTCGACCTCAGCCGGTAACCTGCGCGGGCTGGGTGGAGAGCTCGTTGTAGTGCTGGTAGCGCTCGGGGTGGAAGAACGCCTCGACGACCTCGGCCGGGTCCCCGCCGGCGACGCAGGTGATGCGACGGATCTTGAGCACCGGAACGCCGGCCGGTATCTCCAGCAGGCCGGCCACGTCCGGCTCGGCGGTAGCCGCCCCGATCCACTGCCGCGCGTGCTCGATCCTGCGCCCGGTCCTCTCCTCCATGAGCTTGGTGAGGGAGACGGTCCCGTAGTCAGCGTCCTTGAGGGCGGGAAAGCGGCCGACCGGCAGGTGCGAGTCGCACACGAAGATCGGGCGCTCGTCCGCCAGCCTGAGCCGGCGCACGTACAGCACCTCCTCCCCAACTCCGACCCCGAGCCACGCCGCCACCTCCTCGCCGGCGGCCCGCTCCTCCTGCGAGACGAGCCTCGCCCCCGGCACGTATCCCCAGCGCACGATCTCCTCGGAGAAGCTGTGCAGGTACGCCAGGTTGGACCGCAACCGCGGGCTCGCCAGGAAGGTCCCCCGCCCCGGCTCCCGCCGCACGAGCCCCTGCCGCCTGAGCTCGTCTAACGCTCGCCGCGCCGTCGTCCGGCTCACCCCGAACTCCGCGACCAGGTCGGCCTCGCTCGGCAACCGGTCCCCCACCCCTACCTCGCCGGACTCGATGCGCTCCGTCAAGCCGAGCAGGATCTGGTGGTACAAAGTCCCCGCGCTCGTTCGTGACAACGGCCTCATATAACCATCTGTAACATCAAAGTATTGTTGTGTCAATCCTCCCCCAACTCCACGCCGGCGGTGGCGCGGCGCGGGCGCCGATGCTATAAAGCACGCCCCGTGCAAACCGGTCGCTAGACTCGGTACAACAAGACTGTTATATTGTAGTAACAGCTTCCGGAATAGGGAACCGGGGGGCCCACCACGGGAACGAGGCGGCCGTAGGGAAAGGGCCGCGAAGGGGGTGAGTAGCCAAGAGAGGGTTCAGGGGGACGCCTTTCGGCGTCGCGCGAGTCTTGCCAGGGCAAGGGGAAAGGAGCGAGCAGGCTTTATGGATCTTTCGAGGGTTCTCGAGTTTCCGGTAAAGGAGTTCTTCAAGCAGCCCAGGTCGTTGCTCGGGGCGGGCGCCTACGAGAACGCCGGTCCCGAGGCGGCGGCGATGGGGCTCAAGCACGTATTGTTCGTGACGACGGGCTTGCGGGGAACCGGCATCATCGACGAGTGCAAGACCAACTTCGAGAACGCGGGCGTCTCCGTCTCCGTCTACGACAAGGTCGAGACCAACCCCAAGGACTACAACGTTATGGACGCATACAAGGCGTTCAGCGAGTCCGAGTGCGACGGCTTCGTCTCGATAGGCGGCGGGAGCCCGCACGACACGACCAAGGGTGCCAGGGTCGTGGCGGCCCACGACGGCAGGAACATAAACGAGTTCCAGGGCGTTAACGCCTCGGAGAAGCTCGAGAACCCGCCGCACATCGCGATCAACACGACCGTCGGCACCGGCTCCGAGACGACGCCGGCCGCGGTCATTACGGACCTCTCATCGGAGAACGCGCCGCACAAGTGGGTGGCGTTTGATCGGGCGATGACGACGACGCTCGCCATCAACGACCCCGTGTTGTGCATGACCCAGCCGCCAGAGTACGTCGCCTACACGGGCTTCGACACGATAGCCCACGGCTCCGAGGCGTACGTCGGGCGGGTGCAGCACCTCTCGTGCACGCCGGTGGCGCTGGAGGCCGTCAGGATGGTGACGGAGAACCTGCGCGAGGCCACGTACAATCCCAAGAACTTCAAGGCCATGGAGGCAATGGTCTGGGCGCAGTACATGGCGGCGCAGGCGTTCAGCTCCGCCTTGCTAGGAATTCTCCACTCCCTCTCGCACGCCGTGTGCGCCTACTACGACATCCACCACGGCCTCAACAACGGCATCGGTATTGCCAGGGTTTGGACGTACAACCAGCCGGCGGCCGTGGAGAAGTACGCGGACATCGCGACGGCGATGGGCGAGGACACCAGGGGCATGAACCCGGTGCAGGCCGCCGACCAGGCCATAGACGCCGTGATCCGGCTCGCCAAGGACTGCGGCATCCCCGAGAACTGGGGCCAGGTAAGCGAGTACCCGAAGACGCGCATGGGCAAGGGCTGGTACGAGAACAAGAGCAGCGGCCCGATTCAGAGCGACGATGAAGAGCTGCAGAAGATGGCCGAGCACATGATGAACGACCTCTGCACGCCGGGTAACCCGCGCGACCTTACCGTTGATGGCGCCAAGGAGATCCTGCGCGACTGCATGTACGACGGGATGGAGCGCAAGACCTCCAACGGCTACCGCCAGAACATCTGGGGCGCGGCACCCGCGATGGGCCGCCGTCTCCATGGCTACGAGGGTCGCGGGGAGTCGGCCAGCGTCGGCCGCGAGCCCGCCTCGACGCCGTAGCGTAGTATTCGGAAGGGGAAGGCGGGGGCGGGCGGTTCGTCCGTCCCCGCTTCGGCCATGAGTACCTATTCAAGAAGGAGCGCTTTGTTCGAGAGCATCCAAGAGGTCAGGGAGAGGCTCGCGGAACAGGACTACGTCTCAGACGCGCGGCTGGCGACCGTCGTCTTTCTGGCGACGCGCCTGGGTAAGCCCGTCCTCGTCGAGGGGCCGGCCGGCGTCGGGAAGACCGAGCTCGCGAAGTCGCTCGCGGGGGCCGCCGGCCGGGACCTGATCCGGCTCCAGTGCTACGAAGGCCTCGATGAGGCAAAGGCCCTCTACGAATGGGAGTACTCAAAGCAGCTCCTCTACACGCAGGTTCTGCGGGAGAAGATCGGCGAGGTCCTCAAGCCGGCCAAAGACCTGAGCGAGGCCGCCGAGATCCTGCGCGGCCAGGAGGACACGTTCTTCAGCGAGAACTTCCTGGTCGAGCGCCCGATCCTCCAGGCTTTACGCTCCGAAGAGTCCTCCGTGCTCCTCATAGACGAGATAGACCGCGCCGACGAGGAGTTCGAGGCGTTCCTGCTCGAGTTCCTCTCGGACTTTCAGGTCTCCATACCGGAGATAGGCACCGTAAAGGCGAAGGCCCCACCCGTCGTCATCCTCACCTCCAACCGCACCCGCGAGCTCTCCGAAGCCCTCAAGCGCCGGTGCTTGCACCTCCAGCTCGGCTACCCGAGCGGCGACGTGGAGCTCGAGATAGTGCGCCTCAAAGCACCCGGCATTGGTAAAGCCCTGTCCGAGGAACTCGTCAGGACCATCCAGGGCATACGGGAGTTGGATCTCCGCAAGGCGCCGAGCATCGGCGAGACGCTCGACTGGGCGCAGAGCCTCGTCGTCCTGAACGCCAAGGACCTCTCCAAAGACCTGATCGAGAGCACCATCAGCGTCATAGCCAAGCACGACCGCGACGCCGAGAAGATGCTCGACCACCTCGGCGTGAACGCCGCCGACACCAAGCACCTCGGCCAGACCCAGCCGACCGGCGAGAACCCGTCAGAAGCGATGTACGAGATGCACCGCTCCGCCCACAAGCACGCCCACTAGCGGGACGGTCGGATGGACACCGTAGTAAACGACTTTGTGCAGGTCCTAAGAGACCACCGCCTCCGGGTCTCCCCGGCGGAGAGCATCGACGCCCTGAACGCCCTGCGGAACACCGGCATCGGGGAGCGCGAGACGGTGAAGGACACGCTGCGGGCGACGCTCGTGAAGAGCGGGGAGGACGCCGCTACGTTCGACCGGCTCTTCGACCTGTTCTTCTCGATGCGGCCGGTGGCGGAGAAGCCGGGGGCGCGGGTGAGGGGCCACGACCAAGATCACGACCACGGCCCGCCCCCAGCGCGGCTGGAGCTCGGGGAGGAGGCCGGCGGCCAGAAACCGGAGGATACCGAACACACGCACGACAAGGACGAGTCCACGGAGATGCGCCGGTTCTTCGAAGAGGAGCGGATGCGACCCTCCAACGACGTGCACGGGGACGCCGAGCGGATGCGGCTCTCTATGTTCTCGCAGGAGTTGATCCTGAACCGCAAGCCGGGCGCGATGGAGAGCGCGCTGCAACGGCTGACGTACCACATGCGCCTCCGCCGCTCGCGCAACATGTTCAATCCGGGTGGTCTGGTGCCGAACCCCGGCGGCGAGGAGATACCGCTCGACGTCTCGGCGGTAGACCTCGAAGACCTCATCGGTCACCTGCACGAGCTCGAGGTGGACGAGGCGATAGTCGAGCAACTGGAGGCCCAGGCCGAGAACATCCTGAAAGGCCTGCCGGACCTCATAAAGCAGATGCAGGAGCGGGACAAGCTGCTGAAGAAGGACGCCGGGGACGACTCGGAGGTGCGGCGGCGGGCCCTGCGGAAGATGCTGCGGTTCTCGGCTTCGGAAGGGCGGGAGATGGAGGCGGCGGTGCGCCGTATCGCGCGCCGCATCCAGGGCGCCAGGACGCGGCGCCTGAAGGAGGACCGCATCGGGCGGATCAGCGTCCCCCACACCCTGCGCCACAACGTCCGCTACGAGGGCGTCCCCTTCGACCCGGTGCTCCGGAAGCGGCGCGAGGGCAAGCCGCGGGTGGCGCTGTTGTGCGACATTAGCTTGAGTACCCGGAACCTGGCGCGGTTCTGGCTGCACATGATCTACCAGATGCAGTCCCTGTTCTCGAAGGTGAGGACGTTCGTGTTCGTCGCGGACGTGGCGGAGGTTACGCAGGTTCTCGAGGAGCACGACATGAACCGGGCGGTTGACGAGATCTTCTCGGGCCGCATCATCGACGCCGACGTGAACAGCGACTTCGGCAAGGCCGCCGGCCAGTTCCGCGACGGGTTCCTGCCGACCATAAACCACCGCACGACCGTCGTGATCCTCGGCGACGGCCGCAACAACGGCAAGTGGGCCAACCCGCAGGCCTTAGAAGAGATCTCCCAGCACGCCCGGCAGGTCGTCTGGATCACGCCGGAGCCCCGCTGGGGCTGGTCTTTAGGTTCCTGCGACATGCCCCTCTACGAGCCGATCTGCGACCGCGTCGAGGTCGTCCGTACGGTCGAGCAACTCGGCGGCGTCGCAGAGGGCCTCGTCAAGGCCCGCGCGTGAGCGCGGAGAAAACGGGGAACGTCTCCTTCACCCCGACCGAGCCCTTCCGCTTCTGTCCCGCGGACGGGACGCGGCTCGAAATCCCGCGCCCGAGCGGGGGTGTTACGTGTCCGCTGTGCCGCCGGTCGTGGTACCGGAACCCGGCGCCGGCCGTGGGGGCCGCGATCCTGAGCGGCGATAGGGCGCTCGTCACCGTGCGGGCGCGCGAGCCATACAGGGGCAAGGTAGACGTGCCCGGCGGTTTCCTGGAGGTCGGGGAGCATCCGGTGGAGGGCCTCAAGCGGGAGGTCAGGGAGGAGCTCGGGATGGAGATCGAGGTAGACCCGACGCCGGTGCTCCTCGCCCCCCACACCTACGGCCCCGAGGGCGTGTGGGCGCTGGCGATCGGGTTCAGGGCGCGCATTCTCGAGGGCACGCCGGACCCTGCCGACGACGTGGCCGAGGCGCTCTGGATCGGCGCGGGAGAGGTGGACGGCGTAGACTTCGCCTGGGAACACGACCGCGGGTTCGTGCGGGCGGCCCTGACACAGAGAGATTAGGAGAAGCGGGTGGCGGCTCTGGATGGCTGGCTCGAAGGCTTCATGCACGGCCCGGCGAGCCTGGGCGTGATCCTGCTGATAAGCGTCCTGCTCGGGCTGCGCCACGCCTCGGACCCCGACCACCTGGCGGCGGTGACGACGCTCATAGCCTCGGAAGAGGACCTCGCTAAGGTCAGGAAAGCTGGCTTCATGGGCCTCTTGTGGGGCGCCGGGCACGGGACGACGCTCGTGCTGATCGGGCTCCCGCTGGTCCTCTTTAACCGCTACCTGCCGGAGGCCGTCCAGCAGGCCGCGGAGACCCTGATCGGGGCGATAATAATCCTTTTGGCCGTGAGGCTGCTCATGCGCTGGCGGCGCGGCCTCTTTCACGTCCACGCCCACTCCCACGGCGGCGAGCCGCACCGCCACGTCCACTCCCACGCGGGTGAAGCCGAAGAGGCCCACGCCCACGCCCACAAGAGGCGCACCCCCCTCGGCGCCTACGGGGTAGGGCTCGTGCACGGCGTCGGGGGCTCTGGCGGGCTCACGCTGCTGCTGCTCTCAACCATCTCGGACAAGGCCCAGGCCGCGGGCGCGCTGCTGCTCTTCGCCGCCGGCACAGCCGTCTCGATGGCGCTGCTCTCCACCGCTTTCGGCCTCGCCATAGCCGGCGGGCCGCTCGGCAGGAACTTCGAGAGGGTCGCGCCGGTGCTCGGCGTGCTCGGCGTGGCGTTCGGGGCGTGGTACGCGCTCGGGGCTCTGGGGATAGTGGCGTACCCGTTCTAGTAGGGGCGCTTCGCGAAGCGCCCCTACCGTTGTGTCGTTGGCAAACGATAGGACCGCAAGGTCCGGGAAGAGGAGGACGCAATGCCCAAGTACGTGATCGAACGCGAGGTTCCGGGTGCGGGGAGCATGTCGGCGGAGGACCTGCGGGACCTCTCGCAGAACTCCTGCAACGTGCTCAACGACATGGGGCCGCAGATACAGTGGGTCCAGAGCCAGGTGACGGACGACAAGATCTACTGTACCTACATCGCCCCGAACGAGGATATGGTCCGCCAGCACGCCGAGCAGGGAGGCTTCCCGGCCAACAAGGTCTCCGAGGTCCGCTCGGTCATAGACCCGACCACCGCGGAGGCGTAGGGACGCCAGGCTCAGCGGCGCTTATCGCAGGTAGTTCCGCTCTACCCGGACCGCCGTCTGGCGCAGGAACGTCTCCCGCCGCTCCTGGACGCGGGCGACGGGGAGGCGCGCGGTTCCAGGGCCGGTCACCCTCTGCAAGACATCGAAGACGCCGGGGCGGCGTTCGTGGTCCGAGGCTGGCCTAGAGCGCGGCGCACTGGTCTTCCTTGTCGCCCGCCGTGTTGCCGCCGCCGGTCGGGGGCGGGTTGTTCGCCTGGCACTGGAGGTTCTCGGCGATCCTGTTGTCCTCTATGACGAGCCCGCCGGTGTTCTGGTTGGCCTGGAGGTTGGCGAGGAGGGTGTTGCCCCGCGCGACCATGCGCGCCTCGTTGGAGAAGTACTGCAGGTCACCGTTGATCCTGGAGCCCAGCACCCTTCCCGTGCCGTCTTCGAGACCGTTCTCGAGCTGCACGCTGCCGACGACCACGGAGTTCTTCCTGAGGGTAATATTCTTGAAGCCTTCGCTCTGGACGTTGCCCTTGACCCTGATGGTGTTTGCGACGAGCGTCGCGCTCCGCTCGACCTTGACCGTCCCCTCGACCTTCGTCCCGTTGAGCAGACACGAGGCGCCCTGCGGCACCCGCAGGTTATCCACCGTCGTGGAGCCGATGGTGCCCCGGCACACCCGCTCCTCGGCCTGCGCCGCCTGCGCCGCCACAAGCAGCGCCGCGAGGCCCATCATCAGCGCCATCATCCCCGTTAGCGAAACCGACACGACCCTGCTCGACATACCCTCACTCCTCTCTCCGAGTCCCGAAGGCCCCGACGGCCCCCGGTAGTTCCCTGTCTTGCACCCCACAAGTGCGCGAGCCCGCCCCGAAAGATATTCAAACGCGGCCCTATGAGAGCTTTCTAATGCGGCGGGTCATCTCTAGTCGTCCCCCGTGCCGGCGCACGGGTTCCGCTGGTTTGCCGCGTAGTCCGTGCTGGCCGCCGCGTCGGCGTGCCCGCTGCCGAGCTTGCCGATGAGGGTCGGGTTGGCGGTCTCCAGCGCCGTCCTATCGGCGGTCGTCTCGATGATCCCGGCGACGCAGGAGGCGTCCGCCCCTGGCGCTGCGGCGCTGACGAGGGCGGCCTGCCCGGCCACGAACGGCGTGGCCATCGAGGTGCCGCTCCACGTGGCGTAGTCGTCGGGCGGGAACGGGGAGTGGATCTCCGAGCCCGGGGCGGCGACCGTGAGCCATCCGCCAAAGTTGGAGAAGTCAGACCTCCGCTTCTGGCCGTCCACGGAGGCCACGGCTATCGCGCCCTCCTCGGCGGCCGGGAACTGCGGGCTGCACGAGCCGTTCTGCGGGCACTGGATGCCGTCCGTGCCGTCGTTGCCGGCGGCCGCCACGAAGACCGTGTCGCCCGCGTCGTCATCGTCGTCCCCGATCAGGTCCCCAAGAAGCTCAGTCTCCCCGGACGAGCCGAGGCTCAGGTTCACCACGTCGGCGCCGTTGCGGGTGGCGTACCGGATCGCCTTTGCGATCCCGAAGGTGGTGCCCCGACCCTCCGTATCCAGCGCCCGGATCGGCATGATTCTGGCATCCGGCGCCGCGAGCGCGACGATGCCCGCCACGTGCGTGCCGTGGCCGACCATCTCGTCCTTTTCGCCGTCGAGGTCGTTGTCCTCGTCGTCGCCCACATCGTCGGGGTTTCGGTCCATCTCCACAAAGTCGTAGCCTGCGGCCGTCTTACCGTCTAAGACTTCGTGGTCGGACTGCACGCCCGTGTCGATCACCGCGACCACCACGCCCGCGCCCCTGCTGGTGGCGTGCGCCTCCGTCAGGTTCAGGTTGTCGACGGCGTACTGGCTCTCGTACAGCGCGAGGTCGGAGGTGGTGACATCAGGCGTGCCGCCGGGACGCGCCCTGTGGAACTTGCTCCCCTCCGGAGACCCCGCCTTGAAGTTCGGCTCGGCGTAGATCACGCGCGAGTCTTTGCGCATCCGTGCCGCCAGCCTAGCCGGGTCGACCCCCCGGCGCGTCTTTAGCAGGAAGATCTCCTCGCCGCCGGGTAGCCTCTGGATAGTCCGCGTATCGAACTTCTTGTTGAACCGGGCCACGCTGGTCCCGGGCTTGAGCTTGACCACGACCTGCCGCGAGATGACCTCGCCACCATCGTCGTCGTCGCCGTCGGCCGCCGCTGCGGGACCGGCGGGCGGGAGGCACAGCAACGCGGCCACTGCCGCCGCCACCAGCGCGACCAGGACCGGGCCCTGCGCTGGCCTCGCGTCGTCGGCCGGGCCTCTCGACTGTCGGATGAGATTCTCCACTTGTTCCTCCCAAGGAGCGCTGCAAGACCAGCGTGTGTTCCACGCCTCACACTAGTAGTGCGCCGTTAGAGCCCGATGATAGAAAGATTAGAGAGTTCTAACGTAGGCCGTCTATCGCCTCTTGCACCGTACGGGGGAGAACGGCGCGAAAGGCCCCGTCTGCCGGAAGCCCGGCAATGGGCTAACGCTTCCCGATCAAGACGAAGGGCGCCCAGTAGTATGGATGCGGGTTCCTCTCTTTGACCGCCAGCTGCGCGGAACGCAGGGCGGCGGCTCGCCCCGTCCCATCGTCCATGAGACCGTACCAGGTCTCCATCAACGCCGCCGTCGTCTCGTCCTGCACCACCCACAGGCTGACCACCAGCGTCGCCGCGCCGGCACCGAGAAAAGCCCGGGTGAGCCCGAGGACTTCATCGCCGCCGATCACCTCCCCGCGTCCCGACTCGCAGGCGCTGAGGGTCACCAGCATGCCCGGGAGGTCCAGGCTCAACGCGTCGGCGGCGGTAAGCCAGCCGTCGCCCAGCTTGAGCGACGAGAACATGGGGTTGTCCGCACGGAACAGGCCGTGGCAGGCGAGGTGCAGCACTTCGCAGCGCGGCGCATCTTCTTGCAGAGTTGCCACGGTAGCCTCTTCGCCCAGACGCACCTCGGCGCCGATGATTCGCTCCGAGACGGCGCGTGCCTCGATGGTAGCGGCGGGTATCGAGGGGTCTTCCACACCAAACACCAGGGCCAGACCCGAGTTAAGAGGGGACCGCTGCTGGCACAGCGCGTACACCGTCGCGCTGGGAGCGTAAGAGATTGCGAACCGCTCGACCATATACCCGTCACCGTCGAACAGGGCATGGAAGGGCACGCGGTGCAGCGGGCCGTGGGGCAAGATGGCGAGCTCCGGGACGGCACCCGTTCCTCCGGTGACGGTGGCGGCCTGCTCTAAAAGCGTCTCGAGTGGCGCCACCAGCTCGGCGTAGAGGGCGGCCAGCACGTGCCGGGCCGACCGCTCGAGGGTCGCCGTGTGTCGCCGGGTAAACCCCCGACCGGCACGAAAACGGTCCCACTGGATGTCGAGCCTGTGCAGGAGCCGCCGCACCCTGTCCGCCGTACTGAGGCGCCGCACGAACCGGACACGTTCTCCCGCGTAGACAAAAGCCATAACCTCGCCTTCGGCGACGTGGTATGCGAGCAACGGCACGTCCGGGGGGAGCTGGTTCTGGATCTCGTCCTGGAGCATGGGCTCTCCGAACGGGTCGGGCTTGCGGCCGACGGCCGAGACCTGCAGCCGCAGACGGCCGATCTCCTGCTCCAACTCGACGGCCCGCTCGTGCAGGTCCCGGACGGGCACGTGGTGCTCGTCGTTTTCGAGGCCACCGAGCAACCCCCCGTAGACCCCGTTGAGGTCCGCCCGCAGGGTCTGAATACGTGCCCTCAGCCCCGAATCCGAGGAAGCCGCCGGCGTGTTCTCGGCAACGACGCCCGTGAGCAGGTCCACCAGCGCGCGGGACTTGGCCCGTTCCGCAATGACGAAGGCGTCCATCGCGCCCCCGTCGTCCTGGCGGTCGAGATGCAGGAGCAGGAGGTCCGCGAACGCGGCCGTCTTGTCTCGCAGAAAAGAGACGCGCATGGCGTCCTGGAGGACCGCGCCCCGCTGGCGCTCTATCTCGTCCACCGCCTTCTCGAGGAACTCGCGCGCCTCATCGCTGCGACCTTGCAGCCTTCGGAGGTGGCCCAGACGTTCGTTCAGGCGATAGCGCAGTTGCGGCAACGCCAGGCGGTCGGCCAGCTGCTGGGCCGCGAGCAGATGCGGCTCGGAATCTTCCACCTCTAGCGATAGGTCAGCGAGGCGAAGCCGGGCGTAGATCTGCTGCACGGGCCAATCGCCGCTGGAGACGATCTCCAGCGCGTGGCCCGCCTTCTCGAGGGCCTCCATCCGGTTCCCGCGCTCCGCCAACAGGGAAGCTTGCTCCAGCATCACACTAGAGAGCATCGGCGTGTTGTTGAGCGCGGCAAAGGAGGCCGCGGCTTTGCCCAACACCTCTTCGGCCTCGTCGAGCCGCGAGCAAGCGATCAGCGTCGCCCCCATCGCCCACAGACCGCTGGCGCGTTCGAATCGCAGATCGTCGTTCTCGACCAGCCCTTTGGCTTCTCGGTAGGCCGCCAACGCTTCGGGGTACAGGTTTAGCGCCAGGTACGTGCTTGCTATGCCGAGCAACGTGTCGTGTTCGTCTACGGGGGCATCGAGCGAACTCAACAGGCGGCGGGCGCGCTCGAACGCGTCGAGGCTGCTGGTGTAGCTACCAAGCTGCGAGTAGGTCTCCCCAATGTTGCCCAGGGCCAGGGCGTAGGACAAGGTGAGGTTCGCGTCCTCAAAGATCGCGGCGGCGGCCTCGTGGGCTTCTAAGGCCTCGTTGCCCCGACCGAGGTAGCGCAGGACGATGCCGCGGTTGTCGGTGATCTCACCGAGACGTCCTATCGCTTGAACGGCCCGGTAGCGGTCTTCGGCGACCGCGAAAGCGTCTAGCGCTTCGTCGTAACGACCCATGTGTGCGTAGCAGGTGCCCCGGTTCTGGTACACGAGCGCGGTCAGTAGATCGGCCTCCCGCTGCGTGGGTGACGCCTCGATCTCCCCCCGTCCCTCCAGAGCATTCAAGACGGCGTTGCCCGTATCGAGCGCCTCCCCGTAGCGCCCCAGTTCGAACAACGCGACCATCTTCCCTACTCTGGTGCGCAGGGCTTCCATGGTCATGCCGAGGTCGAGGTACCCCCTGTAGGCGGCTTCGGTGAACCGCAAGTCCTCGGCAAAATCCCCGCCCATGCTGTGCGTGCCCGCGATGAGATAGCTCGCCCTCGGAAGGGCGGCTGGCGCGCTGGCTTCGTCCGCCACATCGACGCAGAGGCCAGCAAGCCGTCGCGACTTGCCGGGATCGCTGTTCAAGAGCCCCTCGGCCGCGTCCAGCAGCCGGCCGAGCCCGCCGGCGTCTAGGAGCCCCTTGTCGCGCAGAGATCGAGCCTGTCGCTCCCGCGTCGGGAGGTCGAGCAGCTCGTCCAGAAGGCCCGGTTCGATCCCGGCTTTGCCCGGCATTACCCCATTCTACGCGTTCAGTTCCACCGGGGATATGAGGATCTCGACCGCGTCGCTGCTCAACAGGATCTGGTACCGTCCCGGCGCCACGCCCTCGAAGGCGAACTCGCCGAGCTCGTCCGTGGCGGTCGTGCCCACCTCCTCCGCGCCGCTGAGGATCTGGACGCCGAACACCCCGGCCTCCGCTTCGTCGTTGGGGAAGATCTGCCCGTCGAGGTCGAGCTTCCCGTTTCCGGGGCGCCGCCTGAAGTTTAGCGCCACGTCGGCGGCCTCGGTGGTGTAGACGAGCTGCCCCTCCGACCCGCCGGCCGACCGGACGCCCGACAGGGGCTGCAACCCACCGCCAAAGGAGAGCGTCGCCGTCAGGCGCTTCAACGGTCCCGGCAGCCGCCGACCTTCGGCGTAATCCTCGAAGGCCTTCGCCAGCTCGGCCCGCTGACCTTCGGGCGGGCCCTCGAGGACTACACCCTCGCCCAGACGGTAGAACTCCCTGAGCCATTCGGCCCCGGCACGGGTCTCCTCGTCGGCCCCGGCCAGACGTTCCTCGACGGCGCGGGCCTCCTCATCGGGGAGGCGTCCCTCGGCCCAGTCCGCGAGGGTCTCGAAGTCTATTCGCTCCCGGCTCACCGCTGCGTACCTCCCGTGCAAGATCCCCGACGCCTCCGAATCGCCGTACTCGTCGCCAAGGGAATGCAACGGGAGAAGCGAAAAAATACACGGGGGACAGAGATCGTCCGGGGTTGCCTCAACGGTCCCCCAGGATCGTCCTGAGGCGCCGCAGGCAGCGGGCGCGGGTGGGACCGATGCTCCCGACGGGCATGCCGAGGCGGCCGGAGATCTCGGCGTAAGACGGCTCTGATGCGTCGAGGTAGAGGGCCGTCAGCAGCCCGCGGCAGGGCTCGCCCAGAGCCGAGAGGCCCCCGTCGAGCCAGTCGATGGTCTCCCACAGCTCCGATGGTTTCTCGTTGCCGAGCAGCCAGGGGGTGTCGGCCAGGTCGTCCTCGCGGCCCGGGCCCTCGCGGCGGCCCTTCTCCATCAGACGCCAGGTGTGGCGGCGGGCGACGGTGGCGAGCCAGGCCTTCACGTTGCTCTCTTCCGTGAGGGAATCTAAGGATTGGATCAGGATGGTGAACGTGAGCTGGGAGACGTCAGCGGCGTCGGCGGGCGAGAGCCCATAAGAGCGCGGGATGGAGAACACGAGCCGCTCGTACTTTTTGACCAGCCGGTCCCACGCCCCCGCCTGGCCCTTCTTGCAGCCCCGGATAAGCTCTGCGTCATCCCCCCTCACGCCAGCCATAATAGTGCACGAACGGCCCGACGGCGCGGCTTGCCAGAGAAGACCACATTAGAGGCTTCTAACGATGGCCTAACGGGCCTCTAACGCATCGGGCTTACCATCCGGATCAGAGAAGACAGCCCGTCCGACCCGAGCCCCCGACGGAAGGACCAGACCACAAGAGAGGAGAGCATTGCGTCCGTTCCGCGCGAGGCCAGGCGTCCCGGCGCTCGTGTTCGTCCTCGCATCCCTCTCTCTTTCTCTTGGCTGCGTCCCACCGGACCCGTCGACGCAAGATGAGACGCCCCCAGGCCTTGAAGGCCAGCGGCTCGCGGGAACGGTCCCGAAAGAGGAGGCCACGGGGGAAGGTTCTGGGGGCAAGACCCTCTCGGCCTCCATCCCGGCACGGGACGCGCGGGGCGAGCCCGTTCCGGGGCTTCCGCGCCCCCCCGGCTCGGTGCGGACCGGCTACTCGGAGAGGGAGGCGAACGGGCTGGTGCTCGTCCGGACGTCGTACCTGACCACGGAGGGGGCGGACGCGGTGAGAGAGTTCTACCGCGGCGTGTTCGGCGCGGAGGGATGGCAGGTCGCGAACGTCGAGTACTCGGGCGACGGCTGGCACTACCTGATCCTACGCGGGAATTTTGAGGCGGAGGTTGATGTCCTGTCGCGCGACGGCGGTTCGGGGGCGAAGGTCGAGCTCACCGGTCCGGCCGGCGGCCCTCAGGAGTCGTGGGCATCGGCGGGCGGTTCGAAGCGGTAGCCGGCGCCGCGGACGGTCTCGATCACGGACGGATCGCCGCGCCGGTCGAGCTTGCTGCGCAGGTACCGGACGTAGACGTCGACCACGTTCGAGCCGGGGTCGAAGGCGTAGTCCCAGACGGCCGAGAGGATCTGCTGCCGGCTCACGACCTGCCCAGGGTGGCGCATGAAGTACTCCAGCAGGGCGAACTCGCGGCTGGAGAGGTCGACCTGCTTCTCCCCCCTCCTGACCCGGCGGGAGCGGAGGTCCACGCTCAGGTCGCCGAAGGCCATCTTGGAGGACCAGGGCTGGTCCGAGCGGCGGGTGAGCGCGCGCATCCGGGCCAGGAGCTCTTCGAGGTCGAAGGGCTTCGTGAGGTAGTCGTCGGCCCCGGAATCCAGGGCGTTCACCTTGTGGTGAACCTCGTCGCGGGCGGTGAGCATCAGCACGGGCAGGTTGGGACGGCGCAGGCGGATGCGCTGGAGGGCCTGCTGGCCGTCGAGGCGGGGCAGCATGACGTCGAGCAGGACCATCTCGACGGACTCCTCGGCGGCCAGGCGCACGCCCTCCTCGCCGTCCCCGGCCGTCATGGTGCTGTGGCCGTGGGCGCCCAGGCCGCGCTCCAGAAAGCGCACGATGGCGGGGTCGTCTTCCACGATAAGTATCAACATATCGGCCGCAAGTATAATGCAGGGGCGCCGTGGGCCGCGGGCAGACGCCGGGGTGGGCGCCGGTGATATCTCAGAAGGTTGGGGTTGTTTTGGGTTGGATCAGGGGCGTTCGCGCAGAGCCGTGGCGGGTGACCATGGTGGCCGTGGGCGGCCTGCTGGTCGCGATCATCATCGCCGGCCTCATAGGCTTCTGGCAGACGCGCAGCATCGAGCAGGTCTCCGCCGAGGCTCTGGGGTACGTGGAGCTCGAGGACGAGGGCGACGACATCCGCGCGGCGATCCTGGACGTCCGCCACTACCACCGGAACGTGTACTTCAACAGCCTGAACACCGGCCGCGTCACGCGGGAGGGCATCGACGAGTACGAGGCAGCCCGGACGAGGCTCTACGAGGAGATAGACGAGCTCAACGGCGTCGGTCCTTACGACCCCGGCGCCCCGCAGCCGGAAGATTTCAGGCGCTGGGCGGACGAGTACTTCTCGGGCTTCAGGCCCCTCGTGCAGCCGACGGTGGAGGATAGGGAAGCTTTTGATAAGGCCAGCGAACGGGGTCTCGAACAGATCGAGCAGATGGAGCTTGAGGCGGAGAAGCTCGATAGCCTAGGCGAGACCCTGACGGATGACTCGCTGCAGCGGGTGGATAGGGCCGCGAAGACCTCCGAGTTCGTGCTGCTCGGGGCCATCCTCGGCCTGCTGCTGGCCGGCGCCGCGCTGGCCTACGCGGCGGTGCGGGTGGTGAACGAGCTCAAGCGCCTCTACGCGGGTCAGCAGGAGACGGCCGAGAAGCTGGCCGAGGTCTCCCGCCAGAAGACCGACTTTCTGGCGGACGTCTCACACGAGCTTCGTACCCCGCTCACCGTGCTGCGCGGCAACGCCCAGGTGGGCCTCGCCCTCGGCGCCGAGGGCGAGCAGAAGCAGCTTCTGGAAGACGTTGTCGATGAGTCCAAGCGCATGTCGCGCATGGTCGAGGAGCTTCTCTTCCTGGCCCGCTCGGACTCCTCGCCGCCCTCCCTGGCGCCGGAGACCGTCTCCGTGCCCCCCCTAATGAGCGAGCTGGCGGGCCGGGCCACGGTGCTCGCCCGGGAGCGCAGCGCCACGCTGGAGACGGACATGCGGGCCAACGGCACGCTGCGGGCGGACCCGACCCGCCTGGAGCAGGCCGTCCTGATCCTGGTCGACAACGCCATAAAGTACGGCCCCCCCGGCGGGACCGTGACGCTCCGCTCGGGCGCGACGCGCCCGGGGGAGATCGGGATCACGGTGGAGGACGAGGGCCCCGGCATCCCCAAGGAGGACCTGCCCCGGGTCTTCGAGCGCTTCTACCGGGTGGACAAGGCCCGCTCCCGCCGGATGGGCGGCACGGGCCTCGGCCTTCCCATCGCGAAGACCATCGTCGAGGCCCACGGAGGCCACATCACCGCCGAGAGCCGCTCCGGCCGCGGCACCCGCATGTCCATCCACCTGCCCGTTACGCCGCACCATCCCGAAGCAAGCCCATCGAGGTCGGACCGCCGGCAGCCACAGAAGGCCGAGAGCTAGCCGCTTCTGGCCGCCGAAATGGGCTTTTTCGGGGGTCCACATTAGATCCCTCTCACATTAGACCCGTCTCATCCGTTCCTAATGACACCCTAATTTGGCGAGCGCACAATACTCCCACAAGGTCAGATAAAGACAGAGACCAGAGGAGGTGAGACGGATGGCCAAGTTCTCGGAGATGTCCCCGGCCAGCGCGGGAAGCAGGGACCGGAGCAGGAGCGGCAGAAGGAGGAGGCGTCGCAGGCGTCAGCGTCGCAGCCGCACCAACTAAGCGGCAAGTCGTGTGGTGAAGCAACGATCTTGAGGAGGTCCAACCAATGGCGAAGTTCTCGGAGATGTCTCCCGCCCTCTCGGGCAGCACGGACAGAAGCAGAAGCGGCAGGAAGCGCCGCCGGAGGCGCAGGCGCCGTCGTCGTCGCACCTAGCGACCAGCGAACTCCAACTAGATGGCGCGGCCCCGCTTCTACGGCGGGGCCGCATTTGGGTGGTAGATCGGGGACTGTGATGAAGCTCGGGAAGAGATTGCGGGAGGGCATCCGCCGGCTGGCGGCGGGAGCTGCGGAGGGCGAGGACGTCGTGGCGGCGGCGCCCGTGGTGCCAATCGGCGAGGTCTTCCGGAGGTTCTGGCCCCACGCGCGGCCGTACCGGCGCCTGCTGCCCCTGGTCCTGCTCTTCGTCGCCCTTGTCCCGGCGATAGAGGCCGCCACGATCTGGATGTACAAGGTACTCGTCGACGAGGTCCTCGTCCCGCGCCAGTTCGACCTCCTCGTGTGGGTGATCCTGGCCTACATCGGCCTGCAACTCGCGGAGGGCGTCGCGACGTTCGGCGACGAGTACCTCTCGGACTGGGTGGGCGGGCGCTTTATCGTCTCCCTACGCACGGAGTTCTTCGCCCACCTGCACGACCTTTCGCTGGCCTTCTTCGACCGCGAGCGGCTCGGGGACGTTATGAGCCGGGTCACCGACGACGTCGAGGAGATCGAGGACCTTATGCTCAGCGGCCTCGCCTCGGCCGTGAGCTACTTCTTCCAACTCATCTTCTTTACCGCGGCACTCTTCTATCTGAACTGGCAGCTCGCCATAGTCTCGCTCTTTGTCGTACCGCTTTTCTGGCTGGCGGCGAGGCATTTCTCGCGCAAGATCAAGACCGCCGCCCGCGAGGAGCGCCGCCGCAGCGGCTCGATCGGCGCGGTGGCCGAGGAGAGCCTCTCCAACGCGGCCCTGGTCCAGGCGTACAACCGCAAGGACGAGGAGGTCGCCCGCTTCCACAGGGAGAACGAGGGCAGTTTCAGGGCGCAGATGGCGGCGACGCGCCTCGGCTCGCTGTTCGCGCCGCTCATCAACATGATCGAGCTCGCCGGCGTGGTCGTGGTGGTCGCCTTCGGCGCGTACCAGCTCTCGCGCGGGAACCTCACCGTCGGCGGCCTGCTGGTCTTCCTCGTCTTTCTGGGCCAGCTCTACAGGCCCATCCGGGGCATCAGCGGCCTCCTCAACTCCTTCTACTCGGCCTCCGCCGGGGCCGAGAGGATCATCGAGTTTTTAGACGAGGAACCTTCCGTTGGGGAGCGCGAGGACGCGGTCGGGCTACGGGCGGGCGAGGGCCGCGTCGAGTTCGACGGGGTCTCCTTAGGCTATCCCGGCAAGGAGAGACCCGCCCTCGAAGGCGTCTCGTTCTCCGTGGGGCCGGGCGAGACGCTGGCGCTCGTCGGGCCGAGCGGGGCCGGCAAGTCCACGGTGGCGAAGCTCATGCTCCGGTTCTACGACCCTGACGCGGGATCCATCCGCCTCGACGGCCACGACCTGCGAGATCTGACGCTCGGGTCCCTGCGCGAGAACGTCGCCGTGCTCCTGCAGGAGACGCTCGTCTTCGACGGGACGGTCAGGGAGAACATCGCCTACGGCAGGCGGGGGGCCACGGACGGGGAGATAGAGGCCGCGGCCAGGGCCGCCGACGCCCACGACTTTATCCTGGCGCTCCCCGAGGGGTACGATACCCCCATCGGCCAGAAGGGGCGGCTGCTCTCGGGCGGGCAGCGCCAGCGCGTAGCCATAGCGCGGGCCATGATCCGGGACGCCGGCGTCCTCGTTCTCGACGAGCCGACGACGGGCCTGGACGCCGGGTCCAGCGAGAAGGTGCTGCGGCCGTTGCAGAGGCTCATGAAGGGAAAGGCTACCGTGGTGATCTCCCACAACCTCATGACGCTGCGCGAGGCGACGGAGATAGTGGTCCTCGAAGACGGCCGCGTGACGGAACGCGGCACCCACGATGAGCTGCTGAAGGGCGACGGCGCCTACGCTCGCCTCTACGACCTCCATCACCCGGCAGCCCAAAGGACCGGCCTGTGAGCCACTTCTTCGAGGGGGACGTGGACCACCCGCCGCTCCCGGTGGGCGGGGCGCTAGCGCCCGGCTACGTCATCCTCGGGCACCTTCACCAGAGCAACAACTACGACGTCTACGACGTCTTCAGCGAGGAGCGGGCCTGCCGCTGCATCGCCAAGACGCCCAGGCAGGATCTTCTGAAAAGCGACAACGTGGCCTCGCGGCTGCTGCGCGAGGGGGGTCTTTTGGGAGACCTCACGCACCCGCACGTCGCGCGCCTCTACGAGGTGATCGAGGGTCCGCCCCCGGCCTTGATCCTGGAGACCCTCACCGGCGAGACCCTGGCGCACCTTATAGACGCGAACTACAGGCGGCTGCCCATCAAGGAGGTCGCCCACCTCGGGCTTCACCTCTGCTCCGCGGCCCACTACCTCCACGGCCGGGGCATCCTCCACCTCGACCTCAAACCGTCGAACATCGTCTCCGAGAGGGGGATGGCGAAGATCCTGGACCTGAGCATCGCCCACCCGCCAGGCCCTACGAGGGCGGGCGCCGGCACCACCCAGTACATGGCCCCCGAGCAGGTCAGGGGAGACCATGTGGACGCCGCGACCGACGTTTGGGGCATCGGGGCCGTCCTCTTCGAGACGGCCACCGCCGAGCCGCCGTTCAACGCGGGGTACGGGGAGACGGGCTACGAAGAGGACCCCACGGACGGGACCGGCACGGACGGATGGACCTCCACGAGCGGGACCGGCACGGAAGGTGACCTAGAAGACTACGAGCAGCTCACGCGCCGGGCCGACCCGGTCAGGGTCCACCGCCGGGTGCCGGCGGCCTTCGGCGAGACCATAGCCCGCTGCCTCGACCCCGACCCCGCCGCACGCCCCACGGTCGCCGAACTGACGAACGCCCTGCGAACCCTCGTCTAGGAGCGTCGGCGGCATCGGATTCCCCTGCAAATGGCGGCGACGATTGAGCGGCTCCAGTCGTTGCGACGGTCCGGAAGATCAAAGCGGTCTGCCGAAAGGTCGGGACCCCTTGCAGAAGCCTCCGACCTTCAGCGACTCCCGTCCGCCCGAGGAGCTCTTCCTAATGCCTGAAACCTAAAGCCTCCTCAATGGCGGCTCGTGAACCACCTCTGCCACCTCCACCAGGGTACGTGGACCGTGACCTTTCCTGCGGGCCAGGGCATGGAGACGGCGGGACGTCCCTCCCTCTTGGCGTCCCTGTACTCGGCCTCCGTCGCCACCCAGACCACGACGCCGCCCCGCTCGTAGGAGAGCGGCCCGGAGACGGCCCGGAAGCCTTGCAGGGTCTCGCCGTTCTCCGCGAGCAGGTCCACCTGCTGGCCCGGGTCCGGCACGAGGGGCGGTCTGTTCTTTCCAAACGTCATCTACACCGGCCGCGTCCTGATCTCACTGGTCTTCGGGATTCTACCCGCCGGGGCATCTCTCAAGCCCCCGGGGAACGGAGGGTGAGCGCGGTGATCTCCGGCCGGCACCCGAACCGCAGCCGCGCGTGGACGGTCCCGAGACCCCTGTTGGTGTACACGAGCATCCCCCCGACCCTACGGAGGCCGCGGGTGTAGCGCTGGGAGAAGGGCGGCAGCACGGCCCGCCCGAGCAAGGGTATCCGCACCTGCCCGCCGTGCGAATGACCGGAGAGCTGCAGGTCGAAGCGCCGGGTGGCGGCGGCGACGTCGGCAAAGTCAGGCTCGTGGGCGAGCAGGATGGCCGCCCCCGACGCCGGCAGGTTCTTCAGGACGAGATCCAGGCGGCTCCTCCCCTCCATCACGTCATCGACGCCGGCGACGTGCAGATCGGAGCCGTCCCGCGTGTAGGTGACGACCTCGTTGAGAAGCTCCGTGAGGCCGGCCTCGCGGATGCAGCGCCGGATCAGCTTCACGTCCGTCAGGTAGTCGTGGTTGCCTAAGATGGCGAGGACGCCGTCGGGCGCCCGGAGGCGCCGCAGCGCCCCGACGAGTCTCTCCGTGTCGAGCCGCTCTGCGGAGTAGCTGGCGAAGTCACCCGTTACGGCGACAAGGTCCGGCCGCTCGGCGTTGACCAGGGTCGAGATCTTCTCCAGGCGCGCGGGTCTCGACCAGTCGTCGAGGTGGAGGTCCCCGATCTGTAACACCCGGTACCCGTCGAAGGCCGCCGCGAGCCGGGGCAGGGTCAACTCCAGCCGCACGACCTCCAGCCATCTAGGCTCAACCTCCCTCGCGTACAGCAGCCCTCCCGCGCCGATCATCCCCGCGCCGGCGACGATCCGCCCGAGGCGCCTCCGGGACGCCAACCCCTACAGCCCCTCCAGCGCCTCCCGGATCGGCGTCTCCCCGGACAGGAGCTCGAATGTCTTGCCCACGGTGTTCGGGGATTCGAGGGCGACGGCGAAGGCGACGGCCACGTCCTCGCGCGGGATCTCACCCCGCCTTCCCAGATCCTCCGCCGCCTCCACCAGCCCCGTCCCCTCCTCCTCGGTGAGGCTTCCGGGTCGGATGATGGTCCACTCCAACCCGCTCTCCCGCAGCCGTTCGTCCGCCTTGGCCTTGGCCCGCAGGTAGGGCCGCATCGCCTCGGGCCCGGCCTCGGGGTCTCCGGCGCCCACCGAGGAGAGCATGAGGTAGCGCCCCGCGCCGTTCTTCTCGGCGGCCTCGACGAGCTTGGCGGCGCCGCCGTAGTCCATCGTCTCCTTGCGGGCCTCGCCGCTCCCGGGACCCGCGCCAGCGGCAAAGACGACCGCATCACACCCGGCGACCGCCTCGCCGAGGCGCCCGTGGACCTCGTCGTTCTCGAGGTCCACGAGCACCGGCTCGGCACCGTCGGCCTGCACCTCCGCCAACTGGTCCTCCTTGCGGACCAATCCCCGGACCTCGTGGCCGTCCCCGGCGAGCTTCCTGACCAGCCTCCGCGCCGTCTTGCCGTGCGCCCCAGCTACCAGTACCTTCATACAAGCTCCTTCGTTGGCCTACCCCGTCAAGTCTATTACCCGCGCTAGTCCGTAACCGCCTTCCCACTATTCTTCCCACTATACTTATCCCGTACAGACTACGGGGCCGGCGGCCGTCCATACCGCAACCGCGGCACCCTCTCCGGCCACTACCTGAACGTCACGCTGCCCGGATGTTCGGACCGGCGGGCGCTCGACAACTCCGATGGCAAGGGCCATTAGTTTCCCGCCGGCGCTCTGGTTCAGGGATGGAGGAGAGGAAGACCGCACCCCGGGCGGCGAGGGCCGTACTTGAGGAAGCCCGGAGGCTCAGGCGGGTGGTCTTGTTGTGCCTGCGGCCGGCGAGCTCTAGCCGGAATTGGCCAGAAAAAGATACCCCATCTGCGCGACGCATCTCTCTCCGGCGGGTGCAACCATTATCACGAAAAGAAAATCGCAACAGAGAGGCAGAGAAATGACGCGTATTGGCATGCTGACGACAACGATGGCCCTACTTCTGGTGTTGGTTGCCGGCGTGGTACAAGCCGCTGTAATGGTCGGCACCGCTGGCGACGATCAGATGCTGGGTACCCCCAGTGGCGACAATATGAGGGCCAAGGGCGGGAACGACGTCGTCGACGCCCTCGCCAAGGCCGACTTCGTGTTCGGCAACGACGGCATCGATGTCCTCAAGGGCGGCGACGGTTCCGACACGCTCAACGGCGGCGACGGGAACGATACGATTATCGGCGGCGAGGGCGAGGACGAGCTGGTCGGCTCGCGCGGCAACGACACGATCTACGCCGGCGACGACAAGCTGGCCGACGAGGTGCAGTGCGGCGCTGGCATCGACACCGTCTACGCCAGCGGCCCCGACCACCAGGCCGGATCGATACAGAGGGAGAAGTGCGAGAACATCGAGAGCTTCAAGGGGCTCCCCGAGCTTTAAAGCTTCAACCCCAAGCCGGAGCCCCTTCGGGGGCCCCGGCTTCTTGGTGTCCTCGGCCATGCCACCCACGATCTCCGCGACCGTGGGTGGCGTGGTCCTTCACATGGCACTCACACCGTCCGGGGACAGGTCGGGCCGCCATCAGTTTTCTGAAGTGAGCAGGACGCCGCTTATCGCGAAGCCACCAGGGCGCCGCTCCCGGGAGGAATCGGGAGGACGCCAGGCTCGGCGACGGGCGGGTCGTAGCATGGGGTAGAGCCCGGTCGCGTACCGCAAACGGACGGCAGCTCCGCCGAGGCCTCACCATCGGGGCCTCACCATCGACCGGGGCCGGATCGACGGCGGCTTCGACGATGGGCCCCCTCGTAGGCCAAAGCGGTCCTGAAGGCGCGTGGCCTCTCGGCCGGAGTGTATCGGATCTGGTCCCGGCTCTGTCCAAGGGGGCAAGACAGGAGAGCTACAGAGGGAGCCGACATGCCCGGCAAGAGCAGCAGGGAAGATCGGAACGAGGGCGCGATGGATAGGGCCACGGGCCGCATGAAGGAGGCCGGCGGCGCCATCACCGGCGACAAGGACAAGAAGTCCGAGGGCCGCTCCGACCAGAGGAAGGCCAAGGCAAAGGACAAGAAGGCCGCGGCCAAGGACCTGCTCAAGTAACGTCGCCTCCAGATGTTTCCGGGCCCGCCGAATCGGGCAGGTCCGGGAACAAGCACACCCTACCCTGGAAGGATGACCATGGACCTGCCGAACCTGGGCAACCTAGACATCGGACAGCTACAGCAGTACTTGCAGGGGGTGAACTTCCCGGCCCAGAAGGAGGAGGTCGCCTCCAACGCCGAGAGCAACGGCGCGCCGCAGAACATCGTGGACGGCATCCGGAACGCCGCCCAGGACAAGTTCAACAGCCAGGATGAGGTGCTGCAGGCCGTCAAGGGCTAGTAGAGACGGGACCGCGCCGGGGCCGGGATCCTTCGTGGGTCCCTTCCCCTCGCGCGTTCCTACGCGGCTTTCAGGCCCGGCCGTACCCCGACAGCAGGGTACGGCCGGGCCTGTCGGTTGCGGGGACGGGATGGTCCCGGCGAGAAGCCGTGCCGGCCCGGCACTACGGGCGGGATGTTGGGTGGGCTTCCCGTCTGGGTCTAGCCCTTTCCGGGGCCGTCTCCCCCGCGGTCCTGGCGTCCCTCCTTGCGCTCTTGCATCCTCTCCTCGTGGCGCTCCTCGCGCCTCTGGTCTCGTTCCTCGCGGCGGTCCGCCTGACGCTCAGCCTGACGCGCCTCGCGTTCCTCCTCGTGTTTCTGGTAGGCGCTGCCCTGCCCGCGATCCCGGTCGCCTTCGCCGCCGCGGTCGCGTCCCTGGTCGCGTCCCTGGTCGCGTCCTTGGTCACGACCGCGGTCGCGATCTCGACCGCCACCGCCGCCCTGGCCGCGGTCCCTGCCTCCCCCGTCGCCGCGCCTCTCTCTTCCCTCGCCCATGGATGCTCCTTCCGGTCGTTTTGTTCTCTCGCCACCTAACCCTACCCGCGAGGGCCGGTCCACAATCTACTGTTAGAACTCCCGCGTCCGTCCGGGAGACCGGTTTTCGTCCGGCGGTCGAATGGGGAAAGAGCGGGAAAGGGTCGTGGTAGGCGGGGCGAGGGGCGTGAGGAGGCGGTTTTGAGCATCAGGGAGCAGGAGCGGCGGCAGAGGCAGTCCGAGAAGAGGATCGACGATAGGATGCGGCGGTCGGACCGTGAGATCCGGGGGGCTATGGAGGAGCGGAGCCGGCAGGCGGACCTCCGGGCGAAAGAGATCGTGCGCAGGATCGAGAAGGGCGACGCGGACCCCCGGCCCCTGCCCGGCATGAGGGAGGACTCGCTGGAGTCGATGGAGTCCATGAAGTCGATGGAGTCTTCGGAGTCGATGAAGTCTATGCCTTCCGCGGATCCCGTCATGGAGGTGAACGTGGACGCGGAGGCCAGGGAGATGGGCAAGGACATGCCCCTCGACGACCACGTCCCGTTCAACGCCGCCGAGATGGAGGAGGACCTCGCCGGGCGCATCACCGAGGACACCGGCGGCCACGGCGACCCGCACGCCCACAACGAGCAGAAGGCCGACGAGATGGCGAAGGCGATGACCGAGGAGACCGGCGCCGACGGGGACATGACCGAGCACGCCGAGGGCAAGGTGGACCAGATGGGCCGGGAGATGTTCGAGTAGTAGGTTCTAGGCTCTAGGCCGCCTCCTTCGGAGGTTTTGAGGTATTAGGGGTGCGCGTCGTGGGGCCGGACATCGTCACCACGGTTGGCCCGCGAGGGACAGCGGCACGCCCGCGCCATCCTCTCTACAACACTTCAAAACCTAGAACCTGATGCCTACCAGGGTGGACCGTCCCGGTTCGCTGGTGCAAAATGACCCTGGCCGTCGTGGGCGGTCCCGCGCGGGAGGCGGTTGGTAGCGCAAGAACACAGAAGGGGAGGTGGCGTTTGAGACAGAGGACGTGCCGCGCGCATGGGACCGTGACCCTGATCCTACTGTCTCTGGCCCTACTGGTCTTCCCCGCCCCAGACCGGGCCGACGCCCAGCAGAACGAGCCCAACCCTCCCGGCGCGCCCAAGCTCGACGCCGCCTCGTGGGCGATCGTCGACCGCGAGACCGGCCTCTACCTGGCCGGCAAGGAACCCAACAAGCGCCTCCCCATCGCCTCGACGACCAAGGTGATGGTCGCCCTCGTCGCGCTCGAGGAGGGCGCCAGGCTCGACGAGGAGGTGACCGTCTCAGAGAACGCCGCCTCCTACGCCGGGGGCGTCTACAGCGCCGCGGGCCTCTACCCCTACGACTCCGTCAGCGTCCGCGAGCTGCTCGAAGCGACGCTCGTCCCCTCCGGCACCGACGCCGTCTACGCGCTCGCCGAGCACCTCGGGGGCGGCAGCGTCGAAGAGTTCGTGGGCTCGATGAACCAGAAGGCGAAGGAGATGAACCTCAAGAACACCCACTTCGAGAACCCGGCGGGCCTGGACGACAGCGGGCACTACTCGAGCGCCGGGGACCTCGCCAGGATCACGCGCGAGGCGATGGAGTACCCGGAGTTCCGCGAGATCGTCGGCAAGACCAGCATCACCGTCACCACCCAGGATCGGGAGATACCGCTCGATACCACGAACCTCCTGATCGCCCCGAACTCCGGCTACGGTTACGAGGCGGCCGACGGCGTCAAGACCGGCACCTCCCCCGAGGCCGGTCCGTCCCTGATCTCCTCCGCCCAGAACGGCGATGAGTCCTACGTCGCCGTCGTCCTCGGCGCCGCCGAGGACCTCTACCGCTTCGAGGCCTCCGAGACGGCGCTCGAGTACGGCTTCGGAGACTTTGGCGAGAAGTCTTTTGTCGCAAGGGACGACCCGTTCAAGAAGCTCCAGCTCCCCTACCGCCGCGACGAGTCCGTCCAGCTCGTGGCAGAGAAGGATATCTCGGGCCTCGGGGGACCAGGCCTCGAGGTCGAGCGGCGCGTGGAGACGGAGAAGGAGGCGCCGCCTTCGGCGGAGGCCGGGCGCGAGCTCGGGACGGTCGAGGTCTTCGTGGACGGCCGGAGCGCCGGGACCTCACCGCTCGTCGCTGCGGAAGGCTACGAGGAGGCGGGCGTGTGGCAGAGGATCCGGTACTGGACCTCAGGCGCCGTGGGCGGGGTCTCGAACTGGATCTCGGAGACGGCGGAGGGCTGAACTTAGAGACCGGCGACGCCCTGAAAAAACACCCCCTGCGGCGGCGCGGAAGGGTAGAATGCGTATCGTGAACCAGACTACTATAGACGGCCGCTACACCATCGAACGCCCCCTTGGGAGCGGTGGCATGGCGGAGGTCTTTCTGGCGCACGACGGGGTGCTCGAGCGGGACGTGGCGCTCAAGGTCTTGAGAAGCCAGTACAGGGGCGACGAGGAGTTCTACGAGCGTTTCGGGCGAGAGGCCCGGAATGCCGCGAGCCTCTCCCACCCGAACATAGTCTCGGTCTTCGATAGGGGCGAGACGCCCGAGGGCACCTGCTACATCGCGATGGAGTACGTCTCGGGCGGCACCCTCAAGGAGCGGCTGGACGAGAGGGGTCCTATGGAGCCCCAGCGGGCGCTCGCCGTCGCGGGCCAGGTGGCCGAAGCGCTCTGGGCGGCGCACGAGCGGGGTGTGATCCACCGCGACATCAAGCCCCAGAACATCCTCGTCACCGACATGGGCCACCTGAAGGTGACGGACTTCGGCATCGCCCGCGCGGCCTCTGCGGCCACGATCTCCGCCACCAACGCGGTCTTCGGGACGGCGGGCTACCTCTCCCCGGAGCAGGCGCTGGGGGAGCCGGCCACCCCCCGCAGCGACCTCTACTCTTTGGGCATCGTCCTCTACGAGATGCTCACCGGCGTCGTCCCCTACAGGGCGGACAACCCGGTGGCCGTCTGCATGAAGCACGTCACGGAGCCCCTCACCCCGCCCCGCCGCCTCGACCCAACCATCCCGGAGCCCGTGGACGCCCTCGTCGTCAAGATGCTCGCCAAGGACCCCGCCGACCGCCCCGCGAGCGCGGCCGAGCTCCTCGACGACATAGAGGTCGTCCGCAAGGGCGCCCTCCCGCCGGCCCCCACCCCGAGGACCGGGACGCCCAGGATCGGCGTCCGCAAAGAGGCCGCGCCCGCCGTCGCGACAACGGTTGCGGCGACGACGGGTACGGCCACGACGGGTACGGCCACGACGGCCGCGAACGAAACGGCGGACGGGAAGCGCGGACGGTTCACCGGGCGCAGGGTCCGGCGCCGGAGGGCGGCGATCGTGATCCTCTGTACGGTGATCGCGCTGGCGCTGCTGGGTGCCGTGACCCTCGGCCTCCCCCGGGGGCCGCAGGACGGGACGCCGCTTGGACGGGTGCAGGGCGTGGCCGGCGAGCGCCTCGACGCCCCCACCGCGGACCTCGGGGGCCCGGTCGACGCGGGCGGGGGTTCCGGCACCGCCGAGCCGCCCCCCGCGGAGCTCCCGGCCTCGCCGCCGGCCGTATCACCACCCGCGGTCTCGCCCCCGGCCTCTCCCCCGTCCTCGGTACCGCCGGACGAACCCTCCCCAAGCGAGGACCAGTACGACGGCGGCTAGGGTTCGGCGGGCCCGGGTCGCCGCAAGGTGCTAGAGTCGGACGCCAGTGGAAGAGAGGGAGGAGCGCCGGATGGCTGACCTGAGCGTGGGGAGCGTAGCCCCGTCATTCGAACTGCCGGACCAGCAGGATCACCCCTGGAGCCTCTCGGGGCAGCTGGAGGTGAGCCCGGTGGTCCTCATCTTCTACCGGGGCGACTGGTGCCCCTACTGCAACGGCCAGCTCGCCGCCTACGCCCGTAAGTACAACGAGTTCGAGCGGCGCGGCACGCAGCCCGCCGCCATAAGCGTGGACCCCCCGGCCCACAACGCCAGGATGGTCGGGAAGCTTAAAATTCCCTTCCCACTCCTCAGCGACCCGAAGGGAGAGGTGGCCCGCGCCTACGGCCTCTGGAACGAGAAGGAGAACGTGGCGGTGCCGGCCGTCGTGATCGTCAACCGCTCCGGCGAGGTCACCTACCTCCACGCGGGCTCGGATTTCGCCGACCGCCCGACGGACGGGGAGGTCTTCGCCGCCCTGAAGGACTTGCGCGAACCCGGCGTGCCCGGCACTCGCATAGAGCGCCGCACCGGCGGGCCCGAGCTCCGGATGACCGCGGTGGAGGCCCGCAACGGGAGCGTCCGACCATCCCGCGAGGCCATGACCCTCGAAGAGCTCCACTCCTACTTCCGCGGGGCCTTCGCCACCACCACGACCCTCGAAGGCCGCGTCACCGGCTTCCTCCTCCAGCGGGCCTCGCGTGAGATCTCACGCCTCAGGCAACTCATCCGCGACTACGCCAAGGCCGCCCAACAGACCGCGGACCTCGCCAGGCGAGAGTCCTGAATAGACCCCCGTCCAGGAACCGCCGCCTCCTGGTCTTCGCCCCCTCCCCGGACCACGGGACCTACACCCGCCAAATGGACCTGCTGGAAGGCCACAGGGCCGCCTTCGAGGACCGCGACCTCGCGAAGGAGCCTCTCTTCGAAGACGGCTCCGGGAGGTCCGCCGCCGCGAGACGCCGGTTCGGCGTCGGAGAAGGCGCCTTCGCGATAGTGCTGGTCGGCAGGGACGGCGGCGAGAAGTTCCGCTCACCGGAGCCCATCCCCGCCGAGAGACTGTTCGACCTCATAGACGCCATGCCCATGCGCCGGCGGGAGGTCCGGTCCAGAGACGCCCGCTAACGCCGGCGGCCCGCAACGCGCCCCGTCCGGACGCTCCTTCACCCCACCAACGGTTCCCCACCCTCCCTGGTGGCGGGGTTGAAGCCCGCCCGCGCCGGGTGGGCGGGGGCGTAGAGCGGGCCGCTGGTAGAGGTCTCTCCCCGCACACCGTCCGCCGGGCTAGAATCCTTTTTGCTGTCCCCGGGCGGAGGCGTGTTTGAGAGGACTGTTCGTAAACGAGGAGGTGAGGCTGCGCGCGGGCTGGCGCGTGCTCTGCCAGTTCCTGCTCAACTACGTCGGGGCCTCGCTTCTCGGGTTCCTGGTGCTCGCGGCGATGGCCGGCCTCTCCTCCGGCGCCGCGGGCCAGGCCCGGACGCCTTACCTGACGGTCCTGTTCTACGCGGGCGCCGCCGTCGTGGCCGTGGCGAGCGTCTGGGCCTCCGGGCGTTTTCTGGACCGACGGCCCTTCCCGGGGTTCGGCCTGCGCCTGGACCGCGCCTGGTGGTCCGACCTCGGCTTCGGGCTGCTCCTCGGGGCGCTGCTCATGACGGGGATCTTCGTCTTCCAGATCTCGGCCGGTTGGGCTACCGTGACGGGCTCGCTCGTGGCCGTGGACGGGTACGCCTTCTTCCCGGCCATCCTCGCGCCCGTGGTCCTCTTCGTCTGCGTGGGCTTCTACGAGGAGCTCGTCAGCCGCGGTTACCAGCTGACGAACCTCGCGGAGGGACTGAACGGCACCAGGCTCGGTCCGAAGGGCGCCATCGTGCTGGCCTGGGCCCTCTCCTCCTCCGTCTTCGCCGCCCTCCACCTCTCCAACCCGAACGCGAGCGCCCTGAGCACCTTCAACATCTTTCTGGCCGGCCTGATGCTCGGTTTTGGCTACGTCCTGACCGGCCAGCTCGCCATCCCCATCGGCCTGCACACGACCTGGAACTTCTTCCAGGGCAACGTCTTCGGCTTCCCCGTCAGCGGCCTCGACCTCGTCGGCGCCACCTTCCTCTCCACCCGACCGTCCGGCCCCGACCTCCTGACCGGCGGCCCCTTCGGCCCCGAGGCAGGCCTCCTCGCCCCCGCCGCCATGGCCGCGGGCGTCGGGCTCATAGCCCTCCGCGTCCGCCGCCGCACCGGCAAACTCGCCCTCCACCTCCCCCTCGCAGAAAGCCCCCGAAAGCCCGGCTAGAGATACCCGGGGTTGCGCGCCCTTGTTCCCCGTGTGATACTCAATGTATCTGTTTGTTACAAATACGCTACCTTGCAACGTATCCGGGTAGCAAGCACGGCTCTAGCTGTTACGAGGAGGCGGTTCGCGGTGGCGGTGCGGGGGTTGGAGGGCCGGATAGACGCCGGGGAGGTTGGGCGGGGTCACTGGCGGGTGACGTTGCTCTCGGGGTTCGGGTGGATGTTCGACGCGATGGACGTCGGGTTGTTGTCCTTCGTGATGGTGGCGTTGGCGCGGGAGTGGGGGTTATCCCAGGGGCAGGTGGGGGTTGCGATCAGCGCCGGCCTCTTCGGGATGTTCGTTGGGGCTGCGGTCTCGGGGACGCTGGCGGACAGGTACGGGCGTCGGGCGGTGATGATGGCGACCTTGCTCGTGTACTCGGTCGCGACGGGGCTCACGGCGCTCGCTTGGGGGTACGGGGCATTGCTCGTGCTGCGGTTCGTCACGGGGCTTGGTCTCGGGGGGGAGTTGCCGGTGGCGAGCACGCTCGTCTCCGAGGTGGCGCCGGCCAAGAGTCGGGGCAGGATGGTCGTGCTGCTCGAGAGCTTCTGGGCTTATGGTTGGATCCTGGCCGCCCTCATCGGCTTTCTCGTCATCCCCGAGTACGGCTGGAGGGTCGCTTTCCTCATCGGCTCCCTCCCGGCCCTCTACGTGCTCGTCCTGCGCCGCGGCCTGACCGAGTCCCCCCGGTACCTGCTCCGCAGGGGCCGTCACGCAGAGGCCCGGGAGGCCGCCGCCCGGCTCGGCGTTGAGACAGAAGGTCTCGACGAGGAAGAGAAGCAGGGGGAGCCCGTCGCGGGCGCGGGGTTGCGGGCGCTGTGGGGCGGGGCTTATGCGCGGCGGACTTTGATGCTGTGGGTCTTGTGGTTCGGGATGGTGTTCTCGTACTACGGGATCTTCACGTGGTTGCCGCAGATACTCGCGGGCTCCGGCCGGGACCTCGTGAGCTCCTTCGGGTTCGTGCTCCTCATAACCCTCGCGCAGGTGCCCGGCTACTTCTCCGCCGCCTACCTCGTAGAGCGGTGGGGCCGCAAGGGCACGCTCGTCGTGTACCTGGTCGGGTCGGCGGTCGCGGCCCTCGTCTTCGGGCTGCGGGGCCTGGCGGCCGATGCGCCGGGTATGGAGCTCGTCCTGTGGGGCTCCCTCGTCTCGTTCTTCAACCTCGGGGCCTGGGGTGTGCTCTACGGCTACACCCCGGAGCTCTACCCGACGGAGGCGCGCGGCTCCGGGACGGGCTGGGCCACGGGTGTCGGCCGCATCGGCGGCATCGTGGGGCCTTACCTCGTCGGGGTCATGCTCGGGGCTCCGGGCCTGGGCACGCCGGCCGTCTTCTCCATGTTCGCCGGGGTTCTTCTACTCATCGCCGCCAACGTGTGGCTGCTCGGAGAGGAGACGCGCGGCCGGCCTCTGGGCGAGATCTCCGGCCACAAGGCCCGCGTCGGATAGGCCGGAGCCCTAGGCCCGGTTCATGAGGGCCTTGTAGGCCTGGTGGAGGTGGTCCGAGACGGTGACGACGGCGAGGATCGTGGCCACAAGACGGGTGACGCGCGGCACGAGCACGAGGCCGTAGGTAAAGAAGGAGGCGAGCCACACGCCGAGGCAGAACTTGCACGTCAGGAGCTCCCCGACGGACCTGCGCAGGCCCCCGCCGCGGGGCTTCTCGTCGAGCTTTTTGGGGCTCTCCTTCTCCCGAAGCTCGGTGAACGGGGCGCGCAGGGGGCTCGCGACCGCGTCCTCGGCCCCGACCAGGCTCAGCTTGTGGGTCGCCATCCCCAGCAGCGCGATGTCCCTCGCGTCCACCCTCTCCGGCAGGCTTCTTCCCGTGCCCTTGACCAACAACAGAAAGACGGCGAAGAGCGCGTTGAAGACCCCCGCCAGCACGCTATAGGACGAGAGCGACATGTCTGCGTTCTTCTTGTAGCCCTCGAAGATGCCGTCGTTGTTACCTTCGCCCATGATTGCCCCTCGTGTTCGACGCGCCGGATACGTTCTGTCCGGGGTATCCCCGACGCGCGACCGGGCCTAAACCTCCCCCCGGGCAGCCCTGGGCACCACGAATAGGGCCTCGGAGGCACGGATCTTCCCTCCTAGAGGCGTACAACCTGAAGAGGAGGCGTTCCATCGCCGAAGCCCGTCGCGGGATGTTCTGACGCGAATATGGTCCGAAATGTGTACTCCTGGCGGGTGCATAAGGCCTGAGAGAAGGGTAGCGGGAGGAGCGTCCGGGTATAAGCGAGGATACGTCAAAAAGGAAAGGAACGCCCGTGACAGAGGACCAGCACACCCAGCAAGACCCGACGACCCAGTACCAGCAGCCGCCTTACGATGAGCAGACCCAGATGGACCAGCACCCCGGCCACGAGCAGGAGATGGGCCCGAAACCCGACTACGGGTACGAGACCTACCGCGGCTCCGGGCGGCTTGAAGGAAAGAAGGCCGTCATCACCGGTGGCGATTCGGGCATCGGGCGGGCCGTCGCGCTCGCCTTCGCCCGCGAGGGCGCCGACGTCCTTATCTCGTACCTCGAAGAGGAGGAGGCGGACGCCACAGAGACCGCCGGCGTCGTCGAGGAGGCGGGCAGGCAGTGCGTCAAGGTGCCGGGAGACATCGTTGACGAGGCCCAGTGCCAGGCCGTGATCCAGAAGGCCGTCGACGAGTTCGGCCGGATAGACGTCCTGGTCAACAACGCCGCCCACCAGATGACGGTGAACGGCATAGCCGACGTCTCCACCGAGCTGCTCGACCGGACCTTCAAGACGAACATCTACGCGATGTTCTGGCTCGTCAAGGCGGCGCTCCCGCACATGCCGGAGGGGGGCTCGATCATCAACGTCGGCTCCATCCAGGCCTACCAGCCCTCCCCCCCGCTCCTCCCGTACTCCTCGACCAAGGGCGCCATCACCACCTTCACCAAGGGCCTCGCCCAGGAGGTCGTCCAGTACGGCCTGCGCGCCAACACCGTCGCCCCGGGTCCGGTCTGGACCCCGATAATTCCCGCCTCCATGCCGGCCGACACGGTGAGCCAGTTCGGCGGCACGAGCCCGATGGGACGCCCGGCCCAGCCCGCCGAACTCGCCCCCGCCTTCGTCTTCCTCGCCTCCCAGGAGGCCGGCTACGTCAACGGCGAGACCCTCGGCGTGACCGGAGGCCAGCCCCTGCCGTAACCACCCCGCCGGCTCTCGAACGCCGGCCAACCAGAACGTACAGGAGCCAGGAACGGCGCACACCGCGTCGTCCCTGGCTCTACGCTTCTCCCGATGCACCCCCGCTTACTTTCGGGCCCGCGCCCGTACCGGGTGCCCGTACCGATCCCACCCACCTTGACAAGCGGAACAATTATGTTCCAATACGGACAATGATGTTCTAAAATCGTGTAGTGGGGTGTCTGTGGGAGGAAGAAGGGCGGGGCGTGAGATCCTGGAGGCGGCGGCCCGGTTGCTGGTGGTGGACCGGGGGGCATCCATGGAGAGGATCGCCGAGGCGGCCGGCGTGGGCAGGACCACCCTGCACCGCCACTTTCGGAACCGGGAGGCCCTGATCCGGGCCATAGCGATGGACGCTATCGAGGAGTGCGAGGCCGCCATAGAGAGGGCCCGGCTCGAAGAAGGTTCCGTGCGAGGGGCGACGGAGCG
>CADCUT010000112.1 GCA_902805975.1 uncultured Rubrobacteraceae bacterium | reverse complement strand
GCTCCTCGACCACCGAGACCAGGCGGTTCCAGAGGACCTCCAGCAGGATCGGGTCCAGGCGCTCCGGGCTCATCTATCCCACCTCACGATCAGGTTGCGCGGTCCGTCCACCTCGGCCCGGGAATCGGGGCCGACGATCACCGTCGACTCCCGCTCCTCCACGACGGCCGGGCCGTCGAAGGACACCCCGGGGTCGAGCGTGTAGCGGTCGTAGACGGGGACGGCCGTAAAGCCGCCCTCTTCGGGGAGGTAGATCCCCCTCTCGCCTTTGCGCGCCTCCTTCAGGGGTCGAGCACCCCTCTTCTGCGTCTCCTGCGGGATCTCGGGCCGCGGGGACGAGACCTCGACGCGCCAGGTGATGGTCTCGAGCGGCACGTCCGGCCCCTCGCGCCCGTAGAGCCGCCGGTACTCCTCGCGGTAACCGTCCGAGATCTCGCCCACGTTCTCGGGCCCAAGCTTCCCCTCCCGTAGCTTCACGCCGACCTCGTGCCCCTGCCCGATGTAGCGCATCTCGCCCGTCCGGCGCACGCGAACGTCCTCCTCGGCCACCCCGGAGGCCTGCAGGAGCCCCCGTCCTTCTTCCTCCATTTCCTCGAGCGCCGCGTTGGCCGCGTCCCAGTCGAGCCGGTCGAGGCGGCCGTAGAGGCTGCGGGCCAGGTCGAAGGAGAGCGGGGCGCACAGGAAGCCGAAGGCGGAGGCCGTCCCCGCGCCCAGAGGCGCCACGAAGCCGGGGACGCCGAGGGCGCGCGCTACGCGGTGGGCGTGAACCGGGCCCGCGCCGCCGAAGGCGAGGAGGAGGTACTTGCGCGGGTCCTTGCCGCGCTCGACGGCGTGCACGCGGGCCGCGTTCGCCATGTTCTCGTCCACGACCTGGTGGACGCCCCAGGCCGCCTCGACGGGGTCGAGGCCTAAAGGGTCGGAGATCTTGGTCATCGCCCTCTCGGCCGCCCCGTAGTCCAGCCTCATCCTGCCGCCGAGAAAGAAGTCAGGGTCGAGGTAGCCGAGCAGGAGGTCCGCGTCGGTCACCGTCGGGTCCTCGCCGCCGCGGCCGTAGCAGGCGGGGCCCGGGTCCGCGCCGGCGCTCTCGGGCCCGATCTTGGGCAGCCCCAGGGGCCCGAGGCGGGCGATGGAGCCGCCGCCGGCCCCGATCTCGATCATCTCTATGACCGACGTCTTTACCGGAAGCCCGGACCCCTTCTTGAACCGGTACACCCGCGCGACCTCGAAGTCCGTGCTCGTCAGCGGCTCCCCGTCGTCGATGAGGCAGGCCTTGGCCGTGGTCCCGCCCATGTCGAACGA
>CADCUT010000111.1 GCA_902805975.1 uncultured Rubrobacteraceae bacterium | reverse complement strand
TTGCGCATGTTCCTCGGCCTCGACGACGACTTCGAGGTGGTCGGGGAGGCGGAGAACGGCGCGGAGGCCCTGAGGCTGGCGCGCGAGCTCCTGCCCGACGTGGTGCTGATGGACCTCCTGATGCCGGTGATGGACGGGATAGAGGCGACGGGGGCCATCCGGCGGGAGTTGCCCGACGTGGAGGTTGTGGCCCTGACGAGCGTGCTGGAGGACGCCTCGGTCTCGGGGGCGGTAAAGGCCGGGGCCATAGGGTACCTGCTCAAGAACACCGAGGACGGGGAGCTCAGGCGCGCGCTCAAGGCCGCCGCCGCCGGGCAGGTGCAGCTCGCCCCCGAGGCCGCCTCCCGGCTTATGCGCGAGGTCCACACCCCCCGCAGGGAGGATCACGAGGCGCTGACGGGGCGGGAGACGCAGGTGCTGGAGCTCGTGGCCCGCGGGGAGGCCAACAAGCAGATAGCGCGCAAGCTCCTGATCGGGGAGCGGACCGTAAAGACCCACGTCTCGGCCGTCCTCCGCAAGCTCGGGGTGCAGAGCCGCACCCAGGCCGCCCTCTACGCCGCCCGGACGGGCCTGGTCCCGCCGGAGGAGCTGGGCGACGCCTGAGGCCCCTCGGCCGACGCGGGGCTACAATGCTCGTGGGTTTTAGAGGGTTCTCCCGACACGCAGGAGCCGCGTGAGCTGGCAGTACACACCATACGCCCTGGGTTCGCTGGCTACGGCCCTCGTCTCGGCCGGGCTGGCCGTCTACGTCTTGCGGCGTCTCGGGACCCCCGGCGCGAGGATGGTGGCCCTGTACACGGTGGCGGTGACCGTCTGGGGCGCCTCCTACGCCGTGGCGCTGAGCTCCACGGACCTCGCGGTCAACCTCTTCTGGTCCAAGGTTGAGTACGTCGGCATAGTCGCCGTGCCGGTGGCCTGGGTCGGGTTTGCGGCGGAGTACGCGGGAATGGAGCGGTGGCTTACCCGGCGCAACCTCGCGCTATTGTGCGTGGTGCCGCTCGTGACGCTGGCGCTACTCTTCACCAACGAGACGCACCACCTGTACTGGAGCGAGACTGTGATGGACCCGTCCGGGCCGTTCGTCGCCCTGGACGTAACCTACGGCCCGGGGTGCTGGGTCTGGATCTCGTACTCCTACGCGCTGCTCCTCGCCGGGGCCGTGCTCGTGGTGTCCACGTTGGCGAGCTCCGAGACCCTGTACACCTGGCAGGGCGGGGTGCTCCTCTTCGGCGTGGCCGCCCCGTGGCTGGGCAACGCGGTTTACGTCTTCGGCCTCAGCCCGATCCCCGACCTGGACCTGACCCCGTACTTTCTGCTCCTGACCGGCGCGGCGGTCGTCTGGGCGATACCCCAGTTCCGGTTATTCGACGTGGTCCCGGTGGCGCGGTCCTCGGTCGTGGAGGGGATGGGGGACGGCGTGATCGTGCTGGACTCCCAGAACCGCGTCCTCGACATGAACCCCGCCGCCCGCCCCGTCGCCGAGGTCCCGGTCTCCCGGGCCATCGGGAGGCCCCTGAATTTCTCCGTGAAGAACGAGGAGATCCTGCGCCTGGCGGACGAGCCCAACGGGGCCAGGGGACAGGTCAGGGTCGGCGGGGGGTCAGACCGGCGCGACTACGAGGTCACGGTGTCGGCGCTGCCGGGCCACAGGCGGCGCGAGGAGGTCCGCCTCCTCGTGGTGCGCGACGTCACGGAGCGGGTGAGCCGGGAGTTGCTCTTCCGCCTGCTCGTCGAGAACGCCTCGGACATGATCGCCATCTACGACACCTCGGGGACGCCACGGTACGTGAGCCCCTCCATCGAGCGCGTCCTGGGCTACGAGCCCGAAGAAGCCCTGGCGGCGATGGCCTCTCCGGAGATGATCCACCCGGAAGACCGCGCGTGGGTCGGGGAGCGCCGCAAGGAGGTCAGGTCGCGTCCCGGCGAGCACCCCTCGATCATCTTCCGCGTGCGCCACAAGAACGGCTCCTGGCGTTACGTGGAGGGTGTGGCGAACAACCTCAGGGCAGACCTGGACGTGCGCGGGGTCGTGGCGAGTTGGCGAGATGTCACCGAGCGCGTGGAGGCCGAGAAGGAGGTGCGGCTCCTGAACGAAAGCCTTGAAAACAGGATCGCCGAGCGCACGGTGCGGCTCCGGGCCGCCGTCGAGGAGCTAGAGGAGAACGAGGAACGCTACCGCCGCCTCAACGAGGCCGCCTTCGAAGGGCTCGCCATCCATGAGAAGGGGGTCGTCCTCGAGGCCAACGACGCCATCGCCGCCATCTTCGGCTACGAGGCCTCCGAGTACATCGGCACCAACGTCCTGGACCACGTGGCACCCGAGTCGCGCGAAGAGCTGTGGCGCAACATAGCCTCCGACTACGAGGGGAAGCACGAGGCCTCCGGCATCAAAAAGGACGGCACCAGCGTCCTGGTCGAGATCCGGGGCAGGCCCTCGCGCTACCTGGGACGGGACGTGCACCTGGTCGCCATGCGGGACGTCACCGGGCTCAGGAGTCAGGAGAGGGCGCTTAAAGAGAGCGAGGCCAAGTACCGCGCCATCTTCGAGAACGCCGTCGAGGGTATCTTCCAGAGCACCGCGGAAGGACAGCTCGTCACGGCCAACCCCGCGATGGCCCGCATCTTCGGCTACGACTCCCCCGAGGAACTCCTCTCCTCCGTAACGAACGTCGCGCAACTCTACGCCAGGCCCGGACGCCGGGCGGAGTTCGTGGAGGCCATGCGCGAGCGGGGCGCCGTCTCGGGTTTCGAGGCCGAGGTACGCCGCAAAGACGGCGGCACGGCCTGGGTCTCGGCGGGCGCCCGGGCGCTGCGCGACGCGTCCGGCGGGATCGTAGGCTACGAGGGCAGCATGGAGAACATAACCGATCGTATCGGGGCGCGCCGGATGCTCGAACGCCGCGTCGCCGCCCTCACCCGCCTCGCCTCTAACCTGACCGCCGGCCAACCCGTGGAATCCACGCTCGACGCGGTGACGGTCGGCGTGACGGAGGAGACCGCGGCGCTCGCCTGCTCGGTCACGCTCCTCGACCCGGAGACGGACAATCTCCTCCTGGTCGCCGCCAGGAACCTGCCGGAGGGCTACACGGACGCCCTGAGCGCCGCGTGGGGCTCGGGGGGACGCCCGCTCGTCGCGGGCCCCCTGGAGTCCCTGAAGCCAGGCTTCGTCCGCGGCGCCAGGGGCATGTTCCTTGAGGAGCCGCTCTACTCGCCCCTGCACCCGTTCCTGTGGGAGGCCGCCTGGGAGGGCATCTTCGTCGTGCCCCTCGTCGCGCGGGGGCAGGCCCTCGGCGTCATCAGCGCCTACTATCCGCCGGGGGAGGAGCCGGCCGAAGAAGAGCGGACCTTTATCGGGGCGGTGGCCGACCAATCGGCGGTGGCGGTCGAGAACGCCCGGTACTTCGAGCGGTTCCTGACGGCCGCCCGCGGCCGGGCCGTCCTGGAGGAGCGCCAGAGGATCTCGCGCGAGCTGCACGACTCCGTCTCTCAAGCCCTCTACGGCATAGCTTTAGGCTCCCGCACCGCCCGCACCCTGCTCGACCGGGACCCGGCCCGCGCCGTGGAGCCCCTCGAGTACGTGCTCTCCCTGTCGGAGGCCGGCCTCGCCGAGATGCGCGCCCTCATCTTCGAGCTCAGGCCCGAGGCCCTAGAGGCCGAGGGTCTGAACTCCGCGCTCGAGAAGCAGGCCGCGGCGCTGCGGGCCCGGCACGGGATCAACGTCCGCACCTCTCTGGGCGAGGAGCCCGCGTTGCCGCCGGATACCAAGGAGGCGCTCTACCGCATCGCCCAGGAAGCCCTCCAGAACACCGTCAAACACGCGGGGGCCGCGAACGTGGACCTCGGCGTCGGGCGCGCCAACGGGTCCGTCACGCTCGACGTAAGCGACGACGGGTCGGGCTTCGACCCGACGGGGGCCTTCCCCGGCCACCTGGGCCTGAGATCCATGCGAGAGCGGGCCGAGAGCCTCGGCGGAACGCTTCAGATCGAGAGCGCGCCGGGAGAAGGTACCCGTATCCGGGTCAGGATCTCGCCAGGATAAGGCATCAGGTTTCAGGGGAGCAGTGTGCAGCTTGACGTCGCCACTATGGTCTGTCTCAGAGAGAACGCGGCATCTTCGCTCTACGCCCCCTCAAAACCTGGGACCTGATGCCTGCTAGTCCGGCGCGAGGCCCGCGGGACTGTTGCCGGCGATTTTCCTCCTGCCGGCCAAAGACGCGGGGGTCGGCCCTGGGGTAGAGTTCTCCGTGGAAGGGAGGCGAGGTGACGCACCTCTCCGGGGGCAGGGTGGATGGGAGTGAGCGTTTGTCGGACCGCAGTATCGGGCTGGAGCAGGAGTTTTTTCTGGTCGAGGAATCGGGCGAGCCTTCGGTGCGGGCCGACGAGTTCCTGGAGCGTTGCAGGGAGAGTTCGGAAAGGGAGGGTGACGGCGAGGCGGCCTGCCTGGCCCCCGAGTGGGTTAAGGGCGTGGTCGAGATCAACACGCCCCCGGTCCACTCGCTCTTCGACCTGGAGGAGAGGTACGCGGACAACGTGCGCCTGGCCCTCCGCTCGGCGCGGGAGATCGGGCTCAGGCTCTACCCCCTTGGCACCTACCCGCTCCCGCTGAGGCCCGCCGTCAGGGAGGATCCTGACTACCAGGTCCAGGTCCTGACCGTCGGCGCCGAGAGGTTCATGGACGCCGGCAGGTGCGCGGGAACGCACCTGCACCTGGGGCTTCCGGACGGCACGGTCGACACCGAGTCCGGGGTGTCACCCGGCGCATCGGAGGAGTCCCGCAGGGAGCTCTTAAACCTCTACAACCTGGCGACGGCGCTCGACCCGGCCCTGATCTTCCTGACCCGTTCCTGCCCGTTCTATGAAGGCGGGACGCTGGACCTCGCCCCCCGCACCGTCCGCTACCGGGGCAGCGAAGCCTTCGGCTGGGACGGCGTCTACAGGAACCTTCCGGCGGTTGGGGCCCTGCGCCCCTACGCCGACAGCCCCGCCCACCTCGTCCGGCAGCAGTTTGACCGCTACCGGTCATGGCTCGCCGCGATGGGGCGGGCCGGCGTGGACCTCGGGCTCTTCCTGGAGTCCGGCGGGGACCTGCTGAGGCCCGCGTGGAACCCGGTGCGCCTGAACCGCCAGGGCACCCTCGAGCTCCGCGGCATGGACAGCAACCTCCCCGAGACGACCTTTACCGCCGTCGAGCTCATCCTCTCCGCGGCGGAGCGGATCGTGCGCGAGGCCCTGACGGTCACGCCAAAAGAGGGGATCTCCACCTTCGAGGTCTCGGGCGACCGGCTCCTCGTGCCCGGTTTCGGAAGCCTCGAAGGACGGCTGTTCCACGCGGCGGCCGCGGGGGAGCCCGACGACCCCGCGATAACCGATTACCTCGACTCCGTTCTGGACTTTGCCGCCGGGGACGGGCCCAGGCTCGAGAAGCTCAGGCTCCGCCGGCAGGCCACCGGCCGCTACCCGACCACGGAGGGGGAGATCCGCGCGACCCGTGGTCCCCGGAACGAACGCATCACCAGCGAAGAAGGCCTCAGCCTGGTCCTGTGGGCCTGCGACGAGCTGGAGGGCCAGATCACGGCCCCCGAATCCGAGAACTCACCAGCGGGCGCCACGTAGTCTGGGCCACCTTTTCCGCACGTCCCCGCGGGTATACTCACGCGGCATGGGCAAGGATCGCTCTCAATCGGGAATGGACTTCGGGGTGCGGGTCGCCGCGGTCGTCGGGCAGGAGGGCCGCCTCCTGCTCGTCCGTCACCAGAAGCCCCACCGCGACCCCTACTGGGTTCTGCCGGGCGGCAGGATGGAGCCGGGAGAGACCATCCCCGAGTGCGCGGCGCGCGAGGTCATGGAAGAGACGGGCCTGCGCGCCGAGTTCTCGGGCGTGCTCTACGTCGGCGAGTTTCTGCGCGAGGGCCGGCACACGGTCGACGTCACCGTTCGCATGATCCCGGAAGACGGCGCGGAGGCCAGCCTCGGGTCCGACCCCGAGGTGGCGCCGGACGCCGAGCCGACGCTGCGCGAGTTGCGCTGGGTCGGAGCAGGGGAACTGCCGGGGATCGGGCTCCTGCCGCCGTCCCTGAAAGATCGCCTCCTGCGAGACGCCCCCGGCGACTGGACCGCGGACGAGGTCTACCTGGAAGGCGGGCGCCGTTAACGACCCCCAGGGAACGCTGCTCTCCGTCGTCCTGACGAACACCGCCGTTGCGGCCCTCGTCGTCTGCGTGTTCTGGCTGGGCGTCATCGGGGCGCGGGCCCTTGGCCGGAAGGCGAGCTTCTCGCTGGCCCCTCTAGGTTTCAGGCGCCCCGGCGGCGGCCTGCTCGCCGGCGTGGGGCTCGGGGTCGCCGTAGGCGTCGGGGCGATAGTGATGAGCCTCATCGTCAACCCCATAAGCGTCTTCGTCCTCGACAGGCTTGGCTACCCGACCGAATCGACCGTCCAGCAGCCGTTTATGCGCGGCCTCGTCGGCTGGGTGGAGGACAACCCGGCCGCCGCCGTCCCGGCGATAATCCTCGTGGTCGTCGTCCTCGGCCCTGCCGTGGAGGAGCTCGTCTTCCGCGGCGCCGTCTTCAACGGCCTAAACCGCCTCGGGGCCCTCGTCTCCTCCAGAATCGTCAGGACGGACCCGGGAAAGACCGCCGGCAGGACGCCCTTCGTCCTCTCGGCCCTCGTTTCCTCCACGTTCTTCGCCCTGCTGCACCTGGAGCCCGTCCTGCTGCCGGCCATCTTCCTCCTCGCCATCGCCCTGTGCGTCCTCTTCCAGCGAACCGGCAGCCTCCTCCCCCCGTTCGTGGCCCACGCCACCTTCAACTCCTTCGCCACCTCGCTGATAATCCTGAACGGCCTCGGCATCCTCGAGATACCCGTGTAGCGCTCGCTGGCACAGCAAGCGATCGTGCTATCCAACGTACCTGGCACGGGGGCGAATGAGGTTGTTGCTCGCGTATTGCTCTATGGCGTGGCCGATCCAGCCGACCGTCCGCCCTACGGCGAACAGGGCAACGGACCCGCCGGCGGGCAGTCCCAGCGCGCGGGCGACGGTCGCGAGCGCGAGGTCCACGGTGGGACGCTCTCCGGTGAGGTTTTGGACTTCTTCGTTGACCGAGCCGGAGAGGCCCACGGCGGAGCTTCCCGGCAGGGACTCGGCCGTGAGCCGGAGTAGGATCTCGCCCCTGGGGTCCCCGTCGGGGTAGAGCGGGTGCCCGAAACCCGGCAGGCCGTCGCCGCGTCGGAGGCGTCCGGCTATGACCTTCCGCGCGTCGCCAACCGCCGCGACCTCGTCCAGGAAGGCCTCCACGAGCTCCACCTGCCCCCCGTGCCTGGTCCCGCCGAGCGCCGCAAGGCCCGCCTGCACGACGGCGTACGGGGTGGCCCCCGAAGACGCCACGCACCGGGCCGCGAAGGTCGAGACCGGCAGCTCGTGGTCGGCGCAGAGGATGAGCGCCGCGTCGAGCAACGCCGCCGCCCCCGGCTCCCCGGGGCACCAGCCCCGCCGGAGCGCCTCCGCCGTCGGGCCCGCCCCTCCCCCGCCGACGACGCCCGCCATGAGGCCCAAGACCCTGGCACCCGTCCCAACGACGCCCGCCGGTCGCAGGTCGTAACCGACCGGGTCCTCGGCGGAAGCGACCGGTAGCAGCGCCTGGAAAAGCCCCATGGGCGGAAGCCCCTCCAGCGTCCCAAGCGTCTCCCGCACCCGTGGGGACGGCCCCTCCAGGCTACCGGGGAAGATCTCCGCCGCCATCCCCGCCTCCCCGGTCCAGATCAGGGCCGCCACCTCCTCGATGCCGGCCTCCGCGACCAGCTCCTCGACGTCGCGCCCCCTGTAGAACAGCCGCCCGCCGTCCACGAGCGTGATCCCCGACTCGAGCACCGGCGCCCCCCACCGCAACGCCCCCTCGGCCACGCCCTCGGGGTCCCTCCTCCTCTCCTTGCGCTCCTTCAGGGACCGCACGTCCTCGGCCCTGTAGCGCCTGCTCCGCCTCCCCCCCTCCGCCGCCTCGGACCTTACCATCCCCCGGCTCACGTAAGAGTACAGCGTCGGCAAACTCACCCCCAACTCCGCAGCCGCCTCCCCCGCCGTCATGTAACGCCCAGACCCCAATGGACCTCCCCAAAATCTTCCGGATACCCCGGCACTCTACGACACATTGATTTATGGATCAACGTTGATTGATAAGAGAGACCCGGATACGATGGCGGGTGCGGGGGCCGGGGGGCTCCCGGGTGGCGGGCTTGGTCGAGATCGGAGGCGATAGGATGGGCGGCGGTTCGGGGGTCTCTTTCGTTGCGGGGTTGGAGGGTGTGGTCGCGGCGCGGACCCGCATCAGCGGCGTGGACGGCGAGGCCGGGGTGCTTACCCTGGCGGGATTTCCGGTGGAGGAGCTGGCCGGACGCGCGACCTTCGAGGAGGTCGTCTACCTTCTCAGGCACGACGCGTTGCCGGATGCGGGGGAGCTCGCGGCGTTCCGGACGGCGCTCGCCGGGCGGCGGGGGTTGCCGGCGGCCACCGTGGACCTCCTGCGGGCGGCGGCTGACTCGGGCATCCCCGAAATGGACGCGCTGCGGATGACGGCGGACACCTTGAGCCTCGACGTCTCAGAAGACCCGGCGCTCGACCTCGTGGCCCGGTTCCCCGTGATCGTGGCCGCCTACCACCGGCTGCTTCGAGGCGAGGAGCCCGTCCCGTCGGACCCGGGACTGGGCCACGCCGCCAACTACCTGTACATGCTGCGGGGGGAGGCGCCGGGCGAGGGGTCGGTGCGGGCGCTCGAGACGTACCTGGGCACCGTCTCGGACCACGGGATGAACGCCTCGACCTTCGCGGCGCGCGTCATAGTCGCCACCCGCTCGGACTTCGTCTCGGCCGTGGTCGGCGCCGTGGGCGCGCTCAAGGGCCCGCTGCACGGCGGGGCGCCGGGGCCCGCGCTCGACGTGGTCTTCGAGATCGGGGCGGCCGGGAACGCCGAGACCGTCCTGCGCGAGAAGCTCCGGCGCGGGGAGCGGCTCATGGGTTTCGGGCACAGGATCTACCGCGTCCGCGACCCCCGCGCCGACGTCCTGGCCGCCGCCGCAGAACGGCTCTACGCCTCCGACGCGGACGGGGACCTCTACGAGCTCGCCCTGGAGGTGGAGGAGACGGCGCTCCGCCTCCTCGCCGAGCACAGACCGGGACGCAACCTCCAGACTAACGTCGAGTTCTACACGGCCCTGCTCCTGCACGGCCTCGGCCTCCCCGCGGAACTCTTCACCCCCACCTTCGCCGTCGGCAGGGTGGCCGGCTGGACGGCCCACTGCATCGAGCAGCAGGCCGAGGACCGCCTCATCCGCCCCCAGTCCGAGTACGTCGGGGCGGAGGACCGCCGCTGGGTGCCGCCAGAGGAGCGTCCTTCGCCGCGGTCGGGGGAAGCACTCCCGGGGTAACCAGGGTCACGCCGACGTCGTCGCAAGGACCTTCGCCCGGGACGCCTGCCTGCCGCGGATCGGGTAGTTCGGGGGCGCTGGTTCTGCCGTTCCCACAGACTGTATAGTCCATCTACACGGGGCGCTCGGCTACACCCGGCGGAACGAATTAGCCGGGGGTAGGGTCGCGGGGTTGAAGAAGCCGTTCTCGAGGACGACCCGCCGGGGGGCGGTGGAGAAGATGACCGGGGTTGGCGATCCGAAGCGACAGGCGGTAGCTATTAGCTACAGCAAAAAACGGACCCCCGGAGAGATCCGGGGGCCGTACCCATTTGAGCCTTGCGCAGGTATCCTTGTTTCTAGCACGTCCGCCTGAATGACCAGAGAGGCGGATTAGAGATAACCCAGGATCCCACAAGGGATTTAGGTGGGGCTAGGTCAGAGCCACCTCTCCCAGAAGATACCCGCGGCTACTACTGCTCGATGCGTCTATCTGGATCACCTCCTCTCGCGTGCTTTCGACTAGCGA
>CADCUT010000110.1 GCA_902805975.1 uncultured Rubrobacteraceae bacterium | reverse complement strand
GTCCCCCGTGGAGGTTCCCTTTCCAACGTCGGGACGGCACGCGAAAAGGCCGGGATCCGCGAGGACCCCGGCCTATCGTTAGCCGGCGAGCTCTTAAAGCGTTTGTCATAGCGGTTGGTCCACTGTGCGGTAGCCGCAGTGCGCAAGGAAGCCCCGCGCATCGCTCGCCGTCACCGCATCGAGCGCGAGTCCCATCGCCTCCACGAGCGCCTCGCGGGTGCGGGCCTCTGCCCTGCGCAGCAGCCCCTTGACCTTGGCGAAGGCCTGCTCAATCGGGTTGAGGTCAGGCGAGTAGGGCGGCAGGTAGGCGAGCTCGCATCCGGCCGCCTCGACGATCTCCTTGACCCTGCCGCCCTTGTGGGCAGAGAGATTGTCCACCACGACGGTCTGCCCGGGCCGCAAACTCGGCGCCAAGGCGCCCTCCAGGTAGGCCTCGAACACCCCCCTCGTGGTTGAGCCTTCGACCGCCAGGCACGGCCCCATACCCTCCGCCGTCATGCTCGCCAGCAAGGTCACGTTCTTGCCCCAGTTGCGCGGCGCCTCAAAGCGCGCCCGCCATCCTCTGCGCGCCCATCCGTAGAGCGGGAAAAGCGAGGTGTTAGCCCCCATCTCGTCGACGAACACGAACCGCCCGGCGTCCACGCTTCCGGCAACCAGCGACCGCCAGGCCGCCCTCAGGAACTCGTCGCGCTCGCTCGCTGCCAAGCTCCGTTTTTTTGGGTGAAGCCGAGCCTGCGCAGGAGCCTGCTGAGGGTCGACTCGCTCACCGAAACCCCCGCGACCCTGCGCACGAAGAGGCACCGCTCCTTCAGGGAGGCCGCCGGCCTGCACTCCACGTCGGCCTCCAGCAACCTCCTGGCCCGCTCGTCGAGCTTGGGCCTGGAACCCGGGTGGCGCTTCGGGGCGAGCGGCTCGCCTTTCGTGGCCGTCCCGACGTAGCGCTTGACCGACGAGCGGCTCACTCCGAAGGTCCGGGCCGCTTGAGTCTTGGGCATCCCGCGGCCCACGGCCTCGACTATCTTTGTGCGCAGGTCTTCCGAATAGGCATCCATAACCCCATGATGCCTGCGGTCCAACGACACCGCAACGTGCTCTAGGTTCTTTGGGCCGGTCGGTATCTCCGACCGGCCCCTTGACGTTCCAAAAGATCAAAGCCCAGTTCACCCACGCCTTGCGCCGCCACGCGCGGCGACAACGGCCTCCCCGGCAATCGAACCTTGGTGCCTCTAGCCTAGAACCTAGAGCCTGAAACCTACCCTCGTATAAGCCCGAGAACCTCGTCGCGGCGGCGTTCGAGGGTCTCTTTGTCGCCCGCCTCCAGGTTGAGGCGGAGGAGGGGCTCGGTGTTTGAGTGTGG
>CADCUT010000109.1 GCA_902805975.1 uncultured Rubrobacteraceae bacterium | reverse complement strand
GGTTCGACATCAGGGACGTGGTCCGGGAGTGCCTCGTCGTCCCCGAGAACAAGCCTATCGAGCAGATCTTGAGGGAGTTCCAGACGCGCAAGCTCCAGATGGCGATAGTCATCGACGAGTGGGGCTCTGTGGAGGGTTTGATCACGATAGAGGACGTCCTCGAGGAGATAGTCGGGGAGATCCAGGATGAGTTCGACGAGGGCGAGGCGGCCATCGAACCTATCAGCGACGGCCTCTTCGCCATCGACGGGCGTATACCCATCACCGAGGTCAACGAACACTTCAACCTCGACCTGCCCCACGAGGACTTCGACACCATCGGCGGCTACGTCCTCGGTTCCTTGGGACGGCCCCCCGAGGCCGGCGACTCCGTGGAGGCGGACGGGGCCACCCTCCACGTCAAGAGCGTGGACGGCCAGCGCGTCTCCATGCTGACCCTCCGCCGCGGCGAGAAGACTTAGCGCCGCTACCTTGTGTAACCGGAACGTTACCTGGCCGTCGCGTTCTTGAAACCTCGGCTCTGTACGGTATTCGCGGTGTCCCGAGCCGGGACGCGAGCCGATAGGCCAAAGGAGAAGGTGATTCGTGTACTACGTCCCGCTGTGGATGCTCGCCGCCTGCCTGCCCGTGAGCGCGCTGGCGATCTACCTCGGCCTGCGCGATACGGAGATCTCGCGCCCCCTCCTCTACGTCCTGACGGTCGTGCTCTCGCCGGTCCTCCTGCTCGGCACCGCCTTCGCCGCCGTCGTGGCCTCGACCGCCCTCTCCGCCGCCTTCGAGGAGCCGGCGGCAGCCCCCGAAGACCCCGCGCCCCGGCAGGAGCCCTCCCGCGAGCAGAACGCCCCGCCTGACAGGCCCGAGCCGACCGTAACCGAACCCACCGTCCCCGAGCCGACCGGGCCGACGGCGTCGCCCGAAGCTTCGCCTTCGGCCTCCCCGAGCGCCTCCGCCTCGGCGTCCGCCTCCCCTTCCGCCGACCAATAGCCGGGTACGGCGGCGAGGACAAGGTATTGAGGTTCTGAAGTTCCAGGTTTTGAGGGGTTGTAGAGTGACGATGCCGGATTCCAAGCCGCGCACCGCACCCCTGATACCTGAAACCTGAAAGCCTCGGCGTCGGGGGCGACCTGAAGCCTGTGGCCTACCATCTTTCCCCCTGCTACCATTGCACGGTTGTCCCATCTATTGGATCTCTGGCTAGATCGGCGGTAGCCTTGGCGACTGAGACGGAGCGCAAGACGGGTGTCGAAGCCTTGACGAGCGGGACCATGGCCGCCGTCTGGGAGTGGGTGCAGAACAAGATTCCGGACGGCGTCGAGGTTTTCGACGCCCACGCCCACATCGGGGCCGACGTGGACGGGCGGACGATGACCGCCGAGGGGATGCGCGAGAGGATGGAGGCCGCCGATATCAGCCGGAGCATCGTCTTCCCCCTCAACGACCCGAACGCCCGCGACGACTACTCCGGGCCGAACGAGGTCGTCTGGAACGCCCACGAGGAGCACCCCGGCTTCTTTGTGCCGTTCTTCAGGCTCAACCCGCATCTGGGCTACGACAGGGAGTTCTCCAGGTGCCTGGATCGGGGCTTCAGGGGGCTCAAGCTGCACCCCGTCTCTCAGAATTTCGAGCTCGACGACCCGCGCGTAACCCGGCTCTTCGCGATGGCGGCGGAGGCCGACCTGCCGGTCCTGATCCACGCCGGCTTCGCCATGGAGCGCATAGTGGAGCCCCTGCTGCCGACCGTAGAGCGCCACCCGAACCTGCGCCTCATCCTCGGCCACGCCGCGATGATCGAGGTGCTCGAAGCCGTCCGCCGGTTCGAGGACCATCCGAACGTGCTCTTCGAGACCTCGGTGGTGCGGGCGAAGGACCTGTACGTGCTCTTCTCCACCCTCGATCCCTCGCGCATAAGCTACGGGTCGGACATACCCTACGGGGACTTCCCCTCGACGCTGCACTCGGCCCTGGCCGCCGCGGACGCCGCCGGCGTGCCGGACGAGGCGCTGCCCGGCATCCTCTCTGGGAACATCCGGAGGTGGTTCTCGTGAAGGAGAGGGCGGACCTACCTACCCGGACGGCGCACCTGCTCAGGGTCCACAGCTACATGGATATCGCGATTATCTCGATGTGGACGAACAGCCCGCGCGTGGACGTGATCCTCGGCATGGTCGTGGGGAGCCTTCGCGGCGACAGCCCGGCGAACATGGACGATGAGATCCTGACCCAGGTCCGGGAACTGGTCGGGGAGGGACGCGCCTACCTGGCCGAGGGCGACCCGCCGGCCGCGATGGCCCGCATGAGGGTGGCCCACGACCTGATGGCGCTGTACCTGATCCGCCTCGGCGATGGATAGGCCCGCGGGCCTCCCCGAGGACGCCCCGCTGGTCGCCGTGCGCCGCGGCGCCGTCGTCGAGAGCGTCCACCGGGGCCGCTTCATCTTCTGCGACCCCGCCGGCAACGTCCTCGACGCGACGGGCGACCCGGACGCCTACGTCTTTGCCCGCTCCTCGGCAAAACCGTTCCAGGCACTCCCCCTCGTCCTCTCCGGCGCCGCCGACGCCTTCGGCCTCACGGATGGGGAGCTGGCCGTCGCCTGCGCCTCCCACAACGCCGAAGAACAGCACCTGGCCGCCGTCAGATCCCTGCTGGAGAAGGCGGGCCTATCGGAGGACGACCTCCAGAGCGGCGCCCATCCCCCGATGTACGCTCCCGCCGCGGCGAAGCTCGCCCGCGACGGGGAGGACCCCCGGCCCATTCACGGCAACTGCTCCGGCAAGCACGCCGGGATGCTCGCCGTCTGCGTCCACGAGGGCCTCGACACCGGCGGCTACCGCAACCCCGAACATCCCCTCCAGCGCCGGCTACTGGGCCTCGTCGCGGAGGTCTGCGGCCTTCGCGAGGACGAGGTGCTGTTGGCCGGCGATGACTGCGGCGTCCCCGCCTTCGCGCTTCCCCTCAGGAGCCTCGCGACGGGCTTCGCCCGGTTCGCGACCGGCGGGGGGCTCTCCGACGAGGTGGCCGGGGCGGCGGAGAGGCTCGGGCGCGCGATGCGGGGATACCCGTTCATGGTCGCGGGGACGGGACGGTTCGATACGGAGGTCATGCGAACGACGGACCTCGTGTGCAAGAGCGGGGCCGAGGGCGTCTTCGGCGCCGGAAGCGGCGAGGGGTGGGGGCTCGCGGTCAAGATCTCCGACGGCGGCGGGCGGGCCGTGCGGCCGGCGGCCGTCGCCGCGCTCGGGCGGCGGGGCGTGGCGGTATCGGGGGATGAGGCCCAGCTCAAAGAGGATCTGCACGGCGTGGCGGTGGGCGAGATCGGGCCGCTCGTTTGAGCGGGGACCGGGTGGACTACGTCGAGCTCGACTGGCGGTGGGCCATACTCCTCGGCGCGGCGGTAAGGGAGGGCCTGATCGGGGCCGTCGCCGGCGGGGCGCGGTCGTCTGATTTGGTGGCGAGAGAACTCGGGATGGACGCGAGGGCCGTCTACGTCGTCCTCTCCGCGCTCGCCGAGCTCGGTATTCTGGAAGAGGAGGGGGAAGAGTTCCGGCTGCGGGAAGAGCACCGGGGGCCTTTGCTCGACCGGCACCATCCCGACTTCGTGGGCCAGAGCGTGGTGCATCGGTTCGAACTGATCGTCAGCTGGGGCCGGATACCGGAGATCCTGCGCACCGGAAGGCCCGTCGAGGACCGGACCGCCCCCGGCTTCGGGGGGACGGAGACGTTTATCGCGGCGATGCGCCGCGGGGCGAGGCCGGGCGCCGCGGCGGTCGCCGACGCGGTTCTCGCGCGGCTGGCAGAAGGGGCGCGCATCCTCGACGTCGGGGGCGGGCCCGGCACCAACGCCGAGGCTTTCGCCGCGGGCGGGGCCCGTGTAACGGTCTTCGACCGTCCCGAGGTCATAGACCTTATGAGAGAGACTTTATCTGGTGCCGGGATCGGGACGGAGGCGGGGGATATGAACGAGGGACTGCCGGGCGGCCCCTTCGACGCCGTCTACTTCGGCAATACCTCTCACATGTACGGACCCGGGGAGAACCGGGCGCTGTTCGAGAGGATGCGACGGTCTCTCGCGCCGGGCGGTCTGCTCGTGGTGCGGGAGTTCGTGCGCGGGCTCGGCGAGGACGCGGCGCTCTTCGCGGCGAACATGCTGGTTCTTACGCCCCGCGGCGGCACCTACACGGCCGGGGAGTACGAGCGGTGGCTACTCGAAGCCGGCTACGGCGCCATCGAGTTCGAGCCCGTGGCCGGTCGTAGCTCGCACCTGATCTTCGCCCGCAGGGCCGAATGATCGCCCAACCCTTCGAAAGGTTGTCCCATGCGTGAAGACGTTCTGCGAAGCCTGGCCGCCCGCGCCTCGTCTGACCGGGCCTTCTTGTCCGGCCTCCGCAGGGCACCTGAGGCCACGCTCGCGGCGTACGGCTACGCCCTTACGGCGGAGGAGTTGGCAACGGTCATGGATCTGCGCCGCCGCACGGCCGCCCTGGGCGACGGGATGGTCGCGGCCCTTCTGGCCGGCGGACTAAGAGACCGCGCCGGAAGCCCGCCAGGAAGCCCGCCAGGAAGGCCGCGGTCTCCCGGGGGATCTGGCCCGGCGAGGCCGCAACCGCCCGGGCGAGGACGGAGCCGGGGGCCGTGAACTCCGCCTGCCGGAATCCGGGGGCTTCGGGTCGATTGGCCCGCGTTGTTGTAGACTCCCGCGACGGCCCGATCGTTTAGTGTTCCCGCCGGGGGGAATGTAGCGCCATCGTAGACGCGTCCACCCGTGATGGACGCGGAGGATACTCGCGGCCGCCAGAAGGCGCAGCAAAGAGAGAAGGCTTGTACAGCAGAGAAGATCAATACCGTACCGCCGCCCAGCAGATGCGGTCCGCGCAGCGCGGGCGGACGCGGGCGGCGTATCGCAGGAGGCGTTGGCTGGCCCTGCTCACGGTAGTGGTGGGCGTGATGGTGGGCGTCGCCGCCCAGGCGGGGGTCTCACTTCCCACGCTCATGCCCTCCAACGACGACCTCGCGCGCGGAGGTTCCCCCTCCGGCGCGACGGAAGAGCCCAGCCTCGCCGCAGACAAAACCCCCGCCGAGGGGACGGTGTTGTCCGCCGGGAGCGAGTCCTCGACGCCCCGGCCGGAGGAGACGACCGGCGAAGCGCGGGTCGAGGCCGCGGGTGAACAGGAGGGGGCGGAGCCCGAAGAGGACGCGCCCGAGAAACCGGAGCCGCCGCCGCCCGCGTCGGGTGAGCCGCTCAACGTGCTGATCCTGGGCGTGGACCGGAGGCCGAGCGAGGGCGAAAGCGCCTCGAGCCGGTCGGACACCATGATGCTCGCCCAGGTCTCACCGGGGAGCGGGCGCGTCGAGTTACTCTCCGTGCCAAGGGACCTGTTCGTCACGGTCGAGCCCGGGGTCGAGGACCGAATCAACACGGCCTACGCCTACGGCGGGATCGAGCAGGCGAGGGCCGTCATGGAGGGCCTCACCGGCGTACCCATAGACGCCCACGCCATCATCGACTTCCAGGGCTTCGAGGACGTCATAGACGCTATAGGCGGGGTCGAGGTCGACGTCGCCGACGAGGTTCCGCCGAAGTACGAGATCCAGGACGGCCTCCAGACCCTAAACGGCGAGCAGGCGCTCTTCTTCGCCCGCTACCGCGGCACCGCCGGCGGCGACCTCGACCGGATCCAACGCCAGCAACAGCTTCTCGCCGCCCTCCGCTCCAAGGTGCTCGGCTGGAACACGGTGACGACGCTTCCCTCGGTCTTGAGGATCGCCAACGAGAACATCGACACCGACCTCGGCCTCGTTCAGGCGATCTCGCTCGGACGCGCCCTGGTCCTCCGAGGCGGCGAGGGCGACCTTACGGCCGTCCAACTCAAAGGCTACCCCGAGACGCTTCCGGACGGCGCCCAGGTTCTGCTCCCGGATTGGGAGGCGAACGAGGAGATCCTGCAAGATTTCCGCGAATAGCGGACCGCCCCGGCGGACGCTCCGCGCAGCCAGGCGGCTACCGGGTGGCGAACGTCGCCACGACCGGCGCGTGGTCCGGGGCCTCGGCGCCCTCCCGCTCCGCGGGGTCGTCCCTTACGGAGGGTAGCCTGTCCCTGAAGTCGACGAGGGCGTCGGCCGACGGGGACAGCCCATCCCCACCCTGGGGCACCAGCCCCGCGGAGGCCAGGATCTGGTCCAGCAATTCGGGGCGTCCTTCGTGGACCCGTGAGTAGCGTCGACCCTCGGGGATCAGGGGCGCCAGGTTGAAGAGCCGGGAGGCGTCTCCCTTGTCTGGCCGCCCGAAGCCGCCCGAGCCGATCTGGGAGCCGGGCGGCCCGTTTAGCAGCAGGGAGGTCTGCGCCTCTGGCACGTCGTTGAGGTCCCCTAGAAGGACCAGGGGAACGTCGCCCGCCCCGAGGAGCTCGTTCGCCCACACGCGAACCGTCACCGCCTCGGCGGCGCGGCGGTGCAGGGCCACGCCCGTGGCCTGGGCCCGCTCGTCCTCGTCCCTGGGCGCGAAGCTCGTGCCCCACGGCCTCGGGAAGGAGAGCAGCTTGCTCTTGAAATGGACGGTCACGAGGTCCACCGCCAGGTCCTCCTTGCGCACCCTGGCCCGCAGGGCGCCGCGGCCCATACGCGTCACGGGCTCGGCGCCGCCTTCCGCGGTCAGGTCGCTGACGTTCAGGGCCGGACCCGGCGGGAAGTCCGCGAGGTCCTCGGTCTCCTCGATAACGTGCCTGGAGAGGAACGCGACCCGGATGCCGCGTCCGTCGGGGAATGCGGATACGGCCCGGTGCGGGTAGCTCCCGCCAAGCGCCTCGCCGAGGTCCACGAGGGCGTCTTCGCCGCCGATCTCCTGGAGGGCCACAACGTCCGGGCCCGCATCGCCGATCACGGAAGCCAAAAGCCCGAGCTTGCGCCCGTATCCCTCCCTCTCCTCCTCCGGCGCCCCGTCCGCGGGCGCGAAGAGGTTCTCGACGTTCCAGGTCATCACCACGAAATCGACCACGGGATCTCCCTCCATTCCGGACACGGGCCGGGAACAACCACGGGCCGGGAACAACGCTGGCCCCGGGTCGCAAGCCCCAGTCTACGGGCCTCGCGAGCCCCGAGTGTCAAACGAGGGCAAAAACTAGGTTAAATGTACTCGGATGTACCCGACGGACCTAATCCCGCGGAGACGGGCCGGGCGGACCAACCTCGCGGTCCAGACCCCCGAGTAGCTCCTTGAGGTTACGGGGGTTCTGGCCGAGGTCTCCCCTGCCCAGGCGTGAAGCGCTCGTGAGCTCCACCCTGGCGCCTTCGGGGTCCGGGTATACCCGCGCCGTCACGTCGTCCTTAAAGCGGAGGAGGCGAGTCGTGCGAACAGCCCGCACCTCATCCCCCTCGGAGGCTTCGATCCTCCAGCGGGGGAGCTTTTCGACGGCGCGCCGGATCGCGGCCAGCAGGGGGGCGGGGGCGACGGGGTAGGCGCGGACGGCGCGGGCCGAGTTCGGGGTTGGGCGTTCTATCTCGTTCATTGGTTGGGCTATTCTAGACGCTCCGGGCGCGCAGGCGGTGCCAGAGGCCGGAAAGATAACGGCCGGCGGCTATAAGATACGTCCATGGAGTTGACGGTGGATCTTCTCGAAGCCTGCTACCGGGCCGGCGCGTTCCCGATGTCCGACGGGTACGGGCGCATCGAGTTCTACCGGTCGGACCCGCGCAGCGTGCTGGAGTTTGGGGACCTGCGCGTCTCCAAGTCGCTCCGGCGTGTGATCCGCAAGGGCCTCTATGAGGTGCGGGTGAACGAGGATTTCGAGGGTGTGGTGAGGGCGTGCGCTGACCGGGAGGAGACCTGGATCGACGGCCGCATCATCCGCGCCTTCGTCCGCCTGCACCGCGCCGGCAAGGCCCACAGCGTCGAGGCCTACGACGGGGAGGGCGAACTCGTCGGCGGGCTCTACGGCGTGGCCTTGGGAGGGGCATTCATGGGCGAGTCGATGTTCAGCCGCGCGAGCGACGCCTCGAAGGTCTGCCTGGTCCGTCTAGTGGAGCGTCTGCAAGAACGCGGGTTCGTGCTGCTCGACTGCCAGATTCAGAACGACCACCTCGCCCGGATGGGGGCGAGGGAGATCCCCGAGAACGAGTACCTGCGGCGGCTGAACCTTGCCCTGGAACTCCAACCCACTTTCGTCTGAGCGGCGGTTCGTGAGGCCCTTTCATCACCCTAATCGCGGCGCCGTTACGAGGCCGCGTTTCGTGCCGCTGCATGATACTGGTAGGCGCATACAGAGTGTGTCGCGGGGGAGATTGGCTTTGAGGTTCGCGCGTAGAAGCGACGGTGCCGGGGGACCGGGCAGGCATGTCGATTGGGCGCGGGGGTTGCGCAACCCGTTCAGCTTCGCCGTCCAGCCGGGCACGGGAACCATCTTCATCAACGACGTCGGGTTGCACGAGTGGGAGGAGATCAACCGCGGAGGACCCGCCGCCAACTTCGGCTGGCCCCGCGTCGAGGGCCCCGAGTCCATGGGGCGCTTCCGGCCCCCGATCTTCGCCTACCGCCACGACGGTCCCGTCGAGCAGACAGGTTGCGCCATCACCGGCGGCGCGTTCTACAACCCCGCCGCCCCGACCTACCCAGAAGACTACGTCGGCGACTACTTTTTCGCCGACTTCTGTAACGGCTGGATCCGGCGCTACGACCCAGAGGCGGACAGGGCGTACGCCTTCGCCTCGGGCGTCCCCCGCACGGTGGACCTGCAAGTCGGTCCCGATGCAGACCTGTATTACCTGGAGCGGTCGGGTGGCTTCGTGAACAGGGTGGATTACGGCCCCGCCGGGACCAGACCTTAGGCGCGGCTGTCCGCTCCGGACAGCGTGGTAAGCTTGCTTCATGGCTAATAAATACGTCAAATTAGATCGGATGCCGAAGCTCGAGAGGCCCGTCTTGATCGCCGGCTTTACGGGATGGAACGATGCGGCGGAGGCTTCGAGCCTCGCGGTGGGCACGTTGAACGACGCGTGGGACGCGCAACGGTTCGGCCACTTCGACGCCGAGGAGTTCTTCGACTTCCAGGCCACGCGGCCCCAGATCACGCTCTCAGACGGCGTGACCCGCACGATAGAGTGGCCAGAGAACACCCTGAGCGCGACGGCCCCGGTCGTCGAGGCCCTGCGCGGGCGCGGCGCCGTGTTGCTCTCCGGCCCGGAGCCGAACTTCCGCTGGCGCTCCTTCTGCGACGCCGTGGCTGAGACGGCGAAGGATCTGGGTGCCGAGATGGTCGTGACGATGGGCGCCCTGCTCGCGGACGTGCCCCACTCGCGCCCGGTCTCCGTCTCCGCCAACTCCCAAGACCCCGTCCTCGTTGAGAACCTGAGCCTCACGGCCTCGCGCTACGAGGGGCCGACCGGCATCACCGGCGTCCTGCACCGCGTCTGCGCCGAAGCGGGCCTGCCCTCGGTGAGTTTCTGGGCCTCCGTTCCCCACTACCTGCCCGCCGTGCCCTCGGCACCCGCGGCGCTGGCCCTACTCCAGAACCTCTCCGTCCTGCTCAAGGTCGACGTCGACACCTCGGACCTCGAGGAGACCGCGACCAGCTACCAGGAGCAGGTCTCCGTCGCCGTCTCCCAGGACTCCGACCTCTCCTCCTACGTCCAGATGCTAGAAGAGCGCTTCGACTCGCAGGTAGAGGGCGGGGAACGCAACCTCCCAACCGGCGACGACCTCGCCCAGGAACTCGAAGGGTTCCTCCGCGAGCGCAACGACGAGGAGTAGGTTTGAGGCTCTAGGCTCTAGGTTTGAGGCTTTGTAGAGCGAAGACACTATGAACATGCGGCGATCTCTGGCTAATCTTGGCGGCGGCGACGCCGGGCTCCGGTCGCGCACCGCACCCCTTATGCCTGGAACCTAGAGCCTCAAACCTATCTAGTAGATCAGCGCTAGCACGAAGATGATCACGCTCAGCAGGCCGAGAACGCCTTGGGCGGCGGCGCCGATTAGGTAGCCGACAAAGACGCCGCCGGCCGCGCGTCCCGTGCGCCTCCAGTCGTCGTCCTCGGCGCGGGCGGGGCGGACCCTCGGTCCTTCGGGTCCCTGGGCTGGGGCTCCGTGGCGGCGGCGCCTTAGGTACTCGCCGAGAAAGACGCCGGCGACGGAGCCCAGGATCAGGCCAAATAGGGAGCCGATGCCGAGGAAGAGGAGGCCGGCCAGGGCGCCGACGATGCCGCCGATGGCGCCGCCGGCGGTTCCCCAGTTGCTCGCGCCGAAGCGCCGGGCGCCGTAGCTCGTGCCGACAAAGTCCGCGACGAGGGCGAGGGCTGCGAAGAGCCCGAGGAGGGCGATGACCCAGCCGCCCACGAATTCGAAGCCGGTGGAGAAGGCGTAGACGAGGGCCGAGATAAAGATCAGGGTGACCCCAGGAAGCGCCGGGAGCACGCTGCCCACGAGACCTACGAACATCACGATCAGGGTGACGACGAGGAGCGTGCCTTCGGGGAGATCGGGCATCAGGAGAGGACGGGCAGGGACTTTCTGCCCTTCTTCTTGAGGGCCGCGTTCAGGCTGCCGGACTTGTAGCCGGCGAGGTCGAGGGTCACGTAGAGGAAGCCCGCGTCGAGGAGCTCGGCCGTGATCTTCTCGCGCTCGGCGAAGGCGCGTTCGAGCTCCTCGGGGCCGACTTCGAGGCGGGCGATCTCGCCATGATGCCTGACGCGGACCTGCCGGAAGCCCTCCCGGCGCATGAACTCCTCGGCGCGCGCGACCTGGGCGAGCTTCTCCGGTGTGATCTCCTGCCCGTACGGGAACCGGCTGCTGAGGCAGGCGAGCGCCGGCTTGTCCCAACTCGGCAACCCGAGACGCTTGGCGAGCTCCCTGACCTCGGCCTTGCCGACCCCGGCCACCGAGAGCGGCGAGACGACGCCCAGCTCCTTGGCCGCCTTGCGGCCCGGCCTGTAGTCCCCCTCGTCGTCCTTGTTCGCCCCGTCCACGACGCACCCGTAGCCCTTCTCTTCGGCCAGCTTCGCCAGGTCCGAGTAGAGGGTGCTCTTGCAGAAGTAGCAGCGGTTGGTGGGGTTGGAGGCGTAGTTCGGGTCGTCCAGCTCCCTCGTGTTGACCACGAGGTGCTCCACCCCGAGCGAGGCGGCGAAGTCGCGGGCGAGATCCAGCTCAGAGGGGAGGTAGGTCTCGTTGTTGGAGGTGACGGCGAGAACCCTCCCCGCGGGCAGCGCCCGGGCGGCCACCGCGAGCGCGAGCGAGGAGTCGACGCCGCCGGAGAAGGCGACCAGCGCGCTCTCGTAGGGGGCGACGATCTCTTCGAGTTCCCGGAGCCGCTGCTCCAGGGGGTCAGCAGAAACGTTCTGCACTTCTATCACTCCTCCAATTCGTCGCGCGCGGAGAGCCATTCGACGACCCGCTGCGCGCTCTCGTTCGGCGGGAAGACGGGGTAGAAGACCTTGGAGATAACGCCTTCGTCCACGATCATGGTCAGCCTCTTCACCAGCACGTCGCCCTCTACCTCGAAGGTCGGCAGCCCGACCCCTTCGGCGAAGGTCAGGTCCTCGTCGCTCAGGAGGGCGAAGGGGAGGTGCAGCCGTTCGGCGGCCTCCCTTTGGTACTCCGTGTCCTGGGTGCTCAGGCCGAAGACGCGCGCCCCGAGCTCGCCGAGCTCCTCGTGGTGGTCGCGGAAGGAGCAGGACTGGGGCGTGCAGCCGCGGGCGCCGGGGATCTCGTCCCACCCGGGCGGGAGATCCCGGTCCGGCCTCCCCGTCATCGGGTAGCAGTACACGACCGTCAGGCCCGGAAGCGCCGATAGGTCCACCCGGCCGCCGCTCGTGGACGCCAGCGGGAGAGGCGCCAGGTGCCTCCCCGGCAGGTGGTCGGCCGCGCCGTCGTCGGTAGGCTCGGGGAGGTCCGCCGGCAACTGCAAAAAGTTGTCCATGCCGGATGCCACTACGCCCTCTGGAGGACTACGGCGGCGTTGTGGCCGCCGACGCCGAGGTTGGCGCAGAGGGCGGCTTCGAGGTCAGGCGCCTTGCGGGGCTCGTTCACGACGTAGTCGAGGTCCGCGCAGCCTTCGGCGAGCTTGTCGAGGTTGCGCATGGGGGGGACGGTCTTCGCGTTGATGGCGAGGGCGCAGATGGCGGTCTCGATGGCACCCGAGGCGCCCAAAGAGTGGCCCAGGGTGGACTTCGTCGCGGAGACCATGGCGTTCGGGTTGATCTCGGCCATCGCCATCGACTCGGGCCCGTCGCCGGCGACCGTGCCCGTGCCGTGGGGGTTGATGTAGTCGATCTCATCCCCGCTGAGGCCCGAGGACTCGACGGCGAGCCGCATGGCCCTCGTGATACCGCGCCCCTTCGGGTCTGGGTCGGTGAGGTTGTAGGCGTCGGTGCTGCGGCCGACGCCGGTGATCTTGGCGTAGGGCTCGGCGCCGCGGCGCTCGACGGACTCGGCGCTCTCCAGCACCATCACCGCGCACCCCTCCCCGATAAGGAACCCCGAGTGGCCCACGTCGTAGGGGCGGCAGGCGCCTTCCGGGTCGTCGTTGCGGCGGCTCATCGCGCGCATCGCGATAAAGCCGGCGACGATTACCGGGGTGATCGAAGCCTCGCTGGCGCCGCAGAGGACCACGTCGGCGTCGCCGCGCCGGATCAGGTCGTATCCCAAGGCCATCATGTCGGTCCCGCACGTGCAGGCGAGCGCACCGGTTATGGATGGTCCCTGCACGCCGAGCTGGATGGCGACGTGGGCCGCGGCGGAGTTCGGCATGATCTTGGTGACCGAGAACGGGTTGACCCTTGCTGGGCCCTTGGAGTCTATGGTGGCCTGGGTCGTCTCCATGCTGGTGACGCCGCCGATGCCGCTGCCGAGCACGAGGCCCACCCTTTCGGCGTTGTTCTCCAGCTCGCCCCAGGCGTCTGCGTCTTCGAGGGCGAGCTTGGCGGAGGCGAGGCCTATCTGGGCGAAGCGGTCGGTTCGGGCGGCGACCTTGCGCTCCATAAAGTCCGTGGGCTCAAAGGAGTCGCACTCGGCGGCGATCCTGACGTCGAACCCGTCGGTGTCGAAGAGGGTGATGGGCCCGGCCCCGCTCTCGTTGGCGAGCAGCGAGCTCCAGAACTCTTTGCGGCCGACACCGATGGGGCTGACCACCCCGATACCCGTTATAAAAGCCGCCGGGCGTCCGTTTTCCATCTCGCCCCCCGTGAACGTAAAAGACCGTGCAGGACCCACGCATCTTAGCACCGAAGGTCGCGCAAGAGGCGCGGGCCAACATCCCCGGGCGGCGGTGAAGGCGGGTACGTTCGGGGACGCGGGCTGTGCTATAAACGGGTGAGCGTAATTGGAAGGAGCACCCCCTGGCGTCCGTGATCTTCTACTCCGCCTCGATCTTGTTCGTAGCGAACTTCGCCCTTGGGGTGCTCGTGCAACTTCGCATCGTCGACACAAAGCCTTTCCGGTGGCTCCACCACGCGCTGTTCTTCGCGGTCTTCGTCTCCGCGGTCCTCGCCGTGGCGGCGGGTTTCTGGCAGGAGGCGCCTTACCGGTGGGCGCTGTTGCCGGTCCTCGCCCTGTACGTCTTCCTCCCAAGGGTGCGGGCGGGGACAGCCGGTCACGCGGCGCTCGCGGGGGCCGCGATGGTCTTCTACGCCACCGGGCTCGTGTTCTCCCTGTAGGAGGGTTTGTTGGATTTTCTCGAAGTCGTGAGGCGCCGCCGGACCACGAACGGTCCCTTTCTGCCAGACCCCATAAAGCCGGAGCATCAGCGCCTGCTCGTCGAGGTCGCGGGCATGGCCCCGTCCCACTTCAACAGCCAGCCCTGGCGCTTCGTGCTCGTTGAGAACAGGGAGAGGATCGAGGAGGTCGCCAGGATCAGCGGCGATTCCATGAGGCAGCTGCTCGAAGAAGGCACGTTCTGGAAGCGCTACCGGCCGTACTTCCGCTTCTCCGAAGCCGAGATGGAGGAGCGACGCGACGGGATCTTCTTCGACCAGATGCCGGCCGTCCTGAAGCCGTTCTCGCGCCAAGTCTTCTCGAACACCGGCCAGGCCGTGATGAACCGCTTCGGGGTACCCAGGACGCTCGGCGAGGACAACCGCAGGCTCGTCGCAGGCTCCCCGCTCCTCCTCGCCGTCCTCTTGGACAAGACGGAGTACCGGCCTGGCGAGCTCTCCGGCTTCTACTCGGTCTTCGGGATGGGTGCGGCCATCGAGAACATCTGGCTCACCACGACGGAGCTCGGCATGGGCATCCAGTTCGTCTCGACGCCGATGGAGATCCCCGAGAACTGGAAGAGGCTTCAGGACCTCCTCAAGGTTCCCGAGGACCTGGAACTCATGGCCGTCTACCGCCTGGGATACCTGCCGGAGGAGAGGCGGCGCCCGACCATAGACTGGTCGAGCCGGCAGCGCAAGAGGATCTCCCAGTACGTCTTCAGGGAGACCTGCGAGACGCCGGAGCCGGACCCGGAGGCCGATCCCGGCTTCGGGACGGCGACCCGACAGGCGGATCGTTGAGCGGCCATCCGAACATACTCTCCGTGGCGACCGCCGTGCCGCCGCACAGGGTTGGGCAGGCCGAGGTCAAGGAGTTCGCGCGCGGCATGTTCGGAGAGGTGTACCGGGACATCGAGCGCCTGACCCCCGTCTTCGACAACGTCCACGTCGAGAACCGCTTCTTCTGCGTGCCCCTCGAATGGTTCGAGCGGGACCACACCTTCCCCGAGAAAAACGCGCTCTACGTCGAGCACGCGCTCGACCTCTCGGAGAAGGCGGCCAGGCGGGCGATGGACAAGGCGGGGGTCGACCCTTCTGAGATCGGCGCGATCTTCTTCTTCTCGACCACGGGAATAGCTACGCCCTCGCTCGACTCGAAGCTCATCTTCGCCCTTGGCCTCTCGGAGCACACGCGGCGGGTACCTATCTGGGGCCTCGGCTGCTCGGCGGGGGCTGCCACCCTCTCCCGCGCCTCCGAGCACGCTCGCCTCTACCCGGACCAGAAGGTGCTCATGGTCGGGGTGGAGCTCTCCGGCCTCACCTTCCAGCGTGGCGACCGTTCCAAGAGCAACCTCATCTCCACGAGCCTCTTCGCCGATGGTGCTGCGGCGGCGGTGCTCGGGGTGGGGGACGGGCCCGAGATCATAGGTAGCCGGAGCACCACCTGGCCCGGCACCGAGGAGGTGATGGGGTGGGGCCTGATCGAGACCGGCCTCAAGGTTCAGCTCTCGAAGAGCGTCCCCGACATAGTCCGCACCAAGCTCCGGGGGGACCTCCAGGGAGCCTGTGATTCGCTCGACCTCTCCTTCGACACCCTGCGTCACTTCATCCTCCATCCCGGCGGGGCGAAGGTGCTCGACGCCTTCGAGGACGTGCTCGGTATCGAGCGCGGCGATCTCACCTTATCCCGCAGTGTCCTGCGCGAGTACGGCAATATGTCCAGCGTAACGGTGCTGTTCATCCTCGAGCGCTTCCTAGAGAGCGGGGAGTACGGGCCGGGAGACCTCGGCGTGCTCTCTGCGATGGGACCGGGTTTCTCCGCCGAGCACGTGGTTTTCAGGCTTCAGGATTGAGGTACCGGGCTTCGGGTGGTGGTTTCCGGTACCTCCGCTCCGGCGAGGGGCTTCTCTGAGGGCGGGACTGCTTCTGCTGGCCGTCGGGCTCGTGGCCGTGCAACGGCTTCTGGAGCTGCGGTATTCGCGGCGGAACGAGCGGCGGCTCCGGGCGAAGGGGGCGGTGGAGCGGGGGAGGGGGCACTACCCGGCGATGGTCGCGATCCACGCGCTCTGGCTCGCCTCGACGCTCGCGGAGGGGTTGTTGCGGGGGCCGGATCCACCCTCCTGGTGGCCGGTGCCGCTCGGATTGTTCTTGCTGGCGCAGCCCCTGCGTTACTGGGCCATCTACGCGCTCGGCGAGAACTGGAACGTGCGGGTGCTCTTCGTGCCGGGCCGGAAGCTGGTCCTGCGCGGCCCGTACCGCCTCTTCCCGCACCCCAACTACATCGTCGTCGCCGTCGAGGTGCTAACGCTGCCCCTCATCTTCGGCGCCTGGGTCACGGCGCTGGTCTTCTCGCTGCTCAACGCCCTCTTCCTCTACGTCCGCATCAGGACCGAGAACCGCGCACTCAAAGAGCTTGCAGGCTAAGATAACCCTCGCCGTCAGCTCCTTGCTGATGCCTGAAACCTGAAGCCTGAAGCCGGCGACCGAAGGGAGTCCCCCCAGTGCTCGATCTTAAATTCATCCGCGAGAACGTGGAGGCCGTCCAGGAGAACTGCCGGAACCGGGGTGTCGAAGCGGACGTCGGGCTCGTCGTCGAGCTCGCCGACCGGCGCTCGGCGCTCATCCAGCAGCTCAACGAGCTCAAACAGGAGCAGAACCGGATGGCCAAGAGCATCGGCCAGGAGCGCGACGCGCAGGCGCGCGAGAGGCTGATAGCGGGGTCCAGGGAGATGAAGCAGGAGATCCCCGCTAAAGAGACCGAGCTCCACGAGGTCGAGGGGCGCCTGCGCGACGAGCAGCTCAAGATCCCGAACATGACCCACCCCGACTCGCCCATCGGAAGGGATGACTCAGAGAACGTCGAGATCCGGCGCTCCGGCGAGATTCCCGAGTTCTCCTTTGAACCTAGAGACCACGTCGAGCTCGGCGAGTCCCTTGGCATCATAGACTTCGAGGCGGGCGCCAAGACCACGGGCAGCAAGTTCTACTTTCTCCGGGGAGACGCCGTCCTCCTCGAGCTAGGACTAATTCGGTACGCGCTGGACCTGCTCGCCGGCTACGGCTACGAGCCGACGATCACACCCGACCTCGCCCGCGACGAGGCGCTGGTGGGCACGGGCTTTATCCCCCGCGGGCCCGAGACCCAGATCTACTCGGTCGAAGATGACGACCTCTCCCTGGTCGCCACCGCAGAGATACCGCTCGCCGGCCAGCTCACGGACGAGATAGTGGAAGAGGGGCGCCTCCCGCTCCGCTACGCGGGCCTCTCGCACTGCTTCCGCACCGAAGCCGGCTCCCACGGCCGGGCGAGCCGCGGCCTCTACCGGGTCCACCAGTTCACCAAGGTGGAGATGTTCGCCTTCACCACCCCGGAGGATTCGGAGTCCGTCCACGAGGAGATGGTCGAGATAGAAGAGAGGATCTTCCAGGGCCTCGGCCTGCCTTACCGCGTCGTGGACATCTGCACCGGCGACCTCGGGGGTCCGGCCTACCGCAAGTACGACCTCGAGGCCTGGATGCCCGGCCGCGGCGACTTCGGCGAGGTCACGAGCACCTCCAACACCACCGACTACCAGGCCCGCCGCCTCCGCATCCGCTACCGCAGGGCGGAGCCGGGTGGACGTCCCCGACTCCTCCATACCCTCAACGGCACCGCCCTCGCCATGAGCCGCGCCCTTATAGCCCTGCTCGAGATCTACCAGCAAGAGGACGGCTCCGTGAAGCTTCCCGAAGCCCTGATCCCGTACGTCGGCAAGGAACGTATCGAGCCGTCCCAGACCCCCCGGTAGCCGGCGGGCTGCTCGGCCCAGCGCTGGGACGAACGCGCGATCATCGGACCCAACGTCTCCGGGGCAGGAGAATCTAGACAAAGTAGTTACAAGATAGTCTTTTTGGGGGATGTGTCGTGCCCGCACGGGCCTGTACGCTATCCCTGATACGCAACGAAGGGTTGGGACATTCTCCTCAGCCCGTGGACGAACGGAGGACGCCATGACGAACAGCACGTCGGGACGGAGGACGGGTCCCTGGGTGGCGGCGTTGGTGGTGGCGCTCGCGGCGATGGCGGCGCTGCTGGTCTTTTGGGGAGGCGGAGCGGCCGGGGCCCAGGAGACGCGGAGCGTGGATCTGGACGTCAAGAAGACGGTCTCTCCCGCGACCGTGCAGGTCGGCGAGCGGCAGGTCTTTACCGTCAGGATCACCAACGACGGCTCAACCCGGGCCGAGGGGGTCAGGATGAGGGACCCCCTGCCCTCCAAGGTCAGGTTCGTCAAGACGCGTACGAGCAGGGAAGTCCCCGGCAGTTGCGGCATAGATGACCGTGTCGTGACCTGCCGCCTCGGCACCCTGCGGGCCGACAGGACGGTAACGGTGAAGATCTACGTCAAGCCGGTCGTGGCGGGCTCCTACACCAACAGGGCCTACGCCAGCTTCGGCAAGTCCTCGGCCCTCGGGCGCGATGCCTCGGAGTACTCGGACGCGGCCAGGGCGGTTGTGGAGCCCCGGGAGAAGTAGCCCTACACCCGGGCGGACAGCCTCCATCCTCTACACGCATGCCGGGGGGCCCAGCGTGGGTCCCCCGGCTCTCTGTTCACCCGAGTATGCGGAAGATCCCCAGAGCCCTTGACAGAGTCTGGCAAGGGCCGGGCAAGATTCGTCCGAGCGCGTGGAAGGTTTCTTTCGCGTACCCGGGGCGGTGAAGGAAAGAGGGCCGGGACCCCGCAGAGCCCCGGCCCCCTTGGTCAGACCGTGGCGCTAGGGACGCTCTACCCTCTCGCAGTCCGCGGCCACGGCATCGCCCGGGCTGGCCTCCACGAAGTCGACCCCATCGCCGCAGCGGATGTCGTCCAGCGCGCCCGGCCCGGGGTCGCCGATCTGGTCGTCGCCGGATCCGCCGAGCAGGAGGTCGGCGCCCGCCCCGCCCACTACGAAGTCGTCGCCGCCGTTGCCCTCGACGCGGTCGTCGCCGTCGCCGCCGTAGAGGCCCCTGACCCCTGGACCTATAACGAAGCCGGGGTCGTCGGCCCCTGGACCGCCCCTGATGAGATCGTCGCCGTCCCCGCCGTAGACCGCATCAGCGGAGCCTTGCCCGTGGAGGGTGTCGCCACCACCCCTGCCGTCTATGTTGTCGCTATTCGCAGTGCCGACTATCGTGTTGGGCGCGTCGTTGCCGACGAAGGTCGCCGCCAGGGCCACGCCCGCCGTCAGCGCCACCGCCGCCACCGCCAGCACCACGGCCATCGCTCCCAGCTTTCCCGCTCTCACCATGTCCTCTCCTCTCTCCGTCAGCTGCTTGCCTCCTGACGCCCGTAGCATGAGCCCGCCAGCGGCCGACGGTATCCCCCAAACTGACCATTTTCTCCGGACAAGCTCTGAAGGACGCGACAACCGCACAGACCGCAAGCGCGTCCACGCCTTCGGCCATCCAGGCAAATGCTAACCGCTCTTGACTCGGCCACACCCAACCGGCATTATATCGAGTACAGATATATCGAACGTCGATACTTACTCTGAGGAGGCGTGGTGGCGGAGGTACGAGGACCGCGGGAGTTGCTGCCGCTAACGCCGGCGGTGTTGCAGATACTGCTGGCGCTCGCGGACGAGGAGCGGCACGGGTATGGGATCATGCAGGAGGTCGAGGCGCGGACGGGTGGGGAGACGCGGCTAGGCCCCGGGACGTTGTACGGTTCGATCAAGCGGATGCTGGCCGACGGGCTTATCGAGGAGTCAGACGAGCGCCCCGACCCTGGAATGGACGACCAGCGGCGGCGCTATTACCGGATCACCGGCTTCGGGGAGAGGGTCGCGGGCGCGGAGGCCGAGCGGCTCGCCGGGTTGGTCAACACGGCGGCGGCAAAGAAGCTTCTCAAGCGTCCGTGGGCGTTGCCGGAGGGGGCGTGATGAGCGGGCGCGGCAACGGTTCGGGTCGTTCCGAGCGCGTCTACGAGGCGTTGCTCTCGGTGTACCCGAAAGATTTTCGTCGCCAGTACGGTCATCAGATGGCGCAGGTGTTCGGGGACCTGTGCCGGGCGCAGCGCGAGAGGGCGGGGCTGGTCGGGCTGGCCGTGCTGTGGGCCCGTACTGTCCTGGATCTTCTCCGGACGGCGGCCTCCGAGCGGACCCGGACGGCTCCCGGCGCCACCTTCGTCATACCCGTGGCCGGTTCCCCGCGCATGGTCCGCTGGGGTGGCGCGTCGGCGATCGTCGGCGCGGTCTTCTCCCTCGTTGCCACGACGTTGGGCGTCCTCACCCTCGCGCTCCTGGAGGAGCCGATCTTCAACGCCCTGTTGGCGTACCAGGACGGGGGTTCCGGTTACTCTCCGTTCATAGTGCTGTTGCATCCCATCGTCCCCGAGCTGTTGGGTACGCTGAGCGGTCTGCTCTTCGCGACGGCCTTGGTAGGCCTGTACGCGCTGGTCTCGCGGCGTTCGGGCCGGTTGGCCCTGTGGGGTGGCGGGCTCATGTGCCTCAGTGTGGTCGGAATACTCGTGTACGCGGTGTCCAACACTTACAGGATGTCGGTAGCCTTCGGCGGCCGGCTCGGGGGGATCTACACCGACCCGGCCTTGATCGTCGTCGAGTTGTCGGTGCCTCTGTTCATCGTGGGTGCCCTGATCCTGAGCTTCACCGTGGCGCGAACACAGGCCCTCGGACCGTGGAGCATGCTTCCGCTGGTGGTCCTGTTCGCCGGGACGGTGTTGCGGATGGTCTTGATCCGCTCCGGCCTCCCCGTGCAGCATCTCCCGCATGCCATACAGGAGGGGGCCGTCACCCTGCTGATCGTGCATATGCCGGAGTTGGTCACAAACACGGGATGGGTTCTTCTCGGGTGGGTCATGTGGCGGCGCTCCGGCGAGGCTCTGGTGAACGAGGGGATGCCGACTGCAATCCCGGAGGGCGGTATAGAGCAATAGCCCGGGGACCGGACGCTATACTCTCCTCCACCCGAGTTTGCATCAGGAGAGGAGCGTCCGAATGGCCGAGGCGGTCGAGAAGCTTACGAAGAAGAGCGAGGACCCGAGCAAGTGGTACCTGCAGCTCGTCAGGATGGCGAAGCTGGCGGATTACGGGCCGGTCCGTGGGACCTTCGCCATACGGCCCTACGGGTTCGAGATCTGGGAGCGCGTCCAGCGCGACCTCGACGACCGCTTCAAGGCGACCGGCCACAAGAACGCGTACTTCCCGCTTCTCATCCCCGAGAGCTACCTGAAGAAAGAGGCCGAGCACGTCGAGGGCTTCGACCCCGAGCTCGCCTGGGTGACGATAGGGGGGAGGGAGGAGCTCGAGGAGCGGCTCGCCATCAGGCCGACGAGCGAGAGCATCATCTGCGACTTCTACAAGAACTGGATCCAGAGCTACCGAGATCTCCCGATCCTAATAAACCAGTGGTGCAACGTCCTGCGCTGGGAGAAGGTGACCCGTCCCTTCCTCCGCACCTCGGAGTTTCTCTGGCAGGAGGGCCACACGGTCCACGCCACCGCCGAGGAGGCCCGCGCCGAGACTCTGCAGATGCTAAACATCTACCAGGACTGCTTCCACGAGGCGATGTCCATCCCCGTCCTTACGGGCATGAAGAGCCCCTCGGAGCGATTCGCGGGTGCTGTCGAGACGTTCACGTGCGAGGCGCTGATGGGGGACGGACGAGCGCTGCAGGCGGCGACGAGCCACGACCTCGGCCAGAACTTCGCAAAGGCCTTCGACATCACTTTCCTTGACGAGCAGCAGGAGCGGGTCCGCCCGTACCAGACGTCGTGGGGGTTCTCGACGAGGACCATAGGCGGCCTGATCCTGGTCCACGGCGACGACCGGGGCCTGAAGCTGCCGCCCAGAATCGCCCCGACGCAGGCGGTGATCGTCCCGATCTGGCGCGGCAACAACAAGGGCGAGGTGCGCCGCGAGGCCGAGGCGCTCTACGCGGAGCTAAAAGACGCCGGCCTTCGTATGGAGGTCGACCTCGATGAGGAGCACTCGCCGGGCTGGAAGTTCAACGAGCACGAGCTGCGCGGCGTCCCGGTGCGCGTCGAGTTAGGTCCCAAAGACATCGAGAAGGGCCAGGCCGTCCTGGTTCGGCGTGACACGCGGGAGAAGGAGTTCGTAGATAGAAAGGAGTTGCCGGGCCGATTGCGGGACCTCATGGAGGAGATCCAGGAGAACATGCTCCGCCAGGCCTCCGCGTTCCGGCACGAGAACACCCGCCAGGCCGAGAGCTACGACGAGTTCAAGGAGATCATCGCCGAGAAGCGCGGCTTCGTCGTCGCCCCGTGGGACGGTACCGACGAGACCGAGCAGAAGATCAAAGAAGACACCAAGGCCACCATCCGCCTGCTGCCCTTCGAGCGCCAGGAGGGGGAAGACCTGGTCTCGGGCCGCCCCGGCAAGACGGCCGTCTTCGCCCGCGCGTACTGAGAAGGATTCAGCCGTCCGGGGCCGGTGAGCCTCGCACCTTCGGAAGGCACAGCGGAGGCCCGGGCAACGATGCTCTACCCGGGCCTCCATTGTTGGCGCCTCTACTTGGCAGACGTTGAACCTCCGGGTGACGCTGTCGTCGCCCAGGAAGTCCGTCTGGCCGCTGGCGGGGGCCCGTCACGCCTACCCCACCACGGGTTCCGCTAGGGACTTCCACCGTGCCTACTCGCAAAGTAACAGCGGCTCCGGGCTGGTACATCGCCCGGATCGAGTAGCTTTTTCTGCCCAAATGGGTTAATGAACCCGGCCGCTCTCCTCGGGTTTTGACCGAGGGAGGATCCGCGGGTAACATTGGCCCTGTCAGGTCGTTAGGCCCGTGGCAGTGGAGGGGGCTCCATGAGATCTCTTTTGACGCGTCCGTTGGGGCGCCTAGTGGCATCGCTCGGCACCGGTGGGCGCGGCAGGCGGCTCGTGGCGCCGTGCTTGGCGCTGTGCGTCGCCGGGGGTTTGGCCCAGGCGGGGGACGCCGGGGGGCGGGAGTACTCGGCCTACGCCGACCCGGAGAAGCCCGTGATCTCCTACCTCCTCTCAGAAGATGAGAACATCCAGGATTTCCGGAGGACGTTCGACCTCGACGACCGGAAGATGCAGAGAGTCCTATCCCTCGTGCGCGCGGAGAACGAGCGGCTCGCGAAGGAGTACGCCGAGAGCGAGGAGATAGTCGCCACCAACCGCGCGCTCCCCGACCGCGAGGTCTCGGGCAAGATAGCCGCCTCCGACTACGACGAGGCGGTCTCCTCGGCCGTCGAGGAGACGAAGGACGGGATCGCGGCGTTTCTGGCCGATTCGGAGCGCCTCTCGGCGTGGGTGGACGAGCGCTGGCGGGCCGAGGTGGCGGAGGCTTATGAGGACGGATCAGGGCGGGTGGTCGAGAGCAAGGGGGGGCGACGCGCGCTCGTCTGCGACAGGGTCTTCGCCACCCAGTACGACGGCTACACCCGTTTCGAGGCCGCCCTGCCCCACCGGGCGCTCAAGTTCGGGGACCGGCCCGAGGTGCCCATCATGCGCGGCAAGAAGACCATCCGGCCCAGGATCAAGGAAGTAGGCCCGTGGAATATCCGCGACAACTACTGGCGGACGGGCAAGAAGCGCGACGATTGGTCCGACCTTCCGCGATGCATCCCCGAGGCGCGCGCGGCCTACTACAGGAACTACAACAACGGCAAGGATCAGTTCGGCCGGAAGGTGCTCAACCCCGCCGGCGTGGACCTGACGCCGCGCGCGGCCCGGGGGCTGGGGCTGGACCGGTACCAGAACGCCTGGGTCGCCGTGCGATTCCCCTTCGCCCGGCGATAGTGATCCGCCCTTGACGGCGGGGCCCCGCTTGTTTAGCATCCCTGCGTAGCGCGAACTCGCATCGAGAGCGGTGGAGGGAACTGGCCCCGAGAAACCGCGGCAACCGGCGGAGACTTCTCTTCGCGAGGTGCCAAGTCCAGCGGGACGGCCATTACCGTCCCGGAAGATGTGGGGAGGGGTGGGCAGCCTCTTCTACGGGCGGGTTGCGCGAGGGGCGGACCTCTGGGCTTGGGCCCGGACGGACGCCGAGGCGTAGGACCCGACGAGAGAGAAGGAGGCTGTATTACCGCTGAGTATGACACTAGACCCGGGGGCCGGCGCTAGCCAGGCCCCGGCCCTTCCCGGCATCCACCACCACGCCATCGGCTTGTTCGAGCCCGAGCTTGGCGGAAACCTCGCCGACGTGACCCTCGCCTACGAGACGTGGGGCGTCCTGAACGGGCGTGCGGATAACGTCGTCCTGCTGACCCACGCCCTGACGGGCGACTCGCACGCGGCGGGGGGACCCTCCGCCGGCCACCGGCGCGGCGGCTGGTGGGACCCGATGGTCGGACCGGGGCGGCCCATAGACACCGAAGAATACTTTGTCGTCTGCTCGAACGTACTCGGCGGCTGCGCGGGCAGCACGGGCCCGGCCTCTGTAGACCCCCAGACGGGTGAGCCCTACGGCGCGAGCTTCCCGATCGTGACGATCCGGGACATGGTCCGCGCCCAGAGGCGTCTGCTCGACGACCTCGGCGTGCGCCGCCTGGCGCTCGTCATCGGCGGCTCCATCGGGGGCCAGCAGGCGCTCGAGTGGGCCGTCGAGTTCCCGGACTTTGTCGAGAAGGCCGCGCCCGTCGCGGCGACGGGTGCTTTGGGCCCGCAGGGCGTTGGGATGAGCGAGATCGGGCGCCGCGCCATCATGGCGGACCCGAACTGGCAGGACGGCTCGTACTACGGCACGGGAAGAACCCCGGAAGAGGGCCTCGCCATCGCCCGCATGGCCGGCATGATGACCTACCAGAGCGCCCCCGGCCAGTGGGAACGCTTCGGCCGCAGGCCCGCCGGACGCCCCGCGCTCTACCCGGAGTTCGGCGGCCGGCTCGAGATAGAGAGCTACCTCCACTACCAGGGCCGCGACCTTACGGGCCGCTTTGACGCCAACTCCTACCTCTACCTGAGCCGCGCCATGGACCTGTACGACGTCGCGGGCGGCTACGAGTCGGTGGGGGAGGCCCTCTCCCGCGTCTCGGCCGACCTCCTCTTCGTCGGCATCACCAGCGACTGGCTCTTCCCCGCGAGCGAGGTCAGGGACACGGCGGAGAGGGCCAGCGACGCCGGAGCCAGAGCCCGCTACGCCGAGATAGACACCCTAAGCGGCCACGACGCCTTCCTCAAGGACTGGACCGAACTCGCGGAGGCGGTAAAACCGTTCATAACCAAGACCTGAAACCTAGAACCTGAAACCCAGACAAAAAGGAGCGACGAGATGGATACCACGGAGAACCAGGCGGCGGAGCGCGACCTCGGGTTCGACACGCTGGCGTTGCACGGGGGGCAGGAGCCCGACCCGACGACGACGGCGCGGGCGGTCCCGATCTACCAGACCACCTCATACGTCTTTAACGATGCCGACCACGCGGCGAACCTGTTCTCGCTTGCCGAGCCGGGCAACATCTACACCCGCATCATGAACCCGACCACCGACGTCTTCGAGCAGCGCATGGCGCTGCTCGAGAAGGGTGTAGGTGCCCTCGCGGTCGCCTCCGGGCAGGCCGCGGAGACGCTGGCGATCCTCAACCTCGCGGGCGTGGGGGATGAGATCGTCTCGGCCGCGGCCCTCTACGGCGGCACCTACAACCTCTTCCACTACACGCTTCCCAAAATAGGTATAAACGTCAAGTTCGTCGACTCGACCGACCCCGAGAACATCCGCCAGGCGATCACGGACAAGACAAAGGCCGTCTACGCGGAGACCGTCGGCAACCCGGCGCTTCATACTCTGGACATAGAAGCCGTGGCCGCCGTCGCCCACGAAGCCGGCGTCCCGCTTATCGTGGACAACACCGTGCCGTCGCCCTACCTCGTCAACCCGCTTTCGCACGGGGCGGACATCGTGGTCCACTCGGCGACCAAGTTTATCGGGGGGCACGGGACCTCCATTGGCGGCGTGATCGTCGACGGCGGCCAGTTCCCCTGGGACAACGGCCGGTTCCCCGGCTTTACGGAGCCCGACCCGTCCTACCACGGGCTCGAGATCTACCCGACCCTCGGCGAGCTCTCGTTTATCTTGAAGGCCCGCGTCCAGATGCTCCGGGATTACGGCCCGGCCCTCTCCCCGTTCCACTCCTTCCTCTTCCTGCAGGGCCTCGAGACGCTGCCCCTGCGCATGGAGCGCCACTCCCAGAACGCGATGGCCGTCGCCGAGTTCCTCCAGGCCCACCCGAAGGTGACCTGGGTCAACTACCCCGGCCTCCCGGACCATCCGGGCTACGAGACGGCGAAGAAGTACCACCGCGGGGGGATGTTCGGCGCCATCCTGGGCTTCGGCATAGAGGGTGGGCTTGAGGCCGGCAAGGCGTTTATCAACCGGCTCGAGCTGCACAGCCTCCTCGCCAACATCGGGGACGCCAAGAGCCTGGTCATCCACCCGGCCTCCACGACCCACTCCCAGCTCTCCGCCGAGGAGCAGCGCTCCACGGGTGTTACGGACGACTACGTCCGCCTCTCCGTCGGCCTCGAGTCCATCGACGACATCCTCTACGACCTCGACCAGGCGCTGAACGGGGCATGAAGGGGCCGGCAAGCGCGAACCCCCTCGTAATAAAGTTCGGCGGCACCTCCGTCGGGGGCGGCGCGGCGTTTGGCCGCGCCGCCTCCATCGCCGCCGAGGCCGCCCGCGAGCGGCCCGTGGCCGTCGTCGTCTCCGCGATGAGCGGCGTCACGAACCTCCTGCTCGGCCACGCCGCAGGCGTCGTGGACCGGGACGGAGTGGTGGCCGGGGAGCTGCGAGGGGCGCTCGCCGAGAGGCACTTGCGGGCCGTACGCGAGGTCGTCGCGCCGGAGCGCCGGGCGGAGGTCGAGCGGCGGGTCCTCGCGCTTCTAGACGAGCTCGTCGAGACGATAGAGCGTCCGGCGGAGAGCGTGAAGGCCCGCCGGGCCGGCATCGCGGTCTTCGGCGAGCGCCTATCGGCGGAGGTCCTCGCGGGCGCCATAGCGAGGGCCGGCGTACCCGCTGAGGTGGTCGCGGCCGACCCCATAGCCACCGACCGGCGCTTCGACGAGGCCGAGGTCGACGTGGACGAGACCGAGAGGCGGTGCTCCCGGTACATAGCGCCGGTCTTAGGCGGGGGAGGGGTTGCGGTCGTCCCCGGCTTTGTCGGGCGGGCGCCCGACGGCTCCCCGACCACGCTCGGGAGGGGTGGATCCGACCTTTCTGCGACCGTGATCGGGCGCGCGCTCGGCTCCTCTGAGGTCTGGATCATGTCGGACGTAAACGGCGTGCTGGACGCGGACCCGCGCCTGGTCCCGGACGCGATGCTCATGCCCCGCCTCTCCTACCACGAGGCGCACACCTTTGCGGGCCTGGGCGCCAAGGTTCTCCACCACAAGACGATGGAGCCCGCCGCCGAGGCCAGGATGACGGTGCGCGTGCGCAACACCTTCGCCCCGGAGACGCCCGGCACGCGCATCTCGGCCGACTTCGCCGACGGCGACGGCGTCCGGTGCGTAGCGCTGCGGCGCAAAGTGCCGATGGAGATACCCTGCGCCAACGGCCGCCGCAGCGAGACGGCGATGGTCGTGTGTATCGGATCTCCCTCAGAGAGGGACCTCAAGCTCGGCCTGCGCCTGCTCAGGAAGGCCAAGATCCGCTTTTTGCACGCCGGCTTCGCCTCCGCGGGCCTCGTCTTCGTCGTGAACGGTGAGCGGGGCGAGGACGCCCTGCGCCTGCTGCACGGTTCCCTGGTAACGGCGGACGCCGGGGTCGAGGAGGTCGCTTGAGGCGGCTTGAGATCGTCCAGATAGGCCTAGGTCACGTAGGGCGCGCGGTCGCCCAGATCGTGCTCGAAGAACGCAAGCGCTGGCTCGAACGCCGCAACATCGAAGTCCGCTACCGGGCCGTCTCCGACACCTCGGGGGCGCTCGTCGGCGAGGACTTGCTACCCCAGGCCGTCAGGCTCAAGGAGGACGGCGGTCGGCTCTCCGACCTCGGTACCGAGCCGCTCGAGGACGTCCTGCGCTCGGAGCCCGAGCCGGGGTTTACGCGGGTCGTGGTGGACGTGGCGGTGCACGGGGGGACGTTTGATCTGGATCTGATCGGGATAGAGAACGGGTCCTACCTCGTGCTCTCCAACAAGGGACCGCTCTCGGGGAGCACGGCCCAGTACGAGCGGCTCGTCAACGAGGTGCCGGACAGGCTCTGGCACGAGGCCACCGTGGGCGCCGGGATGCCGATCATCTCGACTCTAGGTGGCCTGATCGAGACGGGTGACGAGATCCTCGAGATACAGGCCAGTCCAAGCGGAACTCTTGGCTTCGTGATGAGCGCGGTGGAGGCGGGGAGATCCTTCTCAGAAGCCGTCCGCGAGGCGGTGGACCTCCACTACGCCGAGCCCGACCCCCGCGACGACCTCTCGGGGCTCGACGTCGCCCGCAAGGCGATCATCCTCGCCCGCATGATGGGTCGCTCTATCGAGCCCGGGGAGATCCCGTACGAGTCCCTCGTCCCCGAAGACCTCGAAGACGTTGACTTGGACGAGTTCATGGCCCGCCTCCCCGACCACGACGAGGCGTTCGCCGCCCGCATGACGGCGGTGGAACCGGGCCACATGCTCCGCTACCTGACGCGCATACCGAAGGAGGGTTCCGTGTCGGTGGGCCTCGCGGAGACCCCGGTCGAGAGCCCGTTCGGACCCATAAGCGGTCCCGAGAACGTCTTCGACTTCCGCACGCGCCGCTACTCGGATGTTACCCTCACCGTGCGCGGCCCGGGCGCCGGCCCGGAGCGCACCGCGAGCGGCGTTGTCTGGGACCTGCTGGACATCGCCCACAGGGCGCTGCAAGACGACTGATAGACAGAAAGGGAGGCCTAAGATGGGTGAAGGATACACGGTAGCAGTGGTCGGAGCGGGGCTGGTCGGGGACCGGATCGTCGCCGAGCTAGGACGCCGGAACTTCCCCCTCAAAGACCTTCGAATACTCGCCCGCAGCGCGAGGACCGCGACGCTCGCCGGCGAGCCTTTCGAGGTCGGGGTGGCGGAGCCCGAGGCGTTCGAGGGCGTTGATATCGCCTTCTTCGCCGGCACCGAGGGCGAGAAGGGCGCCGCGGTCCAGCTCGCGGGGGAGGCGATCTCCAGGGGCGCAGTCGTCATAGACAACGGCAGCGACTTCAGGCTCGACCCGGACGTGCCGCTCGTCGTGCCCGAGGTCAACGCCCAGGCGGCCAAGGACCACGAGGGCCTGATCGCCAACGCCAACTGCTCCACCATCCAGATGGTCGTCACGCTCGCCCCGCTCGCCCGCGAGTTCGGCCTCGAGAAGGTGGTCGTCTCGACCTACCAGGCGGTCTCCGGCTCGGGCCGCGGCGGGGTGGAGGCGCTCGAAGACGGGCGCGAGGGCGTCTACCCGAAGCCCATAGACCGCAACGCCATCCCGCTCATCGGGGGTGTGGGTGACGACGGGTACACGACAGAAGAGACCAAGATGCGATTGGAGACGCGCAAGATCATGGGCCTCCCAGACCTCGAGGTCCACGCGACAGCGGTCCGCATCCCCGTCCACACGGGCCACTCCGAGAGCGTCTACGTCGAACTCGCGCGGGAGACCAGCCTCGAAGAGGTCCTCGAAGCGTTCTCCTCCGCCCCCGGCGTAACCTTCTCCGGCGATGCCGACGACTTCCCGACGCCGCTCGAGGCCGCCGGCGACCCGAACACGTTCGTTGGCCGGGTGCGGGTCGAGGGCAACGTCGTGCAGTACTGGTGCGTCTCGGACAACCTGCTCAAGGGCGCTGCCACAAACGCCGTTCAGATCGCCGAAGAGCTCGTCGGCGTCCGAGTCTAGCCCAGGGTGGCCGGAACCCGGATCCGGGAAGCTACCGGAGAAGACGTCCCGCTCATCCTCTCGCTCGTCCGCGAGCTCGCCGAGTACGAGAGGCTCTCCGACGAGGTCGTGGCTACCGAGGAGGGGTTGCGGGAGAACCTTTTCGGAGGGCGCCGGTACGCGGAGGTCCTGATCGCCGAGCATAACGGTGCCCCGGCCGGCTTCGCGCTTTTCTTCCACAACTTCTCGACGTTCCTCGGCAAGCCCGGAATCTACCTTGAAGACCTCTACGTGAAGCCCGAGTTCCGGGGCGCCGGGATCGGGAGAAAACTGCTGGTCCGCCTGGCGCGGCTCGCCAGGGAGCGCGACTGCGGACGGCTCGAATGGTGGGTGCTCGACTGGAACGAGCCGTCGATAGGGTTCTACAGAAAGCTCGGCGCCGTCCCGATGGACGACTGGACGGTGTACCGGATCTCAGGGACGGCCCTGGAAGATCTCGCCTCCGGCGCTTGATGTCCGCGTTCTGAGAACCTCTGCTGCCAGCACGTATAAGGGCTGATGCGCGGGGAGGGGGCTCGGATCTTCCCGCTACCCTCTCTGGCAGGTGCCTCCTGCCTGCGCTTGGGCGAGGCACCGTGCGACGAAGTGGCCCGGGCTCGCGCGGACGTTCACCTCCCTGGGAGCCGCCCCGGCGTCGGGTTCACCGGTCGACGGGGCATGACCCGGAGATTTGGCGTCGGGGGGCGCGGTTTTTGATACCGGGCTCCCCGACTCGCTATACTGAAGGCCGTGGCGGGCGCTGTCCCTGAGACGGGGCGAGAGGAGTACGGTCATGGCTGAGGAGCAGGAGAAACGGTCCTTCTGGCAGCGGTTGTTCAGCACGAACAAGCGCTCCGCGCGGGAGGAGAGGGTCATCGGGTACATCGTGCACAGGATCGGGGAGGGTGCCACCCTGCGTGAGGTGACGCAAGAGGAGTACGTGCGCCGCAACGCCTCGCCGGCAGAGGTAGAGGAGATCCTGCAGAACCCCAAGCTCCTCGAAACGGCCCACGAGAACATGCGGCAGGACTTCGACTCCGGCGAGCTCGACCCGCGCCGCCGTCCCGAGTAGCGGCGGACCAAACATCCCCCGGGCGGTATAATTCCCTCCGTTGCGAGCTGTCAGATGGAGGCCGGATGCCGATCTACGAGTACAAGTGCGAGAACGATCACGTCTTTGACGTGATGCAGAAGATGTCGGACGACCCCCTGACCACCTGCATCGAGTGCGGGGCCCCGGTCCGCAAGGTCCTCCAGCCGGTCGGCATCTCCTTTAAGGGCTCTGGCTTCTACTCCACGGACTACAGCTCCAAGAAGGGCCCCAAGGAGCCCGCCGCATCCACCAACGGCGACTCCAAGTCGGACACCAAGGACAAGAAGTCCGCGGAGAAGTCCGCGGAGAAGTCCGCGGAGAAGCCGGCGGCATCGTCCAAATCCTCCGGATCAAAGGACTGATCCCCTCGTGGCCCGCGGCGCTGACCTGCCGCACAATGAACCCCGCCGCGAGGGCCTCGTCCGACGGGCCTTCCGTGTCGCCGTGCTCGGCGTCACCCTCCTCTTCGTCGTCGCAGCCCTCGCAATCTCCTCAGCCCTCGTCGTCTACACCGCCTACAGCCACGACCTCCAGAACGGCGTCTTCGCACTCCTCTTAGCCGTCCTGAGCGCCCAGATCGCCATAAACTGGTTTCTGTGGAAGGACGAAGAAGAGTAGGTTTCAGGCATCAGGCTTCAGGTACCAGGGAAGATTTTCTTTCGACCGGCCCGGCGTTCTCCGGAACAACGTAATCGGGGGATTAAAACACTCTCCCTCAAACCACAATATGCGACCACGGGCCGCCGCTGCGCACCGCATATCTAGCTGAAACCTGAAACCTGTGACCTGAAATCTCCTCTGAAAAGTCCTGCAAAATTAGCCTCACCTTCTACTTCAGGTGGCCTTGCCAGCCGGTGGGGTCGTCTCGTATAGTAGCCGGGTCGAGGATGGATCGACGGGGAGAACAGGCGACCGGCGGCGTCCTTTCCGGGCGTCGCCGGGAGCACGAGCGAGGGAGGGCTTTTGTCGGGAGGGTCGGGCGCTTTCGCGCACCTGCACTGTCACTCGGAGTACTCGATGCTCGACGGGGCGAGCCGCATCAAAGACCTCGTCTCCTTCGCCAAAGAGCAGAACATGCCGGGGCTTGCGCTCACGGACCACGGGGTGATGTACGGGGCCGTCCGGTTCTACAAGGAGGCCAAGGACGCCGGCATCAAGCCGCTCGTCGGGTGCGAGGTCTACGTCACCGCCGATAGGCGCGACCGGAGCCGCGCCCCCTACTACCACCTGACGCTCATCGCCCGGACCGCAGCCGGGTACAGGAACCTGATGAAGCTCTCTACGGCGGGTTTTCTCGAAGGCTTCTACTACAAGCCGCGCGTGGACATGGAGACGCTCAGGAAGCACGGGGAGGGCATCATCTGCCTCTCCGGGTGCCTCTCCGCCGAGGTGCCGACCCGGATCCTCGAGGGGCGCTTGGACGAGGCGCGGGGGTTGCTCAACGAGTACGGTGAGATCTTCGACGCCGTCTACCTCGAGATGCAGGACCACGGCATTCCCGAGCAGCGGCGGGTCAACGAGGGGCTCGTAAAGCTGCACAAGGAGACCGGCCTCGACCTGATCGCCGCCAACGACTCCCACTACACCACCAAGCACGACGCCAAGATGCACGACGCGCTCCTGTGCATCGGCACGGGCAAGTTCTTTAACGACCAGAACCGGATGCGCTTTCACGGCGAGGAATTCTACGTCAAGAGCATCGAGGAGATGGCCCGCATCTTCCCGGACCAGCCCGAGGCGCTCTCGAATACCCTCAAGGTCGTCGAGAGCGTCGAGGACATCGGCATAGAGCTCGGCAAGACCAGGCTGCCCAACTTCCCGAAACCCGAGGGGTACACGGCCGACCAGTACCTGCGCGAGCAGTGCGAGCGGGGGCTACGGGCGCGGTATGGGGAGCGGGCGAGGGGGACCGAGGTGCAGGGGCGCCTGGAGTTCGAGCTCTCGACCATCGGGAAGATGGGGTTCGCCGACTACTTCCTTATCGTGTGGGACTTCGTCAAGTACGCGAAGGATCGGAAGATCGCGGTCGGGCCCGGGCGCGGGTCGGCCGCCGGGTCCATCGTGGCCTACGCCCTCGGGATCACGGACCTCGACCCCCTGCACTACTCGTTGCTGTTCGAGCGGTTCTTGAACCCCGACCGGATCAACATGCCGGACGTGGACATAGACTTCTCGGTCTCCGGGCGCTCCGAGGTGATGAAGTACGTCACGGACAAGTACGGCGGATGGGAGCACGTCGCCCAGATCATCACCTTCGGGACCATCGGCGCCAAGGCTGCCATCAGGGACTCCGGGCGCATCTTCCAGTACCCGTACTCCGACACCGACAAGCTCGCCAAGTTTATCCCGGACAAGCCCGTCGGCACGACCTTGCGCGACGTGCTGACGCAGGGGCCGGACGGCGCGTACGTGGCGGGGGAGAAGCACCCGGGGCAGGCCCGCGAGATCATCCAGTTCGTCAACGGCAACGAGGGCGCCAGGGAGGTCCTCGACACGGCCTTCGAGATAGAAGGCTTCGCCCGCCACGCCGGCACCCACGCAGCCGGCGTCGTGATCTCGGAAGAACGCCTCACGGATATCGTTCCCCTCCAGCGCGTCAAGGACACCGACTCCGTCATGGTCCAGCACCCGATGAGCGACGTGGAGGCGTTGGGCTTGCTCAAGGTGGATTTCCTGGGCCTGCGCAACCTCGACGTCATAGAGGAGACGCTGGAGACGATCCGGCAGAACACGGGCGAGGAGGTGGACATCCAGAACATCCCGCTCGACGACGAGAAGACCTTGAAGATGTTTGCCCGCGGCGACACGTTCGGGGTCTTCCAGTTCGAGTCCGGGGGGATGCAGCGGATGCTCCAGGAGGTCCGCCCGGACCGCTTCGACGACCTCGTCGCGCTGAACGCGCTGTACCGGCCGGGACCTATGGACTACATCCCGACCTTCAAGAAGGGCAAGCACGACCCAGAGAGCGTCGACTACCGCGACGAGCGCTTGAAGCCCATTCTGGAGCCGACGTACGGGGTCGCGGCGTACCAAGAGCAGCTCATGGAGATCAGCAAGCTCCTCGGCGGCTTCACCCCGGGCCAGGCGGACACGCTGCGCAAGGCCATCGGCAAGAAGAACGCGGCGATGCTCGCCACCCTGAAAGACAAGTTCATGGAGGGCTGCACGGCGAACGACGTCTCCCCGGACGTCGCCGACGAGCTTTGGAACTGGATGGAGAAGGCCGGCGGCTACTCGTTCAACAAGAGCCACAGCGCGTGCTACTCGTTTCTCGCCTTCCAGACCGCGTACCTCAAGGCCCACTACCCCGAGGCGTACATGGCGGCGCTCATGAGCAGCGTCATGAACACCAAAGACCGGGTGCCGCAGTACGTGGCCGAGGCGCGGGCGATGAAGATAGAGGTGCTGCCGCCGGACGTGAACGAGAGCGGCCGCCGGTTCACGGTCGTGGGGAACACCATAAGGTTCGGGCTGTCTGCGGTAAAGAACGTCGGGGAGAACACGGTAGAGGCGATACAGGCCGCGCGGGAGGCGGGCGGCCCCTTCGCCGACATCTTCGACTTCTGCGAGCGGGTCGACTGCTCGACCTACAACAAGCGCACCATCGAGTCGCTCATAAAGTGCGGCGCCTTCGACAACGTCGGCCCCTCGCGGTCTGCCATGGTCGCCGTGCACGCGAAGGCCGTCGAGCGGTCTACGAAGGGTCTCAAGGGGGCTTGCGAGGACCAGTTCTCGATGTTCGACGACGCCGAGATAGCGCCGCCGAAGCCCGTGTTCCCGGAGATCGAGGACGACCGCCGCGAGACGCTGGAGTGGGAGAAGGAGACTTTAGGTCTGTACGTCTCGGACCACCCCCTGCGGCCCGTGCTGCACAAGCTCAAGAAGCACACGGACACGACCGTCTCCGACCTCGACCATTGCAGGGACGGGGCGATGGTGTGGGTGGGGGGGCTCGCGACGAGCGTCAGGACGAACACGACGCGCAAGGGCGACATGATGGGCATGCTCCAGCTCGACGACACCCGCGGTCTTGCGGAGGTGATGGTCTTCCCGAGGGTCTTTGCCAAGTGCGCAGAGTGCGTGCGCGAGGACGCCGTGCTCAAGGTCAAGGGGCGTGTGGAGCGCAAGGAGGGCATCCCGCGCATCATCGCCATGGAGATGGAGGAGCTCCACCTCGAGCCCGGCCCCGACCCCGTCTACCTCGACGCCTCCTGCTTTGTCGGGCTGCCGAGGGCGTCCGCCGAGGAGGCGTTCGGCCTGCTCGCGAAGCACCCGGGCGCAAGCCCCGTCTTCCTCGTATCCCCGGGCGATGGCCTGGAAGAGCGCGTCTTCGACGTGGAGGACTCCTCGGATCTGCACGCGGAGCTGAAGCAGATCCTCGGCCCCAGGTGCCTCTCGTACGCGAGGAGGGAGGCCGCGCCGCCCCCCGAGCCGGAGATGGAGCAGGTGTCTTAGAGGTCTCAGGCTTCGGGTTCCAGGTTTCAGGAGATTTGTTCGGGAGGATCTTTGGGCGAAGAGACGTTGACCGTGCAGGGTGGGTGCCAGTGCGGGGCTGTGCGTTATGAGGCGCGGACCGCGAGCACAGACGCGTACTACTGCCACTGTCGGATGTGCCAGAAGGCCCTCGGTAACCTGTTCGCGGCGTTCGTCGCGGTCGGTAGGCGGGAGTTGCGGTGGGAGAGGGGCGAACCGGCCTACTACAAGTCCTCGGAGATCGCGCGCCGCGGCTTCTGCCGGGAGTGCGGCACGCCGCTGACGTTCGAGTACCTGGACGACGGGGAGAAGATGGACCTCACCGTCGGGAGCTTAGACGAGCCTGGTCTGTTGCGTCCCGTGGAGCACTTCGGCTCCGAGAGCATCGTGGGGCCCTTCTTTACCGACGACGGGCTTCCCCGCGAGCGCACGGAGGACGACGAGGAGTTCGTGGCGAGATGGCGCGCGGCCTACGGGCCTGACTCTGTGCCGGGATCCTCTTCCGGCCCGCCGAGCGCGTAGGTTGAGAACGTGCGGCACACAGCGATTTCGATTATCCGGCGGCGCGTGACCTCCGCCTGAGGGCCGGCGCGGCTCGGCCCCCGATCCCTCTCCTCTCGGGGGTTCTGGCGCGCCGTCGGGCCTGGCCCGGGGGGCTGGCGAGATCGGTAACCGGCGCGGTCTCGTGCGGGACGACGGGTGGTATGTAGTAGTGTTGGGGGCCACGGCACGAGCGGCGAAGAGGAGAGGTGGGGCAACTAGTGGATCTGCTGACGAGCCCGGACGTCTGGATAGCCTTCCTGACCCTTCTCGCCC